>NZ_LT669941.1:0-355931 GCF_900128505.1 Parabacteroides timonensis
AAAAGATTGCAGGAATAAGACAAATAAAATTATGGATAATGTTAATAATTGTAAACGGGGGGGGGTAATACCCTATATTCTAATAATTTATTAGTAAAAAGAATTCGTTCCTACTGTGCCCGAATCTATTATACGTATAGAAGTATTAAGAAATGGGGAAGATTACACAGAACATTTGTCTTTGATCGGGAAAGAGAGGTAGTTTACTTGAATAATCCGAAAGTGGCTTGTACTTCCATAAAAGAATCCATGTTTGGGAAACAGCCGGATATCAATTCGTTATCGGAGAATTCTACGATAGAATTGAGTACAGAGATGAAGGAGTATTATAAATTTACATTTGTACGAAATCCTTTTAAACGTTTGGTTTCCTGTTTCGAGGATAAATGTATTCAACATCCGGATGACCCATGTTGGAACTACTATTTATTTAGTCGTATAATTCGGGTACGTGATTTTAGCCGGTTTGTCCGGAGAATTTTTCTGCTTCCAGATAGTTTTGCCGAGCCACATTTTGCCGGACAGTACAGGTTAATATATGATAAGGATAATACGTGCCTGGCCGATTTTGTCGGGAAGATAGAAAATATAACAACTGAATATGAGCCGATACGTGAACGCTTTAATTTTCTTCCATTGGAACATTCCAACCGGGCAGCTTCTAAGACCGGGAAAAACTGGATGGATTATTATACTCCTTTCACGGCGAGACTGGTGTACTGGAAGTATAAGAAAGATTTCGAGACATTCGGATATGAGGAAGAATATCAAAAGCTGAAATCTTATCTCAAAAATAAGAGTTATGATAAATAAAATTAAGTGTTTAAGGAATATACATTATTGGTTGTTAACTGCCTGGAAAATCCGCAAACTGAATTTTGTAATTATTGGAGCTGAAAAATGTGGTACAACAGCCCTGTTTGACTGTTTGAAAAAACATCCGTATTGTATTGCTCCAAATAGAAAAGAAACCCGAATGTTTTCTCTTAGGTATGAAAAGCATTTTAATGTTTTTCATTCGATTTCTTATTTTAATCCCAAGGAGATTTTTTTTAGAAGTAGAAAACATTTCTTATTTGAAGCTACGCCTGAAAATATTTATCTGGAAGAAGTTGCAGAACGTATTTATCGTTATAATCCGGACATGAAATTGATACTTTTAGTTCGTGAACCCGTTTCACGTGCTATTTCCGAATATTTTTTTATACGTAATTTGATGGTAGAGAATATAGCAATATGGGAAGATCCTGAAGGGAAATATAAAGATAAATTGTTAGATTCTGATCACTATCCTTTATCATGGTTCGTAGGAGAAGAATTGAAAATAATGAAAGAAACAGGTTCTTTTAGTTTTTCTACAGTTTTATTCCCGGATTTTGTTCGACGAGGTTTGTATTGTGAACAGTTAAAATGGTATTATCAGTACTTTAAACCGGAACAAATCTTGATTTTGGAAAATAAAGATTTGAAGTATCGACCGATAGAAACGTTGAAACAGGTTGAATCTTTCTTGAATATACCTCATTGTAATTGGGAAAATGAGAAAAAGGTAAACTCCAACATTGGAGTTTACACTCATCAGATATCTGATGAGTGTAAACAAATGTTATATGAGTTTTATAAACCTTGGAACGAGAAATTTTTTGATATGATCGGTTACCGTATGGATTGGTAATCAGGAAATTTATCCCATGAATCTTAAAGAACAAATATTAGCAGTCATCCGATTGGAGGATGTAATCGAACGTTATCTGCCGTTGCGTAAGAACGGCGGTTCGGCCAATACTTTGACGGGGCTTTGTCCATTCCATGATGATCGGCATCCGTCGTTCTGTGTCAATGTGAAGAAACAGTATTACAAATGCTTTGTTTGCGGTGAAGGAGGCGATGTGTTTAAGTTTGTACAGAAGATGGAAGGGTGCGACTTCCATCAGGTATTGAAGATACTGGCCGGATGGTACGGATTGTCGGGTGAAGATGATTATTTATCGGCAAAGCCTTTACCGGTAAAAAACAAAAGCCGATCGGTGTCGACAGATATTGTCAGCCAGGCAGCCAGAGATCATTTGCTGCGTAATCATCAAATGATGCAGGGGCTTTTAAAGGAGTATGTTCCGGAAAATGATCAATTGCAAAGTACTTACCAGGTGTTTGAAGTCGGTATTGCTCCTTCGTCTCTGCCTTATGACTATCACTCTTTCGCAGATCGTCTGATTTTTCCTGTTCGCAACGAACGGGGTGAACTGGTTGCATTTGCCGGTCGTTACCGGGGGGAAACGAAAGGAACTGATATCCGTAAATATGTCAATTCGCCGGATAGTCCGGTCTATCATAAAGGAGAGATTCTGTATGGGTTGTATCAGGCACAGGAAGCGATCCGGCAGCATGGTTTTGTGTATATCACCGAAGGGTATAAAGACGTGCTTGCCATGCATGCTGCCGGGTTTCGTAATACTGTAGCCTTGTGTGGAACCGCGCTGACCGAGCAACAAATGGTTTTACTCAGCCGGTATACCCGGTATGCTATTGTGATGCTCGATGGCGACGAGGCCGGTCAGACGAATGCTATAAAATCGGCACGCCTGTTGTCCGGAAAAGGTTTTTCTGTCGGACGGATTGTTCTCGAACCGAAACATGACCCGGATTCCCTGCTTTGTCAGATGGGGCGTGAGGCATTTATCGACTATATGAAAGCTGCCACCCGTTTTAGCCGCCTGGAAGTTTATGAAGCTACTTTGCTTAGAGAAATAGGGCAGATACTGTCCCAATTACGTCTGGCACTGACAATAGAAGAACGGAGGGATTTGTTTGCTCGCATGATCCCTTTGCATAAACGGTTAGCTAAAGTTACGGAACTCTTAGCACATTCTCCGATACTGAAAGCGGATTGGTTATTAGATTAATAAATATAATTGTACTATTATGATTGTCGATAAAGAGCGCAAGGTAATATACTTGCATAATCCTAAATGCGGAGGGACTTTTCTGAGAAATATTTATATTGAAAAATATGGAAAGACAGATGCTACGAAATGGTGGAAGGCATACGATCGTAAAAATGGAACGGATCTGGGGCATATTACTTATAAAGATTTACCGCGTTTTATTCCGGAATGGGAGGAATACCGGATTGTTGTGATGGTACGTAATCCTTATAATCGTTTTTATTCTGCTGTTAAGGAATTGACAAAGCATTCAAATAATGTGGGAAGGTTTCCACAACTTCCGGTAATCATGTTGGATGAGTATCAGGAATCAAATCTTTTAAGAAAGATTTATCTGCGTACGATATGTCTTAAGACATATCGTTTACGGAAGCTCAGTACGGCTTCCGTAAACGATATCTGTTATCAAATTCTTAGATGTTCCGATCAGGATTTTTATTTACGTAATAAGAGAATACCCTGGTTAAATCCTCAAAGTTATTTTTTAGGAAAGAATGTTGAGGTTTTTCAGTATGAATCTGAAAGTGATTGGAAAAAACTACTGGAACTTTTAGAGCTGTCCGATTATCAAAACAGAGTGTCGATTGCAAGAGATTATGCGATGTCCGAAGATATCCGGAGTATGATCATGAAAGCATATCCGGAAGATAGGGTAATATATCAGGGGTATATTTGAATGAAATGTTAAAAAGAGGTAGAATGAAAACTAAAAAAGATGTTTTAATATCGGTGATTATTCCTATTTATAACAGGGGGGATTGTCTGGCTTATTGTTTAGACTCAGTTTTAAATCAGACGTTTACGTGTTGGGAGTGTATTTTGATCGATGACGGTTCGACTGATGATACGTTTTCCGTATGTCGTCGGTATGCCGGGAAAGATTCCCGTTTTCGGATATTTTGTCAACCGAATAAAGGAGTTTCAGATGCCCGTAATCATGGATTGGAACAGGCACAAGGGAAATACATCGCATTTATAGATAGTGATGATTGGGTGGAGGATAATTATTTACAATTATTATACGAGTCTGTCAGTGAGGATGATATGCTTCCGCTCTGTGGTTTGCAACTGGAAGGGATGGACCGTATGAATCTGTTTGTGAAAAGTGACAGATTGTATTTGTTGGATAATGAGGTGACCGATCTCTTGATTGATCATTTTATTAGCGGAGACCTATTGAGAGGCCCGGTCGGTAAGTTATATAATAGATGTGTGATAGAAAAACATCGAATCCGCTTCCCTTCCGGTATCAGCTGGGGTGAAGATACAATCTTTAATTTCGTTTATTTGCGGTATATAAACAAAGTAAAGGGAGTTCCATATTTTTTATATCATGTTGTCAGACGGGGTGAATCGCTATCGGTAAGTGCAAGATATAATAATTTCTTAACAGATTCGAACCTAAGGATATATGATAGCATTTTCGGTTTTGTAAAAGCGAAGAATATCGATGATCCGGTTGTAAAGAATCATATAGATGATATGTATGTAACTATGGTTTTTCAAACGCTTGCAGGCATACTTCATGTGCATGACCGGCTATCGTGGAAAGAACGTTATAAACAAATGGAATGGCTGATGTCACAGGTCGATAGAGGCAAATTCAAAAAATATTTGTTTAAATCATTCGGATCTGCGTATAAAGCTTTTGCCGTATATTTCAGGCTACCTGTTCTGCTTTTTTCATTTTATGAGATAAAATATCTTTTTCTGTCCCTAAAAAATAACTAATGTATAATGAATGAGAATAATTTACTACATGATATGAAAATGATATTTAAATATTGGATCAAAATTTTGTGTATTTATTTACTGGGGCAGTCGAATAAAAAAATAGATTTTATGATTATTGGCGCCCAGAAATGTGGAACAACAGCTTTGTCTGCTTATATGAATAAGCATCCGTTTTGCACCGGTTCGAATAATAAGGAGCCTTTGCTTTTTACGAAGTATTATAAAGAGAAACTGGGATTGAAGAGAATAGTGGAATATTATTGTTTTAATAAGTTCTTAAAAAACAGAGGAAATTGTCTATTCTTCGAAGCTACTCCCGACTATATTTATGAAGAAGAGGTTCCGGCACGTATTTACCGGTATAATCCTCAGATTAAAATGATCTTTTTGGTTCGTGAGCCTGTTAGCCGGGCTATATCCGAGTATAATATGGGATGCCGTTATGCAATAGAAAAGAATCTATGTGTACGGGAAGATCCGGATCGTGAATATTTCGATTGTTTAAAACAACCGGACAGGTATCCTTTTCGTTGGTTCGTAGAAGAAGAGTTTCGAAAAATGAAGGAAACAGGCTCTCGTTTACCCTCTGCTTTTCATTACCCCGATATGATTCGGCATGGCTTCTATAATGAGCAATTGGAGCGATATTATCAATATTTTAACCCGGATCAGTTCTTGATTTTGGATAGTAAAGACCTGAAAGAAAAGAAGCGGGAAACCTTATCAGCCATAGAAGACTTTTTGGAAATTCCTCATTATGATTGGCCGGAGAATGAGTTGGAAAACTCCAATGTTGGAGTTTATACTCAGCAGGTACCTGCTGAGTATAAACAATTCCTAAAAGAATATTTTAAACCATGGAATGAAAAGTTTTTTGAGTTGATAGGAAAGCGGATGGACTGGTAATAATATAATTAAATTCTTAATCGGAATGCTTCGTACTATTTTTTTTTATCTTTTTTATTGGAAGGAAAAACTGCGCTTATCCGGAAGAGTAACCTTCAACGGTTTTACGATTATCTATGCTTTTAAAGGTTCCCATATTTACTGGGGGCGAAATATTAGAATCAACAGCCATCCTTTATCCAATCTGGCGGGTATGCATCAATATGCCATTTTTGTAGCGCGTGACGGCGGAGTTATTCGCCTGGGTAACAATCTTGCTTTATCCGGTTCTACTATCTATGCACTCGAATCGATCGAGATCGGCGATAACACACAGATAGGTGCCAATACAATCATAATGGATAGCGATTTTCATCCCATGGACGTTGCTGCGCGACGGATAAACGACCGGGCTTCCATTCGTAAAAAGCCTGTACGTATCGGCAACGATTGTTTTATCGGCATGAATGTGATTATTTGCAAAGGGACAGTGTTGGGGGATCGTTGCATTGTAGGGGCGGGTAGCGTTGTTTGCGGAGTTTTCCCTGACGATTCTGTGATTGTGGGGAATCCGGCACATGTAAAGAAAACCAATCGGTCAAAATAAAATTCAATATATATAGAAATGAAAGTTGTACATGTCATAAATTCCATGAGTTTAACTCATGGAGGGCCTGCTTATTCCACTTACCAGACTGTTAAAGGGCTAAATGGTTTGGGAGTAGACACGCAGATATTAACCAGACAGATACTTGGCGGAGAAACACCGATATCTACGGAACCGTTTATTCATTATCTGCCTGTCCCTCCTTTTTACTATGAACGTTGGGGATATGCAACGGTTTTTCCGAAAACATTATCATCGATTCCGGATGTGGATGTTTATCATATTCAGGAGTTATGGCAATATCCGGGATATGCTGCAGGACGATATGCCCGAAAAAACTCTCGTCCCTATGTGGTCACTTTGCGTGGCGGTATGTATCCGGAGGCCATGAAGCATTCTTCATGGATCAAGAAAATATCGTTGTTGCTCTATGAACGGCGGTTATTGCAGAAAGCTGCCTGTACGCATGTCACTTGCATGGAAGAGATGGAGCATTATTGGGCATTGGGATTTACCAATCCCGTAGCCGTTATTCCGAATCCGCTGGAACCATGTGAAGTAGCGAAACCTCTTTGGGCGGATGGAAAGAAACGAATAGGCTATTTGGGACGTTTACATCCCCGCAAACGGGTGGAACGTCTGCTGGAAATATGGAAACGTTTGAAGGAACCGGGTGAACTGTTGATTATGGGAAACGGTGATCCGGATTATGTCGCTTTTTTGAAAAAGGAAGTGGAACGTCTTCAATTGTCTGATGTTCGTTTTTCCGGTTGGGTATCCGGAATAGAAAAAAACAGATTACTGGCTTCGTTGACTTGTCTGGTGGTGCCGAGCGATTTTGAAAATTTCGGAATGATCGTACCGGAAGCTTTGCTGCAGGAAATCCCGGTCATAGCATCGACCGGTTCTCCCTGGAAAGAACTGGAAACAGAACGGTGCGGTTGGTGGGTAAAAAATGATGTGGATAGTTTGACGGTAGCAGTACGGGAGGCTTTATCGCTGGATAAAGAAGATTTACAGACCATGGGGAAACGGGGACGCCGGTTGGTGAAGGATAAATATTCCATAGATGTCGTCGCCCGTCAGATGGAACAGCTGTATGCCTGGGTTACCGGGCAAGGTGATAAACCTGAATTTGTATATGATTAAAACAATAAATATTTATCAACATGAACAAGAATGATTTAGCAAAAGAAATAGCAGGCCGTATGTCGGTAACAGCTACGCAAGCTCAACGTTTTATAGATACGATGGATGAAGTGATTACCGAGTCGTTAAAATGTAACGAGCCTGTTTTAATACAAAATTTCGGTCATTATGTGCCTTGGAAACAAGCAAAGCGTATGGGGCGCAACCCGCGGACCGGGCAGGAGTGTATCATCAGGGAGCGTATAAGTGTCAAATTCAAACCGGGTAAAGGGCTGATTGATAAAATAAATGGGGAATGATTGGTTATGAAAAAGTTTAAAGGATTGTTTTTGGGCTGGATATTGACCAGCTTGTTGCTTTCTTGCGGCTCGGTGAAGGATATTGCTTATCTGCAGGGAGGAGACAGTTTGTTTGACAGGATGGCTGTTACCGATACTTTTGAAATGAAGATCAGAAAAGACGATATACTCGATATTGTGGTGAGTTGTGCAGATCCGACATTGTTGACTCCTTTTAATATTAATTCAGTAGGATATGGCATGGGGTATTCCGGTACAACAAGTAATAACCGGGGGTATCTTGTGGAAGCGGATGGGACTATCAATTTCCCTTTATTAGGGAAGATAAAAGTGGCAGGTTTATGCCGGAGAGAACTGAGAGAATTCATACAGGAGGGGCTGAAAAAAGAAGGGTATATAAAAGATCCGATCGTTACAGTCCGTTTTCTGAATTTTCGCATTATGGTGTTAGGAGAAGTTGCCCGTCCCGGAACATTTAACATCACTTCAGAAAGGGTTACCTTGTTCGAAGCGTTAAGCCTGGCGGGTGACTTGACGATACATGGACGCCGTAACCGGGTGGCAGTGGTACGCGAACAGGATGGGGAACGTACTATATTATATCATGATCTCCGGTCGAGGGATGTGTTCAAATCTCCGGATTATTATCTGCAACAGAATGATATGGTTTATGTAGAGCCTAACCGGGTAAAAGCGGAAACCAGTACGCATAATCAGTTTACCAATTTGGGTACATGGGTATCTTTTGCTTCGTTCGTCATGTCGGTTTGTGTACTTATTTTTAAATAAAATCTTATGAACGAGGAAAAACCTTATATTGAGAACTGGACTCTTAAAAGCGATTTTAACTTACGTGCAATTCTGGATGTTCTGATTGCCAAATGGTATTGGTTTATGTTGTCGGTCGTGTTCTGTCTGGGCGTAGCCTATGTGTATACAAAATCGGTTCCGGTGGTTTATAAACGGGAGGCTGTTGTACAGATTAAGAATAAAAAGAAAACAGAGGAAGCTTTTAATGAAAAGCAGATATTTGATGACAATAACTATAATGTTGATGGAGAAATATTGATTTTCAAATCGCGTATGCTGATGCGGAAAGTTGTCGACAAACTAGGCTTGAATATCGGGTATACAATAGATAAAGGGCTGACAAGTGAGGTTTTATATGCAGATGTTCCTTTGGCGATCAGTTTCCCTGATTCGACATTTTTTCGTCCGGCAACATTTTCGATTATCCCATTGGAAAACGATCGTTTCAGAATTGAAGGGTTGGAAGACGATCCGGACGGAGTGATGGAATATACTTTTGGAAAACTGCTGGATAGTCCGATCGGGCGGATGCTTGTAACCCGAACTTCTTTTTTTACGGATGACTGGCTGGGTGTCCCGATACAGATTGCCTGTGCGGAGAAAGAAGCGCTTGTTTCTTCGTTGCTGGGTGGACTTGAGGCAGGGCGTTCGGTAAAAGATGCCAATCTGATCACATTGACCTATCAGGATATGAATCCGAAAAGAGGGGATGATATACTGAATATGTTAATACAGGTGTATGTGGACGAGGCGATGGAAGATAAAAATGTAATTATACGGAATACGGCTGTCTTTATCGATGAACGGTTACAGTTGATCAATGAAGAATTGGGTAATGTGGAAGGGGATATTGAGGAATATCGGAAACGGAATCAATCGGTAGATTTCGGGTGGGAAACCCGGATTTCTTTGGAAAATAGGAACCTATACGATCGGGAGGTCGCCGAACTGACTACTCAGATCGAATTGATCGGCCTGATCCGGCAGTATTTGCATGATCCCCTGAAAGAAGAACGTTTGCTTCCGGCTAATACAGGCATTGCGAACGTTGGAATAGAGGCTATGATTGAAAAATACAATACCGTATTGCTGGAACGGGATAAATTGAAGATCAACGCAGGGGATAATAGCCCGGCCGTTAGGGAGCGAAATGAGGAGCTGATCTCTTTACGGCGTACCATCAGTGAAAGTTTAGGGAATACGAAAGATGCTGTCAATTCGAAACTGGATTTTACCCGTCGTAAACAGATGTTGGAAGCAAAAAAGATCAATAATTTCCCTACGCAACAGAAATATGTTTTGTCGGTGGAACGGCAGCAGAAAATTAAAGAAGAACTGTTCCTGTATTTATTGAATAAACGGGAGGAAAATGCGTTGACACTGGCAACAGCCGATAGTAACCTCCGGATTGTCGATGAGGCTTACGATGCAGGTCGTGCGGGAGCCAATACGTTGGTGATTCTGCTGGGGGCTTTCCTTGCCGGTCTATTCATACCTGCAATGTCTTTCTATATTCGATATTTATTGAATGTCAAGGTACGTGGCCGTAAGGATATAGAGGATAACCTGACAATTCCCTTCCTGGGAGAAATACCTCGAAAACCGGCCAAATCGGATATGGTGCTGGTTCGGGAACAAGGGCGTGATCCGATCTCTGAATCCTTCCGTATTATTCGTTCCAATCTGGATTTTATGTTGGAGAAAAAATCGAAAACGCAATCCATTATGTTTACTTCGTTTAATCCGGATTCGGGAAAGACTTTTATATCATCTAATCTGGCGGTGGCTTTGGCTTTAACAGGCAAGCGGGTTATTTTGCTGGAGATGGATATTCGCAAGGGATCGGAGAAAGATGATAAGGGGAAAATTGTACCGGGACTGACGAATTATCTGTCCGGTAATATCACAGATACCGGAAGTATTATCCGGACAAGCCGTTGGTATTCGAATCTGGATGTGATAGCTTCCGGACCGGTACCTCCCAATCCGTCAGAACTTTTGTTAAATAGTCGTTTAGACGAATTGATGGCAGAACTTAGAGAACGGTATGAGTATATCCTGCTGGATACGGTTCCTTATGGGATTGTGGCGGATGCTCAGGTAATCAGCCGGGTTGCCGATCTGTGTGTCTATGTGATTCGGGAAGGGGCTATGGATCGCAGATTATTGCCTGAAGTAGAAAAATTATATGCTACCGGTAAATTACCGCGTATGGCAGTAGTATTGAATGAGGCTCGTTACCAATATGCGGGATATAGTTATTACGGGAGTTATGGATATTATGAATATGGTCATAGAAAAAAGAAGAAAAGATGAAAATAAAGACTTATCTTATAAATATAAAGGAATCGACAGAGCGTAAGGAGAGAGTATTACGGGATATTTCGAGGTATTCTTTACTGGATGTGGAAATAGTAGAAGCGGTCAACGGTAAGAAACTTTCCGAAGAGGAAAAGGATTCGTTATTCGATCGGAAACGTTTTATGTGGCAATATGCCCGTGAACCATTGGACGGAGAAATCGGATGTACTTTAAGCCATCGGGAATGTTATCGCAGATTACTGGAATCTGACAACGAATATGCGTTAATACTGGAAGATGATGTTCGTTTTATGTATCCGGATGATGTGGAATTTGTTTTGAAAAAGGCTGTCGGTATATTGCTTTCCTGTAAAAACAGTATTATTACCCTGACTCATCATCATATTTATTTTTCTAAAAGACTTTGGAGTTTGAAAAACTATTCTTTTTATCGTATATGGACTGCTTATGGAACATGTGCTTATCTGATCAACCGGGGTGCTGCAAAAAAGTTATTGTCAATTGATAAACCTTTTATTTTAGCAGATGATTTTCAATATATATGTTTGAAAGGCATTTATATTCAGGGAATATATCCCTGGTTGGCATTGGATGCTTCAACCATGAAGTCGATTTCTTCGGAAATAATAGATAACAGGGATAATATAGCCTATATAAAAATTCCATTTAAGTATCGGTTGAAAAAAAGTATATTAGGAAAATTTAGAGGTCTGCTTTTCCGGATGCATATTTTAAAATGGCGTTGATTCAATGAGATCTTTTACTTTTTCAATTATAGTGCCGGTTTATAATAGCGAGTCTTTTATAAAGGTTTGCCTCGATAGTATATTGGAGCAAACTTATCCGGATTTTGAATTATTGTTGATCGATGACGGTTCGACCGATCGAAGTGGTGAGATATGCGATGAATATGCCGGAAAAGATTCTCGCATACGGGTATTTCATGAAAAGAACGAGGGCGTTTCCGCTTCCAGAAACAAAGGTCTGGAGATGGCTTCCGGGTGGTATGTCAATTTTGTGGATTCGGATGATTGGGTCTCTCCTGATTACCTGCAATCGTATGTAGATGCCAGGAAAGATTTCGACTATGATATTGTGTATACGGAGATGGTAAGACATTATAAGGGACAAGAACGTTTTGTTCAATTGCCGGATTGTTCGGCTGTTCGTCCGGAAGATTTACCATATATATTGAACCGTTTATTCGACAATGGTGAATTTGGATATGCCTGTAATAAATCGCTGAAAAGGGAGATTGTCGATCGTTGTGGGATACGGTTTGATCGTCGGATTTCTTTCTTTGAAGATATGATATTTATGTTGGATTTTTGTTTGAATATTCAATCTGTTCGTTTATATCCTGCGCAGATATACAATTACAGAATTCATTTGTCATCACAGTCGTTTAATCGGAATATTGGTTTTAAAAAACATTATTTAGCCTGTATCACCAGTTGTGATAAAGCAACGATATTGGCCCGGAAAATAGATAATCCCCAATTGTATGAGACCATAAAAAGGTATTGTTCTTCTAGCAGGCAAATAACGGTAATGAATATGTATCGGGTAAATAAAATACCTAAACGAAAAGAACGGTTGGCGTATTTAAAAAAGTTGCATGATCGCTCTCCTATCGATGGTTGGAATAAGGGGATAGTAGGAGTGGGATTGAATATAAAAAATATTTTATTGGCTGATTTATTTCTGATGACCATTTTTACTCTGGGACGGTTATTGCGGAGTTTGAAAAATAGTAGATAATACTCTGATGTATAATAAATATGACTACACAAAGAGAAATAAGAAAGATCGATATTATTGAAAAATTCAGTCCGCGACATCCATCCATCGCTGGTCGGTCTGTTAAATTAATGGCAGATATTCTTCATTCAAACGGGTTGGATGTACATACATTTTCGATAGATGCTGTTTACAAGGGACAAGTTGCGGAAAAGATCCGGCTTCCGTATCCGGTGACGGAATTGAAAGCTATTTACAATGGTAATAATAAAATACTCCGTTTACTGGTAGGCTTACTAGATGGTTTTCGCCTGGTGTTCAGCGCGTGTAGAATGACGGATGCGGATGTGCGGATTGTCTTGACCAATCCATCGCTGATCAATTTTTGGGCGGCTCTATTTAAATATTTCAGTCGCTCTCGATGGGTATTCTGGACGATGGATTTATATCCTGATGCTTTTTGTTCGGCTGGATTGGTAAAGTCGACAAATCCGTTATTCAGGATTATCCATCATTGGGTGTATCAGACGGCTCCGGATTATATGATTGCATTAGGTGAAAGGCAATATGCTTATCTGAAAGAAAAGTATAAAAAAGAGATTCCGCATACTGTTCTTCCTGCCGGGGTGAATATCATGAAACAAGTAAAAGAAATGCCGGACTGGAAAGAAGGTAATAAGGATAAAATAACTATGTGCTATGCCGGGAATCTGGGAGAGGCTCACGATGCTTTGTTTCTTTTTCAGTTAATAGACCGGATGGATCCTGAAAAGTTTATGATACTTTTAGCTCTTTATGGTTCAAAGGCTAATTGGCTATTGGAAAAGGTGAGATTTAAACAAGGAGTAGTTATAGTCAATCATGTAGAACTGGAGTTTATCGATATAAATATAGCATCTTTATTACCCTGCTGGAATCATGTATGTGTGCCTTCGAAAGTTGTCAGCGCTATTTGTGCAGGAACTTCGGTTTTGTATAATGCTTCGGAATATTCAGAAGGTTATTGTATGTTTCCTAAGGCTCTTTGGTTAATCAGCGAAACAGATGATTATGAGCGGTCGATTGTCGATTTTTATCATTCTGTGACTAGGGAGATAATCGATACAAAGAAACAGGCTGCCAGAGAATATGCCCGACAACTGGTTGTTATGCAGGAAAATGCTTTTCAGGAAATTATTCAATATTGTAAAAATACAAAATGAAATGAAGATCACACTTATTGGTGCTTCCGGGTTTGTCGGTACCCGGTTGATAGAATATCTTCGACCGACACTTTATTCGCTGCAGAATATAGATAAAAGACAAAGTTTATCTTATCCAAAGATCACAACGGTAGCCAATGTATTGGATAAGGAGAAACTTGTTTCTTTATTGGCAGGAACGGATGTTGTTGTTTTGTTGGCAGCAGAACATCGGGATGATGTATCTCCCGTATCCCTTTATTATGACGTGAATGTAGGTGGTATGCGTAATACACTGAAAGCAATGGAGATCAATGGAATCAAACGGATTGTCTTTACCAGCTCGGTTGCCGTTTATGGATTGAATAAGAAATGTCCGGATGAAAATCATCCGGCAGATCCTTTTAATCATTACGGGAAAAGTAAATGGGAAGCGGAGCTAGTGTTGCAGAAATGGTATCAAACTCATTCTGACTGGAATATAAACATAATCCGTCCGACGGTTATATTCGGTGAACGCAATAGGGGGAATGTTTATAATTTACTTCGGCAAATATCGAGTGGCAAATTCCTGATGGTGGGAAATGGCAATAATAAGAAGTCGATGGCTTATGTCGGTAACATTGTAGCGTTTCTTGAATTCCTGATTACGGAAAAGACAGCAGGTTATAACGTTTACAATTATGTGGATCAACCGGATTTTACCATGAATGAACTGGTTGAACATGTGAGTAAAGTCTTGAAGATACATATTCCGACAACTCATTTCCCATTTTGGTTAGGAATGTTGGGTGGATATTGTTTCGATTTGTTAGCCTTTTTATCCCGCCGAAAGCAAACGATCAGTTCTGTCCGGGTAAAGAAGTTTTGTGCTACGACCCAGTTTAATGCAGGAAAAATACAACAATCGGGTTTTAAAGCTCCGTATACACTAGGAGAAGGATTGGCAAAGACACTGGAGTTTGAGTTTTTATAATTAGTGAAGTGCCCCCGAAAGTTTTTTGTCTAACTTTCGGGGGCACTTTCTTTTGACACATCTTCATTTTTTATTTAATGGAGTTCTGTTAGTGGTTGCGATTGGCTATTTTCTTCTGTTTCCTCTTCTGTTTCTTCTTCTTTATACCAGTTGATCTTCCGGGAGAAGAACATGATGACCCCAAGTATGAGGAATAGGCCGATGCTTCCGATTAGTAAGGCAACGTCTTCGAGTTGCAGAACGACATAAAGGAAAATGTAGAGTGTACATAACATGGCGGTCAGTGCTCCGGTTTGCATTTTGTTTTTAAAGATGCTGTGGGCATAAACCGTTATCAGTCCAATGGTGGCTATACTGGCAATCAGGTAGGCAATGCCGAAATTGATCTGTTCAGAGATCGATAAAAGCAGGCTGTAGAACAGGATCAGGGCTATACCTACCAGCAAATACTGAATAGGGTGGATACGTTTTTTTGTCAGTATTTCAACAAAGAAAAAGACAACAAATGTAAGAGCTATAAACATAAAGGCATATTTGGCAGACCGCATGTTTTGTTGGTAATGGTTTACCGGATCGATCAGGTTGACTCCGAAAGAGCTGTCTTCGAATGTTTCGGCCTGGTTATCGATCCATGTTTCAGGTATGCTGCGGTTGAAACGAAGGATACTCCAGTTTGCGTCGAAACCGTTTTCGGTAATAGTATGTTCTGGACTGAAGTTACCGATAAAGCCAGGTGATTTCCAGGTACCTGCTACATGAACTTTGGACGTTTTACCTATCGGGATGAAATTGATATTGCTACTTCCGTTTAACTTCAGTTTGCAGTTGAAATTTAATGCATAACCAGTCAACAGAGAGTCGGGATTGTTTAAACTGATAACCAATACTTTTCCCATTAACCGATCACTGTTACCGGCTGCTTCGACCGGATATTGTTTGTTGTCGAAAGTAAAGTCGATATTATCCGTGATACCTCTTAAGTCGGAAACACCGATCGTAAGGAAAGCCTGATCCCAATGTATGGTACTATTGTCGATCTTTTGGAAATTGATCTTTTCAAAATTTCCGGATATGTCTAATTCACTTTTGTAAAGGATCGTTTTATAGATTCCGTAATATCTTTCTTCTGGGTACAATTGGGTATTGATATTCAAATTTTCAGGAGTGATATTGAGGATGTGCTCCTGAAGCATTGTTTTATTGTTAGAACCTTCATGCATGGTCGTGTAGGGGATAGAGAGTATAGGACCGCAGATGGTCTGGGCATTACTCCATTTGGCATTGATCTTTTCGATCGTTTCAACACTTCTGTCTTGCCGTTCCCGTATCAGATCCTGGATCATGAATCCGGGGATCAGTAGGATAAGGGTCAGAAAGCCGATAATCAGTGCTTTAAATGTAATGGACTGATTGATTTTTGCTGTTTTTTTGATTGTTGTTTCCATAATCTTAACCTGTTTATTGTAGTTTAAAAGTACTTTGTATTTCAAAGTAAATGGGTAAAAAAATTATTTGATGAGTTCTTCCAATGCGTCCAGGTGTTCCCTGAAGCATTTTCTACCTTCTTCAGTAATCATATATTGTGTGTTAGGTTTCCTGCCGATGAATTGCTTGGAGGACTGGATGTATCCGATGTTCTCCAGGGCTTTCAAATGGCTTGCCAGGTTTCCGTCGGTCAGCTCCATCAGTTGCTTCATGGTGTTGAAGTCGGCTGATTCGTTTACCGACAGGATAGACATGATACCCAGTCGAATCCGGCTTTCGAAAGCTTTGTTTAATTTGGACAGTATGTTTTTCATGCTTTCTTCAAGTCGTATTTGACGTACATAGCTGTTCCGTAAATGATATGGCAGACTCCGAATCCGATTGTCCAGAGCAGGAGGCTCCAGTCGGGAAACAAAGCGGCGATGATACCCAAAGCAACTTCTGTCAAACCCAGGTAGTGGACTTCGTCGAGAGTATATTTGGATACATTGATCAAGGCAAGACCATAAAATATAAGTGTCATGGTGATTGCCATCTCCAGGTCGCCGCGCAACAGGAAAATAAGAGCAAAGATCCCTCCGGTAACGAGGGGGACACTAAGGCTGTAAAGTGTTCTTTTTATCAGGCTTTTGGAGGGCATCAGGTTATTCTTTACAGATTTTCTCCAGGAGAAGTAGATTCCGAAGCAAATAGAAAAGAGCAAGACAGCCGCTGCATCCGTGATCAACAAAGTGATCTCGCGGAACATCGCTTCGTGTGTCGTATTGAAGTCGGCATTTGCCGGTTCTCTCAGAATATGAAAGTAGGCGAGTGCTGCCCCGATAATCGCTATAACTCCGGCCGATATACCAGACAAACCGCTTAACGAAAGGAACTTGGATGATCTTTCCATCATCTCGCGAATAGCTTTTATGTCTTCTACTTGTTTGTTCATATACTTACAATAAAAAGTACTTTGTGGCGCAAAGTTAGTGAGGATTCCGGATATTCCAAATATAAGAAGGAGTTTTTATGAGAATTTTGTCTTTGCTCTTATTATCTTTTATCTTTGTAGCCTAAATAAAACGAGCAAACATGGAAAATAAAACGATATTACCGGCTGAATGGTATCCGCAAAGTGCGGTTCAACTAACCTGGCCGCATGAAGGGACGGATTGGGCGCCGATACTCGACGAGGTCGTACCTTGTTTTGTGGAGATTGCCAAAGAGGTGATCAAGCGGGAGAAGTTATTGATTGTTTGTCCGGATGAATCGGCGGTACGCTCTCAGTTGGGAGATGTGGATTATAGCCGTATTATTTTCCGCGAGATGGAGACAAACGACACCTGGGCACGCGACCACGGAGGTATTTCCGTCTTCGAGGAAGGTACTCCGGTTGTGTACGATTTCGTATTCAACGGCTGGGGAATGAAATATGCAGCTAGTCATGATAATCTGATCACGCGGAAGTTGTTCCATAGTAAAACATTTACAGAGGAGGTGATCCCTGTCAATATGCAACCGTTCGTGTTGGAAGGCGGTAGTATCGAGTCGGATGGCAAAGGTTCTTTGCTGACTACGGTAGAATGTCTTTCCTCCGTGAACAGGAATGAATATCTTCAACAGGAAGAACTGGAAAATTATCTGAAACAGGTGTTCGGCCTGAACCGTATTTTGTGGCTGGAGAGCGGTTATCTAGCTGGTGACGATACCGATAGCCATGTCGATACATTGGCCCGTTTTTGTAGTGAAGATACGATCGCTTACGTACAATGTACGGATGAAGAAGATGAGCATTATGCCGAATTGCAGGAGATGGAGGAAGAGCTGAAAGAGTTTAAGCAAGAGAATGGCGAACCCTACCGGCTGATCGCTTTGCCAATGGCTGATAAAGTGGAATGGGAGGGTGAACGTTTGCCGGCTACCTACGCAAATTTCCTGATTATAAACGGAGCGGTACTGGTTCCTTTCTATAATTCACCGAAAGATGAGGTTGCAAAAGCGGCTTTGCAGACGGCGTTCCCGGACAGAGAGCTTGTAGGTATTAATTGTTTACCGTTAATTAAACAACATGGTTCATTGCATTGCGTGACGATGCAGTATCCGAAAGAGTTCGTTAATTGAAAATTGAAAATTAAATGAAAGTAGGATTAATCCAACAGGCGAACACCTGTGACCGGTTAGATAATATAAAGAAACTGAAAAATAATATCCGTCTTTGTGCCGAAGAGGGAGCGGAGCTGGTTGTGTTGCAGGAATTGCATAACGGCTTGTACTTCTGCCAGACGGAGGACACACAGGTCTTCGACCAGGCGGAAACAATTCCGGGACCCTCTACGGAAGAGTTCGGTGCGTTGGCGAAAGAGCTGGGGATCGTATTGGTACTTTCCCTCTTTGAGAAACGTGCTCCCGGATTGTATCACAATACGGCGGTCGTATTGGAGAAAGACGGAACAATTGCCGGAAAATACCGGAAGATGCATATACCGGATGATCCGGCTTATTACGAGAAATTTTATTTCACTCCCGGTGACCTGGGATTCGAACCTATCGAAACGTCGGTTGGCAAACTCGGAGTATTGGTTTGCTGGGATCAATGGTATCCGGAAGCTGCCCGCCTGATGGCGATGAAAGGAGCCGAATTGTTGATCTATCCGACCGCTATCGGTTGGGAGAGCAGCGATACGGAAGAAGAAAAGAAACGCCAGTTAGGAGCCTGGGTTACGATACAACGCGGACATGCCGTAGCAAATGGCCTTCCGGTGATTAGCGTAAACCGTACGGGACATGAGACAGACCCTTCCGGACAAACCAACGGTATCCAGTTCTGGGGTAATAGCTTTGTAGCCGGCCCGCAGGGAGAATTGCTGGCCGAGTTCCTGAACGACCATGAGGAAGTACGTGTTGTGGAGATCGACAAAGCACGGAGTGAGAATGTGCGTCGTTGGTGGCCGTTCTTCCGTGACCGCCGTATCGATGCTTTCGGCGGATTGACTGAGCGATTTTTGATATGATATTTTACAATAAAGAAGAAGCCGTCTGGAAGATGAATCAATTGGGAGTATCCGGACGGTCTTTTATGTTTATCGTCGATTATAAGCAGGAACATGTTTGGGTAGCGGAACCGGATTCGATCGATCCGGATGAGGTGTTGTATGACCTGAATGGTTTTACGAACGTAATAACCAGTGGAAAAAAGTTCCCGGAGAAGCCGTTCGAATGGGAAGCCCTACCGGTTTCTTACGAGGCCTATTCCCGGTCTTTTCAAACGGTATCCGGTCATATTCATGCGGGTAATTCTTATCTTGTCAATCTGACTTGTGCAACTCCGGTACGGACGAACCTGACATTGGAGGAGATATTTTATTTTTCCCGATCCACTTATAAACTATGGGTGAAGGATCGTTTTGTCGTTTTCTCCCCTGAGATATTCGTTCGTCTCGAGAATGGCTTTATTTATTCGTATCCGATGAAAGGTACGATCGATGCGTCTCTGCCAAATGCACGTGAACAAATCCTCGCAGATAAAAAGGAAGAAGCTGAGCATGCAACGATTGTCGATCTGATCCGTAACGACCTGAGCCAGGTAGCATCAGAAGTTACGGTGTCGCGATATCGGTACATCGACGAACTACAGACGAATAAAGGCCGATTATTACAGGTCAGTTCGGAGATCAGAGGGAAGTTACCGGATAATTGGAAAGGAACTTTAGGAGATATTCTGTTCTGCCTGTTACCTGCCGGATCTATTACCGGTGCACCCAAGAAAAAGACGATGGAGATTATTGAGGAAGCTGAAACGTACGAACGTGGTTTTTATACTGGTGTAATGGGGTATTTCGACGGTAACCGTCTGGATAGTGCCGTTATGATCCGTTTTCTGGAACAGGAAGGGAACCGATTGCTTTTCAAAAGCGGTGGAGGTATTACTTCCCAAAGTGATTTACAAAGTGAGTATAATGAAATGAAACAAAAAGTATATGTGCCAATTTATTGAAACAATCCGTATAGAGAATGGAAAGGCTGTTAATCTGGCTTTCCATAATTACCGCTTCAACAAGACGCGGAGAGATATATTTGAGTGTAATTTACCCATCAATCTGGCTGATTATATTCAGCCTGGAGAGTATACCGAACGCACCAAATGCCGGATTGAATATCAGGAAGAGGTGGAAAAAGTCGAATACATGCCTTACATGATTCGCCCTGTGAAAAGTCTGAAACTTGTCACATCGGATGGATTGGATTACACCTATAAAAGCAGTAACCGTCAAAAACTGGATGAATTATTTAAGCAGAAAGGTGACGCTGATGATATCCTGATCGTGCGTGACGGCCTCTTGACCGATACCTCGATCGCTAATATTGCCTTATGGAATGGAGAGCAATGGGAGACACCCGAGGTCCCTCTGTTGGAAGGAACGATGCGGGCATCTCTATTGGGGAAGGGAATTATTGTTCCGGCCACTATCCGTCCACAGGACTTGTCCCGTTATTCACTGATCCGTTTATTCAATGCGATGATCGGCTTCGGTGAGATTGAGTTTCCTGTGAATTTGGTTATTTGAGGATGTAATAAATGGTATTACTGATCCGGGCCTGATATACTTTATTCTCATGCATAAGAGAGCATAGAGCCAGACAAAGCTCGGTGTCCTGAAAATTTGTCGCTCTTTGTAATTCAGCAAATGTACTTCTTCCAACCTGGCACAAAGTCTCATACAATTGGGATATGCTTTGAGACATCTTTAAACTTAGTGTATTCATAAGCTGTTTATTTATAAGTTAATACTATGTTGATCGGGTAGTAGGGTGTACTGTTCCCGTCTCTTTGTTTCGGAAGCTAAAGTACAGGAAAGTTTTGTAAGAGCCTGCCCATTTTTTACCGTAACGGTAATTTGGGCACCTCAAACGTAATATCCGGAAACTGAAATAAAATGAAGAAAATTCATCCTTCTTTCGGTAGTCGCAATACAAACCGGATCAATGCCACGAATACCTTTCCGTATTTCTCCAGTTTAATTTCTCCGACGCCTTGGATATCACTGAACTCGTCCAGGGTAACCGGTTTCTTTTGTACCATGTCTTCCAGTGAATCATCGGAGAATATGATATAAGCCGGTGTTTGTTCTCTTTCGGCAATCTGCTTACGGAGTTGCTGGAGTGAATCGAGCAATGTCTCTTCGACCGAGGCCGATTTGAGCGGTTTGATCGGGCGATATTTGAATTTGGAGTCTCTTCTTCTGAAATAGGTCTTTTCTTCCGGTTCCTTGTAAATAGACATCATCGCCTTCTGTTCGCCGAACAACACTTTTCGTCCTAACGGAGTTACTTTCAGAATACCGGCGTTCACATAATCGATTTCGATGTACCCTAATTGGAGCATCTGATAGAGATATTCTTTCCATTCCTTATATGTCAGGTCTTTTCCGGCACCATAGGTTTTTAGCTTATCATATCCTTTTTCGGTGATATCCGCCTTTTCCGATCCGCGGAGAATATTGATCAAGGTATTCATGCCGACAAACTGACCTGTCCGGAAGATGGCGCTAAGTGCTTTCTGAACCAATACACTACCGTCGAAGCGTTGAGGAGGGTTCTTACAAACATCGCAATTTCCGCAATCATGATCTGTCTCTTCACCGAAATAACTCAACAGGATGCGTCGGCGGCAAATATCGGCTTCGCAATACCGCCTCATCCGGTTCAGTTTTTGTAGGTTGACATCCCTTTGGCCACTTTCTTCGGCAAAACGACGGAGTACGAGCAGGTCGCCCACCGAATAGAACAACAACGTGTCGCTTTTCATTCCATCCCGTCCGGCGCGTCCTATCTCCTGGTAATAGTTCTCTATGCTTCCGGGCATATTATAATGCACGACCCAACGCACGTTACTTTTGTCGATCCCCATACCGAAAGCTACGGTGGCACAGACCACATTTACCCGGTCGTTGATAAAATCATCCTGTGCCTTTTCACGTTGAGCAGGTTGAAGTCCGGCATGATAGGCTACGGCTTTGATTCCATAAGAAGATAACTCTTCCGCCATGTTTTCGGTGCTGTTACGGCTCATGCAATAAACGATCCCGCTTTGGTTCCGGTGTGCATGGATAAAATGGACGATAGCGGCTGTTTTTTCTTTTTTATTCAATCCCCGGCGGATGGTCAGGGAGAGGTTGGGGCGGTCGAAAGAAGAGACGAATACTTCCGGGTTGCGGAGGTTCAACTGGTTGACAATATCCGTTCGCGTAACCTTGTCGGCCGTAGCGGTCAGGGCTACGATCGGTATTTTTGGAAAGTGCTCTTTCAACACGGCCAGTTGTGTGTACTCCGGCCGGAAATCGTGTCCCCAATGTGAGATACAATGTGCTTCGTCGATCGCAATCAAAGAAATATCCATGCGTGGAAGCAACCAATGCAGTTCGCTAACCAATGCTTCGGGCGACAGGTAAAGTAGTTTGATTTTCCCCTGGATGCAGAGTTGTTTAATCTGATGGCGTTCCTCTTCGGGCATCATACTGTTGAGGGCCGCCGCCGGAATGCCGTTGGCTACCAATCCACCCACCTGATCTTTCATCAGGGCGATCAAAGGGGAGATAACGACAGCTGTTCCCGGCATATAAATGGCTGGTAACTGGAAACAAATTGATTTTCCTCCACCGGTAGGCATCAATACCAGCGAATCCTCTTTCCTCAAAATACGTTGTATGATCTCCGCCTGTAACGGGCGGAAAGAAGTATACCCAAAAAACTTCTTTAACAGCAACTGTAACTCTTTCATCATCCAAAAATCAATTCACAAAGATAGTATAATATTTAGGAAAAGGTGAAACCTTTTCTAATTGTCAATTGATAATTGACAATTGGGCTTCGCGCTCGGAAATAGAAATAAGTTCAAGTATTTCTAATGTAAACAAGGCAGCCTCGAATAAAGCTGCCTTGTTTAGTTGCCTGTTTATTATGAATATTATAATGTTTTTATCTCCGCCTCACAGAGGCCGGTTACTTCTGCAATTGTCAGAATAGGAAGACCTTTCTCTTTCATGTTTTTTGCTACAGAATAAATGCCTTCTTTGCGTCCTTTTTCTACCCCTCTCTCTTCGGCATAGTCGATCGTATTCTTATAGTCGCGGTAACGTTTCAGGGCTTCGTCATACAAGACACGCTCGTCCTTGCTCAGATTAGCCACATCCGCCACTTCGAGCAGTTTGTCGAATACGGCCTTTTGCGCTTTGAAGGGCATTCTGTCTAATGTATCCATATGCTTTAATAAATATAACCAACGTTCAAAATCTGTCTCACAATCATCAGCTTCTTTCGTGAACCAGGGTAACTCCAGATATACCTGCCGGATCTTGTCGCTAAACACGCGTCCGGTGTCACGGTCTGCCAATATAACATCTGTCCGGAATTTAGAGTTCATTCCCATCTTATAGTTTAACAGGAAGATGCCGTATACGGGACAGAGGTTAAACTTCCAGTCTTTACCTTTTTCACCCTGATTACTGATTGCCCGCGATAAGTAATAAATACCCCGGTCGTAAAAGTAGGGTTGGGCTCCGTTTTGCATTTCCACTACAAACCAACCGCCTTTATCATCCTTGCAATGAATATCGAATATCACTCCCCGGTCTTCGATCGTTTCCGGTTGAAGGATCGGGTTTTGAAAGATGATATCGCTGATATGACGTTCGCCTTCCAATAGCTGATTTAAGAAATCAATTAATAACTCTTTGTGTACCTCCTGACCGAAAATCCGGTGAAAACCGAAATCGGTGAAGGGATTGATAAACTTTCCCATAGCATATATATATTTTGGTTGCCGCCCAATAACAGGCGGTACGGCAAAGATATAGAATATTTCTTTCGGACAAAAAGAAAGGAGAATATTTGTTTCAAAACTGATAAATATTGAACCCCAATAGCCGTTTTTGTGGGGGCGGGGTCTGCCCGCCCTTTGCGACAATAATATAACAACCGCCCCCTACAAAACCGGCCATATTGGCACATTATTTAATCTCTATCCACACCGCCTCCCCTTCGGGACGATTTGCCAGGCGGCGGACGATGCGGTGTTCCCAGATACGCGAATCGATTACCTGGCCTTTCTTTTTATTCAACCCGGGTAGGATACACCCTGTTGTGTCGTTCATCGTGTTGCCTGCATGGATGCGGATGCCCTCGAACAGGGGCACGTGGAGCAGGAGAGGAAGCCACCGTCCGAACCGGGGGCTGAAGGTCACCACTACCGGATAGCGGCCTTCCGGAATGGCCGTTTTGCCGGCTATCTTCTTGCCCGGCCTTCCCCAGCCGATGTCGCGCCAGGTGGGTTCCAATGTATCGCAAATGTATTCTCCATCGATTGCCAAACGGCCTATCGTGTAGGTCTTGCGTCGGGCGATGCGTGTCAGGGTTATTTCCATTTTTCAGTTTTTTTATAAGTTTCCGGCTTGGCGGAGACAGGTGTGTCCTTCAAGTCGTTTTCATTAATTGTAAGTTTTGTAATGTAATGCCGATGTGTCCATTGCCAAAGCATGTTCCGTGTGCCCTCGGCATCCATGCCTTGCGACTGGCGTACACGAACGGCATCTGCCAGGGTGAACTCTTCGGGCAGCAGTTCCAGGAGGTTGGTTCGTCCGCGACGTTTCTGCTTGTCCGATGCCGTGCCGCTTCCAGTCATTCTCTCCTCGATGTCTGCTCCGAAAAATTCCATCTTACACCAAAGGTCGTATTTCAAGCTCCAGCGCACGAATTCTTCCATCGTCTTGTCCCACTTCCGGCCATTCGCCACAAATAATACGCACCCCTTCAGATAGGCAATAACGTTCGCCCGAAAAGAAAGATTCTCATACACCCTCGATTGCGAAAGCCGCGCAAAATCAGCACACTCCTCTTTTAGCTTCTTGGCCAGGCGAAATGCCTCGGGGCAATCTACCTCGCCTACGGTACGACAGAGATTCTCGATGGATGGGCGGAGTTCTTCGTCGAAAGCGGCATCGTATTCTCCGTACACCGGCATCTCGGCACCGATTTCACGTTCGGGAATGGTACAGAAATTGATGCGTGAGATGGGACCGTCCGTCAACACCCGCGAGAAGTAGTGTTTGCCCTTCAGGATGGTGGTAGCAGCGTTCCAGTTAAAACGGATGGTCACTTTCTCCGTGACGGACTGAGTGCCTACACGGGTCTGCCCGTAACGGTTTCCGGGATCAAAGCTAAGGCACATGATTTGGAATTGTTGCTGCCCCCTTGCGCCCCCACGCAGGGCATCGAACTGGTCGATCTCGTTCAATTTCGTGTAAAGGAAATGTCCGTTCGCCTCGGCGGTACGCATCACGAAGGCGGGGTTTGTCATGTCAGCATCGATCTCTTGAATGATCAGGCCTTCGGGACGTGCTCGTTTGTCCTTGTTCGCCCCTTTTGAATTGACTTCGTTCTTCCATTCGCGTTCACGGCGCAGGTTTTCCTCGTCTCTTAAACGAATGTCCGCCATGATGTGGTTGATGGGTTCGGAGATGCAATCCTTGCCTGCACCGGTACCGGCCATGAGGACATTCATCAACGTTGCTTCATGCGGCACATTGTCGATATAACGAAAACGTACCTTATGCAGGTGGGCGGCCAGCGCGGGAAACACGGCGTGTGCCACGGCAGGTTGATAAACGTCCGGGGTACGGCTCAAAAGCAGCTTGATCAATGCGGGGAGCTTCTTAGGGAGAGCCGGAGGCTCGTTCAATTGAGAATTGAGAATTGAAAATTGAGAATTGGGCTTCGCCGGATTAGTGTCTTTGTAATTGTCAATTGCAAGCCGTACCGCTTGCGTCATCTCTTTGGGGGTGGAACAGAATTTGGCGGAACAGGCGGAATGGATCAATCCGCGCATCTCTTCTTCCGTAAGGTCGTAGCGGGGCATGATGTTCAAGAGCAACGTTTCGTCGTTGTCCGCAATGTAGCGCAGGTGCGACGCCAGGCGATGCAGGCGGGTGTTGCGCTCGCCCTTTTGAGGTTCGCCACCCGTGAGACGAAGCCATTCGGTGATGATATTTTTATACGGAACGCCCTTGAATAATTGAGAATTATCGGTGCTTGGGTCTGCGGGTTCATTGTTCTGATTTGCGCCCTCAGGGTACGCAGATGACGCTGATGGCGCAGATTTACGCAGATTTTTAATTTTTTTATCTGTGGTCATCTGCTTAATCTGTGTCATCTGTGTGCCATTGGGGGACGTTGTAGCACGTTCCGCAAACAATCCTTCTTCGTCCAGATAAAGGATATAATCGCGGGGTACAAGAAACGAGCATCGTGCCAAGTCTTTTACCGCCCCGTCATATTCGGCATCGCCCAATTGCTCCGACATTCGGCGTTGTGCTTCTGCCAACGAATAATTTTCAATTTTCAATTCTCCATTTTCAATTGCAAAGACCAACCGGAGCCCTTCGGTACTGGGCGTTACGTGTGCCAGTACCACGCCCAACTCCTTTTCCCTACCTTCCACGTGGTTCTTATAATATCCGCGTGGGTCGGTGATATGATCCACATCATACATCGAAAGTCCCGACGGCACGGCATCGGCATTCAACCGTCGCCCGTTCTTGAAAGTGGCGTGCGGTGTAATGACCGGAAGCATTTTCTTGCGTTCCGCTTTCAACGTGTCGAAGTCCTCTTTCGGCATTTCACCCCGCCTTGTAGCTTCCAGGGCATCTTCTATCTCGGCACATATTTTTGCCACCAGGGGCGAGTCTACTGCTCCCCGGAACAGTTCGGGGGTGCATGTGCGCACCACCCGGCTTTTTACATTATTTGAAATTCCAAAGCTCATGATATATATAGTTTATCTTTTTTTAGTGATATCGTTCGATGGTGTCGAGTACATCGTCCACGAATCCGCCTGCTTCGCGGCTCTCATTCTCGATGGCCTCGGAGGGTATGATACCTGCTTCGTCCAGTCCGATGTGTAGGGTGAAACGCACGCGGTCCTCATTCACACTCACCCGGCCGTGGCGCAGGCGAATGTATTTTGAGTTATCGCTCCCGTTTTCCGGCGTGTGGCGGATATGTTCGTTGAAATTACCTTCGGTCGGGCTGATCAGCTTGATAGTACCCTGCAGGCGACTACCTGACGAAAGAAGTCTCTGATAAGCGCGGTCGCTCAATTGGATTGTAATGTTCATAATCTTTGTCGAATTTTAAGTGAGGAGAAGCCGGAAAGAGGAAAAGGTGGCCACCTTACGTCTCATGAGATTTTTCCTTCGCTTGGCTCCGACTCGGAATTAATAAATGTTATACTAGTTTTACAATATAAATTTGGTTCTCGAAGCGTTCCTGTCCGTTCTTGTCGGTGAAGCGGCGTTGTCGAATGTAGCTTTGCAAGCGATGCAGGAGTGTCTTGTTATATTCTCCGCATTGCAGGGCCTGGTCGCCTGTCATTTCGGCGTAAAATTCGTCGATACCGTTCGATAGAACGAAGCCGCACGAGTGGAAGGTGCGCTGAACCCCCTGGTTGTCCTAATAGGGACGGCTTTTCAAGCCATGTTGTTCGATGATGGTTACGAATGTTTCCATATGTTTTATTGTAGTTGTTAAGTTGGAGGCACACATAATGAAAATGCCTCCGCAATCGGTTTATTTTCGATTACAGAGGCAAAGTTATAGTAGGACGAGTATAAAAAAATACGTCGGGCAGACCTGTTTAGAGGCTTGTCCGACGTGTCCGGTTCATTCGTTTGTTTTTGTCCGATGGGTCCGATAAGGTGTCTGATGAACTCCCAACTATAAGACCATTTTATCGGTTCGATTTTTCTTTTTCAATCCTTTGTTTCAAGTCTGTGAGGTTTCGTAGTAACCCTTTATTTGCCAGTTCGTATATGCGTTCCTTCTTGGCACGATCTATTTTTATCTGTTTTTCTTTTGCCCACATTTCGTTCAGCTTGATTGTTTCTCCGTTTTTCAGGTTTTTCCATTTCCCTCGCTCGTTAGAGATAGCTTTTGTGATGCTTCGCTTATGCTTGCTGAATTCGTCGGGTGATTCGCATGCGAAGAGCGTAGGAAACCAGCTAGCCATTTGGTCAATGAAGCCCGTATCCGTGGGTTTCCCCTTTATCACTTTCGCTTCTTCGAGCGACTTGACAATGTAATACCAGTCACTCAGCATATGAGGGTCGATACGTATTTCCAGGGGAGTGCCACCGTAGAGAACGGATGCGTCACCTAGATCAATGGCTGAGGCAATAGTATTGCGTAAGGTAACGAGTCGTTCGTTGGTGTCGAAAAGGCGAGTGTCGAATATCAGGTTGCGGAGCGGCTCACAAGAGGCGTTGTCATCGTCTTGGGGAATATGGGTTTCGGAAGCACTGCTTCCGAAATGGATCTCGCCATAATTGTTGTATTGGAAGTTTACTATGCCGTCCTGTGTCTGCTTTTCGTTTTCCAATAGTTGGGCAAGAGTTGTATCTATGTACTTTGTCAGACAATGATAAGACATAAACTTGTTCCATTCTGTTCGGTTAATTTCACCGTCATACAACGTATTAAGTTTCCGAAGAAACTTAGGAATACTATAATCATGCTGTTCTGCGTCATAGCAATGGTTCCAAACCGTATAAGCTTCTGTTTGGGTAAACTTCAACCTTACCTCTTCGTGTTTTTTGCGAAGATATGTTTTAAGATGTTCACTATCGCCCGGCGACACTTTCATCTTCATATCCTGGCATAAATCGGAGTATTCTTTTTTCCAAATATCACTATACAAGTAGTGCATCAGTTCATTTTGGAAAAATTGTTCATAATCTTCCCCGCACACTACAGGAAAATTCGTATGTTTATTGTCTGATACTTTTATCATGTCTTTTGAGGTATTTTGTTGAAGTCCACTTTTTTCAAGTAAAGTTCGGATTCATGGTTGGCGATGTCACCTCGGTAATCCATGTAAAATTTCAGGATGTGACGAAGTTTCGGATTAGAGGATAGTTCCTCTATGTGGTTGAAGTCATTTTTGTAAATGATGGGCATCAGCTCCTCACGTTCCTCTTCCGAAAGCTCCTTCATGGCCTTGCGCCATTGGTCGGTATATCCCAAATGTTCGAAGAAGAGGCGAAAAAGAATGAATGTCTCGGGCATAATTAGCAATTCCATAAATTCCTCTTCATTACGTCCGAAAGCTTTTTCAAAGAACGATATTCCGCGGCCTATTTTACCCTTGGTGGCATTGAGCACGGCTTGCACCGCACGGATATATTTACGATTCCAATGTTGACCGATATAGTTGCGGTTATGACTATGTTCATCACGGATGGGATGATATTTCATCGGAAAGGAATAGACACTTACACCCAGCTTTTCGCACAAGTCCACATTAATTCTCAACCGATGATATAAGTCGGTAGGCTTGTCTTTGAAATTATAGAGTAGATAGTTGGAAAAATCCTTCATGCCATGTTTCACGCTCATAGTCAGGGCACGTGTGTAAGCAGGCTCGGTCTTGATATCATCGAAAGCGATGCGCAGGGGACGCACGGGGATCTCGGACAGAAGTGAAACAACCTGCTCGTTGAATAGACGCGCGTCCACACCCTGATTGAAATCGACATGGCGTAAACGTCCTTTGCTATGGCTTCGCGTATAACGCTTGTTGAAGTAGGCCGCAAAGTCTTTATAGGTGGTTATCAAAGCCTCACGGGTACAGGTGCGTAGGTTGAGCAGACCATTTTCTTTTCGCAAAGCATAGATATGGGTACGTTCCTCATCAGTCAACGGTTTGTATTCGTTGATGCCTTGCAAAAGCTTAAAACATTTGCGCACATAGGCACGATTGTTCATTCCCAGCCGAAGGTTACGAATAGCAATGTCGTATTGGTTTGGCTCAATATATTTGGCTCCTTTGGTGAAGCCACATGCTTTGATGTCATCCACTATCTGTTCCAGTTGTTTAGAAGCCAGTACATTATTGTCCATCAAGAGTAGGTTTTTTTGATCACCATAGAGTCGGCGTGTGCGGTTGATGCGGTCTACTAATGGGATGTAGTCTTGATAACGGGGCTCCAGCGTCCATACGGCGCAAAACGGGCATTTGCGGATGCACCCCCGAGTGGCATAACTATAATAGGCTCCCGAGTCGGGATATACGTAGTCTACCTCGTCCAGTATGGAATAATCCAATGGAAGTTCATCTATGATATGAGGATCTCCTGCATCGATGTCGCCAGGAGTATGGAGCGTACCGCACCATGGACGGATACCTGTAGCTGCCTCTATCTCGTCGGGCTGGATGGTGGCCAGTACACCACCCACCATGAGGTTGTGTGTTGGATCTTTCACCATGGTTTTGGCAAACTCGATAGTCTCTATCGTTATCTTCCAATAGAACGTGAAGAGGGTGGTCACGCCCACCCAGTCCCAGCGTGGATGTAATTTGTACTCTCCACTATGATAGAACTTCTTGTAATGTTCCAGCCATGGGTAGATAAAGATGGCAAACTCTGAATCGTCTACGCCTATCTGCTCCAAATTCGCCCGTTTCCGGTTGCGGATATAGTCAGCTATGTCGGCAGAGCGGAGTCGCCAGTCAATGGTATCATCTACCTCGGTTAGCTTTGCCACACACTCGTCTGTAATTTGATTCACTACAAACTCTTTCAAGTCACCTTTGTAAAATACCACATCATCACCGCGCAGACGGAAATAAGTCGCCATTTTCATCAGTCCTATAGGAGGGAACTTATTCTTATAATTGGGTTCCAATAGCAATACTCTACGACTCATCGGGTCAATTCCTTTTCTATTTTACGTATCAGCAATTCGCGAAAATCTTCGTCGGGAATAGTCTTGTATATGGCTTGATAGACTGAATTGAGCACATCTTTCTCGCCTTGGTTGAAGTGTACGTAAAAACTGCCATCGGTGCGCAGGCCACCTGTGACGAGTCTTTTTTCGTTATTCGCATTATTCGCCGGAAGATGAGACTTTTCCTGTGGTGGTACGGGAGAAGTCGTTGCCGGTGTGGTAGTACTTCCCGAATTTCCGCCACCGAAATAAATGTTTTTTAACGGAGATTTGTTTTCTTCTGCTTTTTGCTTGGCACGCTCTATCTTTTGGTTGGTTTCTTCCAAATCTTTTTGAAGTTGTTTGAATTTTTCCTCGTCTTTTTCTTTTTCAGAAGGAGTGAGATAAGGGTTAGGCTGCTTCTGTTTTTCCACGATGTCTTTTTGCCCTTTCTCCGCATTTTCTAATTTTTTTATAAGGCTTCTCCAGTCCGAAGCGTCCTTACAAAGATCCTTCAATGCCTTAAAGTCTTCGCGGATAAGTCTTTCAAATTCGCATCGAAGCGAACACACGCGCAGATAGTCTCGCCGTGCGTCGGGCACGAGTTCGCTTGTCTCCACATGAACCTCGCCATAAAAATATTGTGCAAAACGTTTATCCCCCTCAGAGGTAAAGAAGTTACGACAAGTGCGTTCGTTACCCACCTGGATGTTTTTTTCGCGAAGGCGCATACCATAGGGCACATTATAACTGGGGATCTGCCCGCGTGTTTCTGATATAGAGTACCATCCCCAATACATCAAGTAGCCGTTCTGATCGTAGCGGTGAAACTTTTGAATGGCTTTTACCTCATAATCTCCATTTTTTTTGTCGATAATTACTGGGGTATAAGCCTTGAAAATTTGCTCCTCATCATTTTCATCTCCCAGATAAAGATGATAAGTATCTATCTTAGCGCCGTGCTCAGCGGCATATTGCTTGATTTCGGCGGCGAAACGAGTAAAGGCGGTGGGATAATCCACCGGTGCCACCATGCGAAGGTAGTCGCGTATGTCTTCTATATCGAGCAGGCGGTCATCGCTTACATTTTCCATAATTACCCTGAAGTAGTGTTTGTCTTCAGCCTCCTTCTCTTGACTTTCGGTAATAATTTCGTCTATCACCGTGGCGGCATCCTTATCATAACTTTCATCATCAAGTAGACGATTCATTTTTTCAGCATCCCAGTGCATCTTGTTTTTCACATTCTCACCTTTGGCCGATGTCTCAAAGATAAGGGTGGAGCAGTAAGCCAGTCCGCCCAGCCGCCCTATGCCTCGAAATCCTTTCTGATGGCCGCGCCGTTTCATGGAGGCGGCTACATCGCGCAGAGTGTCAAGCTGCTCATATGGCACACCTGTTGCGGTGTCCTCTATCACAATCCGTTTGTCGCCCCGGAAAATGCGCACATGGATATCATAATAATTATCCGGTTCAAGATTTTGCTCTGTAGCCAGGTCTATCTGGTCGGCGGCATTCTGTATATATTCACGGAAAATGCACCTTGGATCCTCATACATGCTTCGAGTGAGGTTTTCGATGACGTTTTTCCCTATTTTTGTTTTCGCCATTGTCGGTATAATGTTTTTATTCGTAATATTTATAAATGGGCAAGGGGAAGTTGATATGCAACATCGAGCGGAACACGGGGTTCTGGATGATGTATTCTCCCTGCTTCATACGGGTCAGCATAGTTTTGTAAACACTAGGCACGAAGCGGAAGTCTTCGCGCGTGATTTCTATTGCGTTGGTACGCCCGAAAGCCTGTGTGGCGCAATTGCCCTTCACACGTCGGTGGATATCACTCACGAATTGCTCTGCACCAAAAAGTATAATGCCCAACGAGCGTCCGCGTTCGGTGATGTCGAGCAACTGATGCAGGATGGGCGATGACCTGGGCACATCCACTGAGGCGTATTTGTTCAACTCGTCAATGAATATGATAATGCGGTCGGGTATTTCACTATCCGGACGATCGGGAGTGCCGAGTTTCAGATTATAGACGGCGCGCATTACATCGCCGAACACGAAACCCTGCGATTCCTCATCAAGCTTGGCTACGTCTATTACCATTACGTCGTTTTTGCCGATACGGGCTATCTCGTCTCGCAGGCGTACGCCACCACCCAATTGGTTGGTAAACATTTGTTGGCACTTCTGGTAACTCTTGTTGAACAGGCGGTAGAACTTGCGCCAGCTCATCACCGAAATCTCTTTGCCTGCCGATTTCGTCTTGTCGGTCTGTGTTTGCGTATAAAGGGCGTTTTTGAAGTCTTCCCAATTATCCACGCCCCGGAAATCTGCTCCACCCGAAATGATAAAGTTCAGAATGCTTTCTATGGTCTCATTCGGGTCGTCCACATTGGCGAAAAGCAAATCCAGACATTCCTTGTCTTCATCCGTTTCGAAGAGGTATTTGTACTGGAAGGCGCGTCCCGACTTCAGTCGCTCCTCTATCACCTCCTGCTTTTCGTATGTGTAGGCGGTACTTTCTTTAGCAAAGGGATAGAAGTATTTCACCTTTTGGAAAGGTTCCATCTTCATGCCCAACAGATCGTAGACAGGCTTAATCTTTTTAAGTTCTTCCGTGCGGTTGTTCTTTTGATCAACCTTCAACAAGTCGGTTCCTTTTACGTTCATCATGATGAATGCTACCGACTCGTTCTTGTTTTTCAATGCATAATCTTGTATGGCCTTCATCAGAAACATGGCGTATGAGGTTTTAGAGGCAAGCCCCGAGATACCCGAAATGTTGAGATGCGCCCCTTCGGGACCTATCAGGAAATGAGAGTTGAAGAATACGGGTAGCGTTTTGCGGTTGGCACCGTCGTACATTTCGATGTAGCCTGCCGGCATGGGATGTTTCACCTCTTTCAGGCCTAATGCTTCCATAATCTCGTCTTCGGTGGCGAGGAATACCTTACGCCCCTCTTGCACGGGAATATAGATGTTCCGGTCATTACCCACCACTTTGCATTTCACATAATTCATGCCGATACGCTCGGTGTAAGAGTGTGCGTTTACATTGCCGAAGTCGCTGGATATGAAGCCGGCTAGTGCACTGGGCGAATCGGTCATGTGTGAAATTTCTTCCACCACGCCGAATGTCTTAGAGGCATGCCCTACCGAGTCTGCAATGTGTTCTACCACTACCACGTCAAAAGGTTTCAACCTCAAGTCTTTTTGTGTCCAAAAGGTAAATTCCTCTATTGTGGAGGGTTGCTTCTCCGTAGCTATCACTTTTCCTATGGTTTCCATGATTGTCAGATTACGTTGTTAGAATAGATGAATAAATTGCAGGTCGCTACGGAAGCGGCTTTTGCAATAGGTTTCCGTCATATAGACAGGGTAGAGATGGTTTGCCCAGCGAGTGTCGTTGCCATAACATACGGGATTGCGCTCATTGATAAGGTTGGCGGTGATGGCATCAATCTCATCAGTATGTAGGCCATGATCGTTTTCATAGCCTGTCATGAGCATCTTTTCTACTTTCAAAATGCCTGAATAGGGTGTCTCGCAATACTTGCGGTCGCGGATGCGCACATACCAAATGGCAAAATTTACACCTCCCCATTCCGTACCGGGATTCCAAAGAAAAGCGGGTGTGCGATGAAAAAGTGGCAATGCGGCTATCACCGCCGCATTACTCTGCCCTCGGTTGTCCTTCATCAGATTGGGGTTAAAACGTTTTGACACACCCACCACATGACGATAGTTGTTACGGATGCGGTTCAACTCTTTGTAGTCACCTGTTTTCATGGGCTTGTATTGCACGGAGCCGTCTTTTATCAGATAGCTATCCTGCGTGAGTAGATGACGGGAGGTAAGCCGTGCTACAATGCGTTTTTCACAATCCACCATCTCGTCTTGTATGCGGGCTATACCCTTATTTTCAAGTGTTTCATTACCTTCGCATTTGGTAAGATAGTATAGCACTTTGCCTATTTCTATGCCCGATGCCTGCAACAACGGTAGGTCGTTTAAGCTATTCCGTAAGTTGCCGAAAAACGAGGCGTTGTCTTCTCCGTTTCCATTGGCGGTGATGGGTAAGCAGACTACGGGGTAACATTCCTCTTCTATATGTTCAAAGGAGTGGAACGAATAGTCATACTTTTGCGTGTACAACAAGCTACTGAAATCTGCCCGCTCACAATAGGGAATACTTTTTTGTCGTATTGCATATCGTCCACTTTATAAACCCGGCGCGAACCGTCTAGAAAATATTTGAACAAAGCAGGTCCCAAAGCGCACGACTCTGCCAAGACACTCATGTTACGCACCTTGGAATTGTGGTCGCTCTCCGCATATTCCTTCATGTTGATATAGCTTTCCTCACCCGGTTCATATGCCACATTGGGAGAGGGTTGGGTGTCGTAGCAATACCGAAAGGAGTCAAAACGTTTACCCCCGGTCTCTTGAGCTATATAACTAAGTATCTTATTCATTAAATTTTTCTTCGGTCAATTTGGTACACTATATATCAAATATCTTACAAAGGTAATGAATATTGGTTGATGGCAAAATATTAGATTATGATTTTAAAGTTTAGTTTTTCTTGCTTATATGGCAAAGGAAATATTTAGAATGCATGATATGTGAGTATTTGTTGTATTTGAGTTTTGATTGTAAGTGATTAGGAATGTATAATCACTTACAATACTTACAAATTACAATACTTACAATTAACGAAATATTGTGTCACATAAAAATGTAAGATGAAATATTTTATATTATATATAAATATATTTATATATAATATAAAACTACTTTACTCATATAGAAAATTTATTTTTTTAGTATTGTAATTTGTAAGTATTGTAAGTTTTGTGAAACGTGGAGCTGTGAAAGGATAATGTTAAGGTAAAACGAAAACATAGCTCCGCGCCAAAGAAAGATATTTTTCGCGCCAGGGAAAGCATAGCTCCGTAAATTCCTTCTGTTTATTAACGGATTTTCACACCTTGGAGACACTCGTTTTTTTGCTTTGGGAGGAATGCGGCTTACCTTTGTGTCAGAAGAATAAACAATATCACTAACCCTTTAACACGAAAACAACATGGCAACAACAGGAACATTGAAGTACAAAAAGTATCAGGAAAAACGCGCAGGCGATTTCAAGGACAAATGGTACGGCAAGGCGGTACAGGATCGCACAATGGATTTTGAAGATTTCGTCACGCACATGTCGGAACACAACTCGCCCTACTCGCGCGGCGTTATCCACGGCGTACTGATCGACATGCTCTCCTGCATGCAGGAACTGGTACTCGACGGTAAGTCGGTACGCCTGGGAGAACTGGGATTGATCTCCCTGGGCATGAGCACCATGCCTGCCAACACCGCCGCGGAGTTTACCGCCGCCAACATCAAGGGTGTACATCTCAACGTGCGCAACACCAAGACCTGGAGTAACCAGGAGCTGCGCAAACGGTGCCGTCTGACGGAACTCACCGCCTACGCAGGTACGCCCCAGGAAGGAGGCGGCGAAGATGACCGCCCTGTCATCGAGTAAAGTATGGCTTCAGCCATGCAATTCGATAAAATGAGGCTGAAGCCATACAATTGAATGCTTACATTTTAGTTATTAACCCTTTTAAACAAAAAGATCATGAGTGAGAAAACATCGAAGAAAGAGACCTGGAAATTTATCATCCAGACTCTGCTGGCCATCCTCTCGGCCGTGGCCACCTCGTTGGGAGTTACCTCCTGCATAGCACTTTGAGGAATTGAAAATTGAAATTTGAGAATTGAGAATCAATGATAAATAAACTGATTCTCAATTCTCTTTTTATAGAAGTTGTTTTTTTATTTATTATTTGTTTCAATTATTGTCAGTTTTGAGCCTATTTGTCTCATTGTCTTTTATGGGGCAAAGCCCCATGCCGCAGGCTCTATTTTGCCGTCGGTTAAAAACCGACGGATATAAAATACAGGAGGCAAAGCCTTTTCCTTTGTGGGCTTAAGCCCCTTTATTAACGGGGCTTCTTCCCTATATTAACGGGGTTAAAACCCACAGAGAAATCCGACAAAGCCGGAGCATTTAGATATCCGTTTGCTGAAGCAAACGGCAAAAGAGAGCCTGTGGCATGAGGCGGAGCCTCATAAAAGACTCAGTTTTTGTTAGATTTGCATGTCAATTATTGTCAAATTTGAATGTAGTGTCGTTGGTAGGGGGCGGTTCGCGAACCGCCCTTACAGGCGCCGTCATAATGGAACAGGCAGGTTCGACCGTAGGGGCGGGGTCTGCCCGCCCTTCTTCACCGGTTGTTATATTATTGTCGCAAAGGGCGGGCAAACCCCGCCCCTACAAACCCTGTCATTTGGGTTCAATATTTTCTAAATTGGTACGTTGGCAAATTGCCTCATTATTTCCGGAATGAAATCTAATAACAAATTCAAAACTGTTTTTCAATTCTCTAATTTCCAATTCTCAATTAATTTCGTATCTTTGTCCAATTATTTATTTAACGAGCCGTGACGGCTCAGCATTTTATTAGATGACATTTGAACAATTACAACTGATCGAGCCGATACGTAAGGCTCTCAGAGAAGAAGGATACACCATTCCAACCCCTATACAAGCAGAAGCGATTCCCAATGTTTTAGATGGATACGATTTATTAGGTTGCGCACAGACCGGAACAGGTAAGACGGCAGCTTTTTCAATCCCTATTTTACAAAATCTGTATAATGAACGTCAGAATGGATTTGCGCGTGGTATCAAAGCCTTGATACTAACGCCTACCCGCGAGTTGGCGATCCAGATCGGGGAAAGTTTTTCTGCGTATGGAAAATATACCAAGCTGAAACATACGGTTATATTCGGTGGAGTGGGACAGAAGCCCCAGACGGATGTGCTTAAGCAGGGAGTGGATGTGCTGATTGCAACGCCCGGACGTTTGCTCGATCTGATCAACCAGGGATTTATCAGTCTGAAAACATTAGACTATTTTGTTCTGGATGAAGCCGACCGTATGCTGGATATGGGATTTATTCATGATATCAAGCGTATCCTGCCCCTATTGCCGAAGAAACGCCAGTCGTTGTTTTTCTCGGCTACTATGCCTCCCGAAATAGAGCGTCTTGCCGGAACAATCCTGGTAGAGCCCCGGAAGGTAGAGGTCACACCCGCTTCATCGACGGTGGATAAGATCGACCAGTCCGTTTATTTTGTAGAAAAGGGGGAGAAAGTAAGTCTGCTTACTCATTTGTTGAAAGATTCTTCGTTGGAATCGGTACTGGTATTTACCCGGACGAAGCATGGAGCGGATAAAGTAGCCCGTGTCCTGGCGAAAGCGAATATCGGAGCGGAGGCCATTCATGGAAACAAGAGCCAGACGGCCCGCCAGCGTGCATTGACCAACTTTAAGGATCATACGACCCGTGTACTGATCGCAACGGATATTGCTGCCCGCGGTATCGACGTGGATCATCTTTCGCATGTGATCAATTACGAACTGCCCAATGTGCCGGAAACGTATGTGCACCGTATTGGCCGTACAGGACGTGCCGGACGTAGCGGAGTGGCTTATTCTTTCTGTGATGCCGAAGAGGTTCCGTACCTGAAGGATATCCAGAAACTGATCGGTAAGCAAATACCTGTTGCCGGGGGGGAACGAATTTGAAACGGCGGAAGTAAAAGCGGCCGTAGCCGATAAAAAAGAAGCCATCAAGCAGGAATCCAAGCGCCGCAATATGTTCGGTAGTAAACGCGACGGAAGCTACTGGAGGAATAAGAAGCGGACAGAAGCCGGAAATCAGAAAACGGCTAAAAAGTAACATAAAAGAAACATTTACTTTCTGGATTTTCACTATTTTTGCGCGGAATATGTATAAGGAGTCATAAATGCCTGAAATACGAGAAGATACTATAACACGATTGAATAATGGAGATACAAAAGCATTCGAAATATTGTATTCTGTCTATTATGTATATCTCTGTGCGGTTGCAACCAAGTATATATTCAATCCGGAAGCGGCCCGCGAAATAGTAAACGATGTGTTTTTGAATGTGTGGAACAACCGTTCCACACTGACCTATCCTATACAACCATACCTGATCCGTTCCGTACAGAACCGTTGCTTGAACCATCTTCGCCAGCAACATCTCCAGACGGTGCCCCTCTCGGAGGTTCAGGAGCATCTGCTTTCTATCCAGGAACAACAGATCTCCGCCGAATCTCATCCGCTGGCTTATCTCGAAAACAAGGAATTCGAAGAAAAGATTTACAAGGCGATAGACCAACTACCCAAAAAGTGCAGGGATATTTTCGTGCAATATTTATATCATAATAAATCGTACGAAGAAATTGCTCAGGCAAACAATATAAGTCCGAGTACGGTACGTGTACAAATCAAGATCGGATTGGCAAAACTGAAAGACCATTTAGGCGATTTATACCCTCTTTTTCTTCTTTTATTTAATTTCTATCAAAAATAATTGCATTTCTTTTAAACGCAACCGGCATTTCCTGTGTATATAAGAGAGACAAGCCGATAAAAGGGGCTTGCGAATTATATGCAAAGAAAAAACGAACACATAGAAGATTTACTTTACAGTTATTTCGTCGGTGAGTTGACGGAGGAACAGGAAAAGGAATTGCTGGTATGGCTGGAAGCTGACGAAGAGAATAAGAAAGTTCTTTTCGAGATGGCCGAGTGGTGGGCAACTGCTCATGTGCCCCTTTATGCCTCCAATATGAAAGCTGATTTTGAAAAACATTTCGGTAGCCTGATGCAAAGCGAACATCCTGAAGCCAAAAAGCGTAGTCTGTGGACTACCTGGTCGAAAGTGGCCGCGGTCGGTCTGTTGCTGATTTCAGTAGGTATCGGCTCTTACCAACTCGGTCATAGGGATCTGAACGATACGCAACTGGCCTATTTCGAAACGGTGACTCCTATGGGATCGCAATCGAAAGTGATCCTGCCGGACCAGTCTGTTGTCTGGGTTAATGCCGGCTCCTCTCTTCGTTATAGTAAAGACTTCAATAAAAAAGATCGCGAGATATATTTGGAAGGGGAGGCTTATTTTGAAGTGGCCCGCGATACCTTGAAACCGTTTCTGGTTAAATCGGATGTATTGAGCGTACGGGTGTTAGGTACTAAATTTAATGTAAAAGCCTATAAAGACGACCAGACAATCGATGTCAGCCTGGTTTCCGGAAAAGTAAATGTCCGCCTGGATGACGAGATGGAACATAAAGGAGAGGTGGAACTGCATCCCAACCGTATGTTGCGTTATAATAAGGAAACCGATCGGGTAGAAATGAAAGAGATAGAAGGCAGGGATGCTTACGACTGGACAAACGGGACTCTCCGTTTTGAAGAAAAAACGTTCGCGGAAATTGCAAAAGACCTGGAACGTAAATACGATCTTCATATACATATAGTTAGCGATAAGTTGAAGAAAGAGGTGTTTACCGGTAGTTTCTCCGGTTATTATACGCTCGATGATGTCTTGCGCGAAGTAGACGTGGAGCATAAATATACCTGGAAACAAACAGCAAATGAATTAGTGATAAGAGACAAATAAAAACAGAACTATTTATAATCTGACTAACATGGAAATAAACTATTTTAAGAGAACCGGGAAATGGATGCTATCGGCATGCCTTGTAGCAAGTGCTCCGATGATCCCGGGTACTATGTTGGCTTCTGAATTGCAGACATGTTACGTGTCTGTCCAAATGGAAACCACTACATTAAAAGAACTTTTCGATCTGATCGAAAAAGAGTTTTCCTATTCCTTCCTTATCAGGAATAACGACATCGACCTGACTGAACGTGTATCAGTTGAAATGAAGAACCGGTCGGTAGAAGAAATCCTGAAAAACGCCCTTAAAAATCAGCATGCTGATTTCATTGTAAACAATAACAAAATTATTGTTTACAAGATCGCGTCTAAGCAAGGCAAAGAAATTGCCGCTGCTTCTGCACAGGTATCTCAACAAAAAACAATGAAAGTGCAAGGTACTGTTATCGACGGTATGACGAATGATCCGGTTATCGGAGCAAACGTTGTCGTTAAAGGTACTTTAAACGGAACAAGTACGGACTTTGACGGAAACTTCGAACTGGAAGTGCCGGAAGGGGCTGTACTCGAGATTTCGTATATCGGTTACCTGAAAAGCGAAGTGAAAGCACAATCGGGTAAAATGACTATTAAGATCAAGGAAGATACGCAAGCACTCGACGAAGTGGTTGTTGTAGGTTATGGCGTTCAGAAGAAAGAAAGTCTTACGGGTGCCATGCAGATCGTAAATAGCGAGAAGCTGACCGATGCAACTACTCCGGCAGTAGAAAATATGTTGTCGGGTAAGGCTCCGGGCGTTTATGTGAACGCAGGTTCCGGACAACCGGGTAATGCTGGTAAGATTGTGATCCGCGGTAAGTCGACCGTCAATGGTAGTACCGACCCGTTGTGGGTTATCGACGGTGTTATCGTAGGTAGTAGTGCTTACGACCTGAATCCGGCCGATATCGAATCGATGTCTATCCTGAAGGATGCGGCTTCAACGGCCATCTATGGTTCTCAGGGTGCTAACGGCGTTATTGTCGTTACGACAAAGAAGGCAAAAACAGGAGAAGCTACCGTGAATGTTTCGGCCAAGTTGGGGGTTACACAACTTAGTACCGGTAACTTTGAAATGATGGATGGTGCTGAATTGTACGACTACTTCAGATCTTTCGGTAACCAGGGAAGTATCACAGGAGACTGGTATACGGAAGATTTGCGTAACCGTAACTTCGACTGGTGGGATAATGCTTCACAACTGGGTTTCGCACAGGATTATAACATATCTATCAATGGAGGAACAGAAAAGCTGAAAACCTATATCTCTGTTGGTGTTTATGATGAAAACGGTGCTGTAAAAGGATATGATTATACTCGTTACAACGCTCGTTTGAAAGTCGACTATAAAGTAAATAACTGGTTGACGGTAAAACCGCAATTGAGCGGCTCCCGTAAAAATATCCACGACCAGCAGCATAGTGTAGGTGCTATGTATTCCAACCTGCCGTGGGATAGTCCTTATCTGGAAGACGGATCGATGGTAGGACATGCACCGATTCCGAGTTGGGTGAACACATCCAGTTCGAACTATATGTACGACCTGCAATGGAATTACACGGAGTCGGAAGCCTATGAAGTAAGTGGTGGTTTCGATTTTGATATTAAGTTTACCGATTGGTTGACTTTCTCTTCTGTCAACAACTATCGTTATTCTACGAAGGCAACAAAGGATTATGTCGATCCCCGTTCTTATTCAGGTTTGGCTGATGGTGGTAGTATCAAGGATGCAACAACGGCATATAACCGTTTATACACCAACCAATTGTTGCGTTTTAACAAAACATTTGGCGATCATTCGGTAAATGGTATTGCTGCTTACGAATGGAATGAATATAACGGAACGACCAATGGTGCATTGGCAGGTGGTATCCCACCGGAATTTACCGTTTCTGATATTGCTGCTGTGCCTAAGGAGATAACCGGATCGAAGACCGGTTGGGCGGTTCAGTCTTATCTGTTGAATGTAAACTATGCTTATGATAACCGCTATCTGGCACAGGTCTCTTTCCGTCGTGACGGTGCATCAAACTTCGGTGAAAATGCGAAGTATGGTAATTTCTTCTCAATAAGTGGTGGTTGGAATATTCATCGTGAATCATTCTTTACGCTCGATTATATCAATAACCTGAAGTTAAGAGCCAGTTATGGTTCGGTTGGTAACCGTCCGTCGGAATTATATCCGCAATACGCTTTGTATTCTTTGACTACAAGTTACAACGAACATCCTTCTGCTATTATTTCTCAGTTGAAGAATAAAGACCTGACTTGGGAAAAGACTTATACGACTGGTGTCGGTTTGGATATTTCTTTGTTTGACCGTGTGAATATTACGTTTGATTATTATAACAAAAATACTTCCGGATTGCTGTATAATGTACCGCTTCCTGCCGTTGTCGGTGTAACAGGTATCTGGCGTAATGTCGGTTGTGTGAAGAACAACGGTTTTGAAGCTTCTGCCAATGTAGACGTGATTAAGAATCAGGACTTGCAATGGAGTATCGAGGCTAATATCGGTTTGAACCGCAACAAAGTAACCGAACTATATGGTGACAAACAAGAGATCATTGTAGGTGATGGTTCCGGTATTGCCGGTTCTGCCGAGAAATTATTGAAACCGGGCTTGGATGTTGATACCTGGTATCTGGCAGAATGGGCCGGTGTCGATCCGGAAACAGGACAGGCTACCTGGTATAAGACAGATGAAAACGGTGAACGTGTAAAAACATTTACTTATGCAGAAGCAGCAAAGACTCCGATTGCAAAGGATAGTTATACTCCGAAATTCTTCGGTGGTTTCTCAACAAATCTGAATTATAAGAACTTCGACCTGTCTGCTGTATTCGGTTATTCGGTAGGTGGTAAGATCTATAACTATTCTCGTTTGGAATTCGACTCTGATGGTGCTTACACTTATACGAACCAGATGAAGCTACATAAGGGATGGAATCGTTGGGAGAAACCGGGCGATATCGCAACTCATCCGCAACCTCTTTATCAGAACCGTACCAATTCAAACCAGGCTTCCACTCGTTTCCTTGAAAACGGTAGCTATCTGCGTTTGCGTAACCTGACACTTGGTTATAACTTGTCGATCCCGCAATGGCACATCTCTAATCTGAGAGTGTTTGCTTCCGGTGAAAACCTGTTCGTATTGTCTGGTTTCTCTGGTGTCGATCCTGAAATTCCGCCGACATCGAGCGGTAAAGTTACGGGTGTGGCTTCTACGGTTTATCCGCAGACACGTAAATATATGTTTGGATTAAATGTTACTTTTTAAGCAGAATAGAATATGAAAAAGATCATAATATTATCATCTTTAATAGCAGCCCTGGGATTTACGGGATGCGATGTGGAACGTTTACCTTACGATTCGTACACGGATGAAAAGATTAACGAATCGGGAGAAGCAGCTGTCGATATTCTTCTGAACGGTTGTTACGGAAGATTGAAGAGCTGGTCGGAATGGATGCACTATACCGGCGAATTCGGAGCGGATAACATGATGAAACAGGCTACTTCCAGTGGCGCTTCTTTCCGTTTTATCTCTTATCAGCATACAACGACTAACTATGGGGTAGGCTACTTCTGGAATTATGCCTATAAAGTAATTGCTCAGTCCAGTTCGATTGTCGACCTGATCGAAGAAGGCAAGAGTAAGGAACTCGACCAGCAGCTAGGTGAAGCTTATTATCTGAGAGGTATGTTGTATTTCTACTTATGCCGTGCTTTCGGTCGTCCTTATTACCAGTCTCCGGAAACGAACCTGGGTGTACCTATCATCAATGGTACTCCGGAAGATATGGATAACCTGCAATTGCCGGATCGTGCCACCGTAAAGGAAACGTACGAACAGGCTATCAACGACTTGAAGAAGGCTGAACAACTGATGAATATTCAGAAAACGGCTGCTTATGCAACCAAAGGTGCCGCACAGGCTATGTTGGCTAGAATTTACATCTATATGAGCGGTACTTATGATAATCCGAATGTGCAGTATGCCGATTCTGCTATCCATTATTGCGATGCCGTGATCAATAGCGGTAACTATGCATTGTTGTCTCACGAGAACTTCAAGAAGTACAATGAATATTCACCGGAAGATAAGTCTCAGACAGAAACGATCTTTGCTATCAAGATGGTCGATTCTGAATTTACGGCAGACGATTATGATGATGGTTTAGGTGGTATGTATGCCGTAATCGACGGTCTGGGTTACGGACAGATTTTTGCCAGTGCGAAATATCTCGACCTGTTGCGTAAGACTAAATACAAAGAAGATGCCCGTTGGAGTTTTATCAAACCGCAATACCTGACAGACGATGCGGGTAATAAGACAGATGTTTTCCGTTTTGTGGCTCCTATGTGGAACTTCGGTACGGATGGAAGCAAGAAACAGGCTGGTTATAAATATATCCAGGCTGAACTATTGAAGAATAGCGATGGTTCGCTTATCAAACCGTATCAGGTAACGATTTCTGAACAAATAGGTGCAAAAGACCTGGGTGGCGGAAAGAATGAACCGATCGTGGATAAGAAGACCTATACACTGAAGACGGTGGATGAAAAGGATAATTCTTACACTATCGACTTTTACGGTACTACTTATACGGGAGAAAAAGACTATCGTATGATTGAAGATAACGGGTATCCTCTGTATTACATTTATAAATGTTCTATGCAGGAAGGTCATTCACATCTGCATTCTCCGATTATCTCACGTCTGGCCGAGTTGTACCTGACAAAGGCGGAAGCTTATGCGAAGAAAGGTAATTATCAGGAAGCATTGGTAAATCTGAATATAATAAGGGAACGGGCTATTATCGGTGGCGGTTATACTGAATTGAATGCGGACAATGCTGCTCAACGTATCTCGGAAGAACGTCAGTTGGAAATGGCTTATGAGGCCGACCGTGCTTACGAAGTATTCCGTCAGGGTTGGACAATGGAGCGCCGCTATCCGGGTGTACACGATGCCATGACTGATATTCCGGCTACACATCCGCGTGTCGTGCAATACATTCCTCAGAATGATATTAATGCGTATCCGGGTACATTAACACAAAATCCATAGGCTATATGCTTTGAGATCCGAGTGATTCATTATATTTGCAGGCGTTGATTGTTACAATCAACGCCTGTATTTTTATGAAAAACATGAATATGAAAAATCTACTATGTGTAGCAACTGGAATGGGAGCCTTGTCCGGATTAAACGCTTTTGCTCAGATTGGGCAACAGCCTAATGTTGCCATTATTGTAGCCGACGATTTGGGATATGGAGATCTGAGTTGTTATGGTGCTACCCGTATTTAGACTCCGGGAATGGACCGGATTGCTAATGAGGGATTGCGTTTTACGCAAGGATATTGTACGGCGGCAACCAACGATCGTGTTCCCTATATTTTTATTGAAAACGGGAAAGGGGGCGGACTGGAACCGAAGCGTTTGCGTCAGATGATGATGACCTTCGAGAAGCTGAAAAGAGAGACTGGAAAGATTACAAATTATTGATTGATAAATTTGATTGATTCTTTTTGTCTAAACATATTTGAGAAGTTGATTAATTGTTATAAATTTGCCCACTTAACAAAGAAATACTAATAAAGAACATGGAAAACACTCGTCGTTCCTTTCTTAAGAAAATGACTGCTGCCGGAGTTGGCGCAGCCGGTTTGGCTATGGCTGGTAATGCCTCTGCCACTACAGTGACAGGTTCTCCCGAACCTCAAAAGAAAAAAACAGCCGGAAAAGATGATGGCAAACTTCGTTTCGGATTTATCGGAACCGGTTCTCGTTGTCATGAACACATCAATAACGTGTTGGCTATCCCCGGCAATAAGATTGTTGCCATCTGCGATATCCAGCAGGGACCTATTGATCGTACGCTGAAACACATTGCTAAATTTAACGTTGAAGCTCCGAAAGTGTACAAAGGTGGCGAACGCGAATTCGAAAAGATGTTGAATAACGAAGAATTCGATTGCGTGATCATTGCAAGCCCGTGGGAATGGCACGTACCGATGTCGGTAGCTGCTATGAAAGCCGGTGTTCCTTACGTAGGCGTGGAAGTTTCTGCCGCCAATACGTTGGAAGAATGCTGGGACCTGGTCAATGTATCGGAAGCAACAGGAAGCCATCTGAACATCATGGAAAATGTTTGCTATCGTCGTGATTGTATGGCGGCATTGAACATGGTTCGCGAAGGTTTGTTCGGTGAATTATTGCACGGTGGTTGCGGTTACGAACATGACTTGCGTGATGTAAAATTCAATGATGGTAAGAACTATACTTACCAGAAGGGTGGTGAGTTGCGTATGGGCCCGACGGCTTTTGCTGAAGCTCAGTGGCGTACGAATCACTCTGTACATCGTAATGGGGACGTGTATCCGACTCACGGTATCGGACCGGTTGCCAATTGTATGGATATCAACCGTGGTAACCGCTTCGTTGCTATGTCTGCTATGGCAACTCAGTCTCGCGGATTGCATAAGTTTATCGTAGATAATGGTGGTGAAAACCATCCGTTGGCTAAGGTTCGCTTTAACCTGGGTGACATCGTTACTTCTATGATCAAGTGTGCGAACGGACAGACGATCATCGTGACTCACGATACAAACTCTCCTCGTCCTTATTCTTTGGGATTCCGTATTCAGGGTACAGATGGTTTGTGGATGAACGATGGCGATCATGTATATGTGGAAGGTCAGTCTAAACCTCACCGTTGGGATAATTCTGACGAATGGTTCAAGAAATACGACCACAAACTATGGGCTCAGTTGGATGCTCAGGCAAAAGAAGCCGGTCACGGTGGTATGGACTTTATCATGATGTATGACCTGATCGATCGCATCAAGAACAAACGTCCGGCTCCAATGGATTGTTATGATGCTGCTGCATGGAGTGCTATTTCCGCTTTGTCAGAAATGTCTATCGCTCGTGGCGGTGCATTGGTTGACTTCCCAGACTTTACTCGCGGACAATGGATTAACCGTAAACCAGAATTCGGTATGTAATATGTCAGGGGTGGCGGTTCGCGAACCGCCCCTACGGAACAACAATATAAATGAAAAGGCTATCGGGATTCCGATGGCCTTTTTTATGTCTGTGCTATCATACAAGAAAAGAATTTGGAATCTGAAGCATTGGAGACAAAATAAAAGTATATATCTTTGTGAAAACAGAGATAAAAATGCGTTTAAATAAGAAGGACATTTTCATGTCTCCTTACAATACTTACAAATTACAATATTTTGTTTACTTCAACCCTTCTATCTCTTTCAGCCATAATGTTGCCATTGCATCGCTCGGCATACGCCAGTCGCCACGTGGGGAAAGGCTAACGGAACCGACTTTCGGTCCGTCGGGCAGGCAACTTCGTTTGAATTGTTGCTGGAAGAAACGGCGGAAGAACGTATAGAGCCATTTTTTGATTGTCTCCTTGTCGTAATTGTCTTTGAAAGCCTGCCCGGCCAGGAAGTAAATCTTGGCAGGTGAGGTGCCGAAGCGGAGGAAATGATACAGGAAGAAATCGTGTAGTTCGTAGGGGCCTACCAGGTCTTCCGTTTTCTGTTTGATATTTCCGTTTTCATCTGCCGGGATCAGTTCGGGGCTGATAGGGGTGTCGACAATATCCAGCAAGGTAACGCGGGAGGCTTCATCCACCCGGTTGTGTGCAACCCATTCTACCAGGTATTTGACCAATGTTTTAGGGATGCTTCCGTTAACACCGTACATCGACATATGATCGCCGTTGTAGGTCGCCCAACCCAGTGCCAGTTCCGACAGGTCGCCGGTTCCGATCACCATACCGCCCACCTGGTTGGCTACGTCCATCAGGATTTGGGTACGTTCGCGTGCCTGGCTGTTCTCGTAAGTAACATCATGGACAGACGGATCGTGGTCGATGTCTTTGAAGTGTTGGAGGCAGGCGTCTTTGATCGAAATTTCTTTTAGGGTGACCCCCAGGTGGCGGATCAGGTCGCAAGCATTGGTATAGGTGCGGTCGGTGGTTCCGAAGCCGGGCATGGTGATACCGAGTATCTGATCCCGGGGGATGCCGAGAGCATCGAAGGCCATCACGGTTACCAATAGGGCCAATGTGGAATCCAGTCCACCCGAAATACCGACAACCGCCGTTTTAGAGTGGGTATGGACCATGCGTTTGGCTAGTCCGGCTACCTGGATCTGGAAGATTTCTTCGCAACGCTCTTTCAGAGCATCGCCGGAAGGAGTGAAAGGATGCGGGTCGATCGGGCGCGTCAGTACCGGATCTCCGGAAGTTTCGGACAGGGCGAACGGGACTACGATCGTTTCCTCCGGTAATAAAGTGGAGGCTCCGTGCATGAAGCTGGTGTTCACGCGACGGTCGTTTTGCAGGTTTTCAATGTCGATCTCACTGATGATGAGTTGTTCCTGCATGGTGAAGCGCGGCGATTCTTCCAGGAGATTTCCGTTTTCGGCAATGATGCCGTTACCTGCAAAAACAAGGTCTGTACTGGATTCTCCGAAACCGGCGGAGGTATAGACATATCCTGCCATACAACGGGCAGATTGCTGGCGGATCAGCGAACGGAGGTAATGGTGTTTACCGATCAGTTCGTTACTGGCGGATATATTTACCAGGATATTGGCTCCTTCCATCGCCAGTAGGGAACTGGGGGGGACGGGAACCCACAGGTCTTCACATATCTCGATACCGACTTTTACCTGTCCGGAGGTGAATAATAGGTGACTATTCATCGGGTATGTGCTGTTTCCGATCGAGATGGTTTTATCCCATAGCTCGGTAGCGAAAGTAAACCAGCGCTGTTCCTGAAATTCTTTGTAGTTCGGCAGATATGTTTTGGGAACTACGCCTATTATCTTTCCGCTCTGGAAAGCGATAGCGGCATTGATCAATCGGTTGTCCGTTACGAGCGGGGCACCTACGATGGTGAGCAGGTTCAGGTCGGCGGTGTCACCCACGAGTTTTAATAGGGCCTGTTCTGCATTTTTCAGTAAAGTTTGCTGTGCAAACAAGTCCAAGCAGGTATAGGCCGTCACCGACAATTCGGGGAAAGCGATCAGTTGGACTCCCTTTTCCGATGCCTGGCGCATCAGGTTTTCTATCTGCCCTATATTATAAAAACAGTCTGCCACCTGTACGTGGGGGACGGCTGCTGCTACTTTTATAAATCCGTAGTTCATATTCTATTTGTTTATTGTATCCTGTGAATGGACGACACAGGGACGGGGTGTCTCTTTTTTCTTGGGCCAAATACTTTTCGTGTATTTTACAAGCTTTTTCATATCTTCAATGTTGTCTATCTTGTTGAGATATTCCTCGATGAAGTTTTCTCTCCATTGTTGTAATTCCATTGCCGTCATAACGTAAACTCCTTTCTTATATAATGATGCTCCAAAGGTATGTATTTCTCCGGGAATATGAAAGAAGGGAAGCCATACTTCGTAGTATGCTTCCCTTGTAAACACAAAACAATCAACAAAAAACTATCTGATAAATAATAATTCGCGATATTTCGGTAATGTCCACATCTGGTCGTCTACAACCAGTTCTAGTTTGTCGATGTGGTAGCGGATCTCTTCCAGCATCGGGACGATGGTGTCGTGGTAGGCAATGGCTTTTTCGCGTTCGCTCTCGATCTTGTTGGCAACCTTACGGGCTTCGACCATTTCGTCAACCTTTTCCTTGATGAAGTTGGTGCGGCAAGCGATGTCTTCGATGATCTCCAGGTTGCGGGCGGAAAGGACGGATGCCTTGTCTGCCGGGAAAAGATCTTTCATTTTATAAACGTTGTCGACCAGTGAAGTCTGATAGCGGGTGGCGATAGGGATGATATGGTTCATCGTCAGGTCGCCTAATACGCGGGCTTCGATCTGTATCTTCTTTGTGTATGTTTCCCATTTCACTTCGTTACGGGCTTCCAGCTCTTTGCGGGTCATGACACCTGTCGACTCGAACATCTTGATGCTACTTTCTTTCAGGTAATTGTCGAAAATGACCGGTACACTGGTTTCACAATCCAGGCCGCGGCGTTTGGCCTCTTCTTTCCATTCATCGCTATAACCGTTGCCGTCGAAATGGATGGCTTTGCATTCTTTGATGTCTTTGCGGAGTACTTCCAGAATGGCGGCATACTTGTCTTTGCCGGTTGCGATCTTTCCGTCTACCTCTGTTTTGAACAGCTTCAATTGTTCGGCAACGGCGGCATTCAAAGCCAGCATCGCCGAGGCACAATTGGCTTCGGAACCTACGGCGCGAAATTCGAAACGGTTTCCGGTGAAAGCGAAAGGAGAGGTACGGTTACGGTCGGTGTTATCGATCAGTAATTCGGGGATACGGGCGATATCCAGTTTCATTCCCTGTTTGCCGGCTAGCATGAGATCCTCCGGTTCACTCTTTTCCAGATGGTCTAAAACCTGTGATAACTGGGTCCCGAGGAAGCTGGAGATAATTGCGGGAGGTGCTTCGTTGGCTCCCAGGCGATGGGCGTTGGTTGCGCTGGAGATACTTGCTTTCAGTAATCCGTTATGACGGTAAACGGCCATCAAAACATTTACAACGAAAGTGATGAAGCGCAGGTTGTCCTCCGGAGTTTTCCCCGGGCCCATCAGGCCGATGCCTGTGTCGGTCCCCAGCGACCAGTTGTTGTGCTTACCCGATCCGTTCACTCCTTTGAATGGCTTTTCATGCAACAGGACACGGAAACCATGCTTGCGGCTGATCTTACGCATCAAGGCCATGACGAGCAGGTTGTGGTCGTTTGCCAGGTTGCATTCTTCAAAGATAGGAGCCAGCTCGAATTGGTTGGGAGCTACTTCGTTGTGGCGGGGGTTCAATGGGATACCCAATTTGAGGGATTCAATCTCCAACTCTTTCATAAACTCCATGACACGGGTAGGAATGGCACCGAAATAATGATCTTCCAATTGCTGGTTCTTGCTGCTTTCATGGCCCATCAGCGTACGACCGCTAAGCAACAGGTCGGGACGGGCGGCGTACAGACCTTCGTCTACCAGGAAGTATTCCTGTTCCCATCCCAGATAAGCGTATACTTTCTTTACATCCGGATTGAAATAGTGGCATACGTCGACGGCAGCTTTATTGACGGCTTCCAATGCTTTCAGCAAGGGAGCCTTATAGTCCAGCGATTCGCCGGTATAAGCGATGAAGATGGTCGGTATACACAAGGTATCGCCAACGATAAAAGCAGGGGATGAAGGATCCCAAGCCGAATAGCCGCGTGCCTCAAACGTATTTCGGATACCGCCGTTCGGAAAACTGGAAGCATCCGGTTCCTGCTGGATCAGGAGTTTTCCTGAAAATTCTTCAACCATTCCGCCTTTACCGTCGTGCTCTACGAAAGCGTCATGTTTTTCGGCGGTTCCTTCGGTCAGAGGATGAAACCAGTGGGTATAATGGGTTGCTCCCATTTCGATCGCCCATTTTTTCATACCGGCGGCTACGGCATCGGCCGTTTCCCGGTCAAGAGGAGTTCCGTTATCGATAGAATCGACTAGTCTGGCATAAGCCTTTTCCGGAAGATATTTGAACATCTTCTCACGGTTGAATACGTTCTTTCCGAAATATTCCGACGGACGTTCTGCCGGGGTGGCTACTTCGGTGGCTCTTTTCTTGAAGGCCGATTCTACAACTCTGAATCTTAACTTTGACATACTATTTGATTTTAAAGTAAGTGTTTGTTATTATTTATCTTCCGGGAAGGGAGAAGGTACCTTCCTTTCCGTATCCTATAGTGCCTCACCCGGGTGCGGTAATCAGCCTCATCCCGATGCGGTAGGTAGCCTCATCCCGATGCGGTAGGTAGCCTCATCCCGATGCGGTAGGTAGCCTCATCCCGATGCGGTAGTCACATATGTGGAGGGATTGCTGCCCTATAAAAAGGAGTATAGAGTTACCCGCCATAGTTGGGGCTTGGCATTGCGGTATAACATTCTATAAAATCGAAAAGCTGCGGCCGGCTTCTCTATACGATCCTTTTCATGAGATAACCTAAATTGATACATTGTTTAGCTCTTTTGTTCCATCCTGCTTCCTACATTGTCAATTGTTAATTCTCAATATTCAATTATTCAGAGCCACTTCTTCAGCCTGGCCATTGCCTCCAAAGTGTCGTCCCGGTCACCAAAGGCGGTGAGTCTCAGATAACCTTCGCCACTCGGGCCGAATCCTACGCCCGGTGTCCCAACTATATTGACTTCGTAAAGCAACTTATCAAAGAATTTCCAGGAGGAGAGACCTTTCGGAGCTTTTACCCAGAGATAAGGAGCATTTTCACCACCCCATACCTTAAGACCGCAACCCTGGAGGCCTTCTTTCATAATACGTGCGTTAGTCATATAATAGTTGATCGTAGCCTTCACTTGTTCTTTTCCTTCCGGGGAGTAGACCGCTTCGGCACCCCGCTGGGTGATGTAGCTGGTCCCGTTGAATTTGGTCGTTTGACGGCGGTTCCATAGCTTGTTCAATTGTATCTTTTCACCGCCCAGCGTAAAGCCGTTCAGTTCTTTCGGTACAACCGTATATCCGCAACGTACTCCGGTGAAACCGGCGGTTTTCGAGAAGCTACGAAATTCGATGGCTACCTTTTTCGCCCCTTTGATTTCATAGATCGAGTGGGGGATATTCGGGTTCTGTATGTAAGCTTCGTAGGCTGAATCGTACATGATCAGTACATCATTTGCCAGCGCGTAGTTTACCCATTTCTTCAACTCGTCTTTTGTCAGGCTTGTGCCTGTCGGGTTATTGGGGTAACAGAGGTAGAGGATATCCACCCGGCGGCTCGGAAGTTCGGGAATGAAATCGTTTTCTTCCGTGCAGGGTATATAAACGACATCGCTCCATTTTCCGTTTTCCAACACTCCGGTACGTCCGCTCATGACGTTGGAATCTATATAGACAGGGTAGACCGGATCGAGCACCCCGATACTGTTATCGTGGCGGAGAATATCGCCTATATTTCCGCAATCGCTTTTGGCACCGTCACTGACGAAAACTTCGCCCGGCTCCATAAATATCCCGCGACTGGCATAATCATTCTTGATGATGGCGTCGATCAGGAAAGGATAACCCTGTTCGGGACCGTAGCCGTGGAAATTCTCCTGGGTTGCCAGGTCGTCGACGGCTTTGTGCATCGCTTCGATAACGGCTGGTGCCAGTGGTTGTGTTACATCACCGATTCCCATGCGGATTATTTTTTCTTTAGGGTGCGTTATCTTGAAACTGTTTACTTTTTTCGCAATGTCGGAAAACAGGTAACTGTTCTGTAGTTTCAGGAAATGTTCGTTAATCAGTGCCATATTCGTTCTGTTGTTTTATGTTGTTGTCTTGTGGAGACAGGGGGCGCCTGTCTTTTTGTTATACTTCTATTGTCCCTTCAAATACGGTGACTGCTCCTCCGGTCATATAGACTTTTCCATTGTCTTTATCCCAGTGGATGGTGAGCGGTCCACCGTCCATAATCACTTTTGTTTTACGTTGGGTCTTACCGCACACGACCCCTGCGACGGCGGTTGCACAAGCACCTGTTCCGCAAGCCTGGGTAATCCCTGATCCCCGTTCCCATACCCTCATCCGGACTTCATCATCTTTTAAAACCTGTACAAACTCAACATTTGTCCGGTCAGGGAAGAGGGGATGACATTCCAGCTTAGGTCCGATAGCCGGCAAGTCGATATCGTTTATATTAGTAACAAAAATAACCAGGTGAGGGTTTCCTATCGACAGGATAGTGCCGGTATAGGTTTGTCCGTCGGCTTCCAGTTCAATGGATGGTTCAATTATTTCCGGGGTTCCCATATCGACCGTTACTTCGGTTACGGTCCCGTTGGAAACCGTTAGTTGCAGAATCTTGATACCTGATAATGTTTCCAGTGTGACTATCTCTTTGTTGGTCAGTCCTGCTTCGTAAACATATTTACCAATACAACGGGAAGCATTTCCGCACATCATGGCTTCGGAACCGTCGGCATTGAATATCCGCATGCTGAAATCGGCTTTTTCCGATGAACCGATTAAAACCAATCCATCTGATCCGATACCTGTATGCAGTGCACTTAACTTAATGGCTAGCTCTTCTGGATTTTCCAGCGGATAAGCCATCGAGTTTACGTATATGTAGTCGTTACCGGCCCCGTGCATCTTTGTGAATCTAATTGGATTTGTCATTTCGATTGTTTAACTCCTTTGAATATTTCATTTTGTTTTGTTATAATGCAAATATACGACGTTTTGGTATTTTATATACAATAAATGCATCTAAATGTTCTGTAAAACGATGTATGGCGATAGATTGTTTCAATAATCCCCTTTGTTTGTTATAAATTATAACTATATAACAACAAATAGAAGTATATTGTAAGTTGGCGTAAGTGAAAACTTGTTGAAATATCGTTAAAAGGAGACTTGTTATTCCTAGTAAGTATGACTATTTGTCAATGAAAGGAGATAAAAGAGACGCCATCCTGAACGAAAAGTAACTGAATCGTTCAAAATGACGTCTATTTGTAAAAAGAACGGGAACTAAAAGATTACTCTTAGCTCCCGTTTTATTTAGTTAGTTGAAAAGGCTGTTTTTATAAGCCGGCTTGTGGGTCGAATGTACCGTTTTCCCATCCTTTTGTTTGTTCCAGGTTGGGGTTATTGCTCATTTCGCTACGTTTCATCGGTAGGAAATACATATTTGTGTTGGCAATCATCGGGGTATTATCGCGATCGAACAAATAAGTCGTATAACTACCGTCGGCTTGTTTATTCATCACCAGTGCATGACGTTTATCTTGGCCTACCATAAGCTTGTCGTAGATCATCCAGCGACGCAGATCCCACATACGCTTCTGTTCGAACAACAACTCGATGAAACGTTCTTCACGTACTGCTTCACGCATTTCATCCTGATTCATATTCGGGTTTAATCCGTAAAGCATGCCTTTCAGTTCAGGATCGGAACTTGTCTCATTGATACCTGCACGTTCGCGGATTTGTTTCAGAACATCGAATGCTTCACTTAGCTTACCAACTTCAACGGCGGCCTCTGCATAGTTCAGCATGACTTCAGCCAGGCGGATATCGATGTAGTCGGTACCGGATTTCTGACAATCGGAAATGGAAATGCTTTCATCGATACCTTTCTTTGAGTAATAACCCGTTTTGGAACCAACGTTTTTACCGTAAGCATAATCGTTTTGTGCATTCTCATTCAGTTCCATAACGGTATTGAAATAAGTAACACCCTGATATACTACTGTTGCATAGAAACGTTTGTCGCGATTCTTCCATAAGGTAAAGATGTCATTGCTTCCTTCTTTTTCCCAGTCGGCATAGGTATACGTTTTTCCATCTACGGTAGGGAAACGGTCGATCACTTCCTGAGTAGGATGATCACCTCCGGAATTGTTCATAGAGAATGTGATCGGACGAACCTTTGCATCTCTGGTATGCGTGCGTGTCGGGTTTTCGTAGCGGATAGAGAAGATCACTTCCTGGTTCATTTCTTCCAGGAATAGTTTTCCATAATCACTATAAAGTGCGTGTCCCTGACCAATCAGATAATTAAGCGTTTCTTTGTTGTAATCATAAGCCGTCTGCCAATGTTCGCTATTCTTATTCGGGTTGAATTGCGGGCTGGCACGGAATAAGAGAACACGACCGAGAAGCCCTTTTGCCGCTCCTTTTGTTGCACGTCCCAAATTATCACCAGAGTAGGAATCAGGCAGACTTTCAGCGCAGGCTTTCAGTTCGCTGATAATGAAATCAAAACAATCTTTGGTGGAAGCACGTTTTACGTACAGGTCGTCTGTCAATGCTTGCGGAACGGTGATCAGAGGAACACCTCCGTAACGTTTCACCATCTCAAAATAAATATACGCACGGACGAAGCGAGCCTCAGCGGTCAGACGATCCGCCAACTCCCGGTCGATTGTACAAAGGTCCGTATTTTGTGCATTCTGTATAAAAGTGTTGCAATTACGGATATCTTTGTAGGGCCAGTACCAAGTTGGTGCAGAATCCCAGCTGGGTTTATCATCCCCGGCTTTGCTCATATCATCGGGAGTAGTTGTTCCGTTTGTCCAGCCTCCGCCTCCTGTTGCTTCATCGCTGGCATCAGCAAGGGCCGGATCCCAGCTGGGGATGGAAATATATAATGCGTTCAAAAAAGCGGTAGTCAGGGTTTCGTCTTCCCAAACCTGTTCTTCTGAGATGGAGCTCAGATCTTCCTTATCCAATATGCTGGAACAGGAAGAAAGTAATGCCAGAATAGTTGCGCATGTAATAAATATCTTTTTCATATCGAATTACTCAAATTGTTAGAAACTTACATTAATTCCAAAGTTGAAGCTCTTAGTGAGCGGGTATTGGTAAGCACCACGGTCACCACTGTTTTCAGGATCATAGATACCGATGTGATCAAATACAAACAAGTTGGTACCTGATACATAGACGCGGCAACGATCTACACCGATTGCACCCATCCATTGTTTAGGCAACGTATAACCGATCTCGATGTTCTTGCAACGGAAATAGTTTCCGTTCATCAACCAGAATGATGATTCCTGGCTATTGGCTCCTATTGAACCTGTACCACCGACACGGGGATATTTACCATTGATGTTATCGGGAGAATAAGCATCTGTCCATATATTCAATACCGTCTGTTCTGTCCATGTGTCGCCACGGTTCGGGAACATGATTGCACGATGGCCAACTCCCTGGAAAAAGGCGGTGAAGTCAATGCCTTTCCATTCGCCTCCCAGACTCATACCGTAAATGATTTCAGGATCCTTGCTATACAGGGAAAGAACGGTTTTATCGTTTCCGTCAACAATACCGTCAGGACCACCGACGCCACCTGCTCCGTTGATGTCTTTCAGGATAATATCGCCTTTCGACCAGTCGAATCCACCGTTATATTGCGGCAGGCCAACCAGGTCCGCATCTGTGCGGGCAATACCGTCTGCAAGATAACCAGTGATATATTTGATAGGCCGGCCGGTTTTTAATTCCCATTCGTAAGCATTTGCCGACTCATCGATCTTTGTATAATGGTTGCGTGCGAAAGAGAAGTTTCCTGACACATAATAAGTGAAGTTTCCTATTTTGTTATCATGGCGCACTAAGAACTCACAACCCTGGTTTACCATTTCCGCATAGTTTTCTTTGGGAAGCGTAGCTCCGAATGTTCCCGGGATGGTACGGACACGATCCATCAGGATATCTGAAGTCTTTTTATGGAAATAGTCAAATTCAAAACTTAATAAACCATTCCACAGACCTAAGTCGAAACCGACGTCGGCAGTAGTTGTTGTTTCCCAAGTAATACCCAAGCTGGGGTAAACACCCGGAAGGATACCTGTTGCACCGGTACCGAATACGACATTGGTCGGGATTTTGTCTGTTTGTGTTGTGAATTTACTGAGATATTGATAGTAAGCAACATCGTCGCCACCATCGTTACCTAATGTACCATAAGATGCACGGAGTTTCAGGTTATTGATAAAGTTCAGTTTCTCATTGGCTTTGAAGAAGCTCTCTTCCGTAATACGCCAACCGGCAGATACTGACGGGAAGAATCCCCAACGTTTGCCCGGAATCCATTTTACTGATGAATCATAACGGAAGTTTGCTTCCAGTAAATAGCGGTTGTCGAATCCATAATTGATACGGCCTACATAACCGATACGTCCGATTTCCGATTCATTACCATCGGCGTCTTTCCATTGGCTATCTGCGCTACCGGCAAACAATTGTTCCAGGGAAGGGGAAAGTAACTCTTTGCGTTGTGCCCAGAATTTATCACCCCATTCTTCATATTGTTCATACAGGAACATGGCACCGATATCATGTTTGCCGAATGTACGGTTATAGTTCAATTGCAAGTTCAGTGTATAAGCACTGGTTTCGTTGAAATCTTTCCGGACGAAGTTACCATTTTCTGTTCTTGTACGGGTACCGACCACCGGAGCGTCATCGCGGATGATATGATTATGTTCGCCTGTTGTTTCATGAATATATAATGTATATTTCTTTCCTGCCTGTTTTTCATTTTCATAATACCGGCGGTAGTTGAACATTGCATTGGCCGTCAGACCTTCTACCCAGGGAATATCCCATTTAGCACTCAGTTTTGTATTCAATGTACTATGTTTCTTTGATACATGACCATTCTTGATTGCTTCCAGGATGTTCCAGTTATAAATAGTCGCGTTTGGCTGGCCATTGATATAAGCCGGTTCTGTCGACGGGAAATTCAATAAGGCACGATACATGTCGTTCATCAATTCCTTATCTGAGTCATGAGGCCAATACGGTGTGCGCTGGTCGCTCATATTACCGTCCACATCCAGTCCGATTGTAAAGTTGTCGGCAATTTTGGCATCCACGTTGGAACGGAAGCTATAACGTTTGAAATCCAGATTGTCGAATGTACCGCTTTGTTGGTAGTAACCTGCAGACATATAGTAATTAATACGGTCGCTACCACCATTTACGCTGAGGTTATGTTGTGTGGTGAACGGATTTTTCCAGGCAAGGTCGAACCAGTCTGTACTATGTGTCTTGAAATATTCCTGTTCGTCGGCTGTATAGTAACGAGAGTCTGTTTCAGGAATACCATTGTACATAAATTGATTATTTAAGTACACTGTTCTGTCATAGGCATTCATCACTTCCGGTGTACGGGTAGGGCGATCTGTACCGAACAATCCTGAGTAACTGAATTGTGGTTTCTGGTTCTTACCGCGTTTGGTCGAAACAACGATTACACCGTTGGATGCACGCGAACCGTAAACGGCGGCCGATGCAGCATCTTTCAATACGGAGATGTTTTCGATCGTATTCGGATCTAAAGCATCGAAGTCGGCTTTTTCACGAACGACACCGTCGATCACATAAGTCGGATTCGTATTATTCGGAGTATTGACACCACGAATGGTGATGGGGGAGGATACACCCGGCATACCGGATTTGTTGTAGGAGAAGATACCCGGCATACGTCCTGCCATTGCATTTGAGATATTAGACACCGGGATAGTGGCAATATTATCAGCGGAGATAGTGGCAACAGATCCGGTCAGGTTCATTTTCTTCTGCGTACCGTAACCGATAACGACGACTTCGTCCAGCTTCTGCGTATCTTCCCGTAGGTTGATTGTGAAATCGGTTTGTCCTTCTACTTTTATGGTTTGAGGCAGATAGCCGATAAATGAGATTTGCAAGGTCGCATTTTCCGGAACCTCCAGACTAAAACGACCGTCCATATCGGTGATTGTGCCAATAGTAGTACCGTTGACAGAAACGTTGGCACCGGTGATAGGTCCTAACTGATCGTTGACAACCCCTTTGATCGTTTTTGATTTCTGCTGAGTAGCTTCTGCTACCATATTTTTCGGACGTAGAATGATTTGTTTGTCATTGACGCTATATTCAATGTTTGCGGCTTTACAAATTTCATTCAAAATAGTTTCGATCGATTTCTCCTTTACTTTAATGTTTACTTTACGGTCAACATTAATAAGTTGACTATTGTACATAAAATAAAAGTCGGAACTTTCTTCGATTTCCTGTAAGACTTGCTCTACAGAAGCATTCCTCATGTCCAAAGAAATTCTAGCAGACTGGGAGTACAATGAGCTTGCACTTGCCGTGCTTAAAAAGCAAGTCAAACATAATGTTGCAAGTTTCATACGCATTGGAATTTTTGGTAATAAGTCAAAATTTGACTTAAAACCTTCTGGGTTTGATAAATTCTTCATAAATTCACATTATCAAATTTAATTAGGTTTGAAAAATAACTTGGTTGGGGATTACCATTCGTCAGGTGAGATTTTCGGATTGGTAATTCTTTTGATTGAAGCAGGAAAATGTGACCAGCATTTTTCTGCTTTTCTTTTAGGTGACTCTTTTCATATAATACTTCTTTTAAGTTAACGTTTATGACATTTGTTTTTATTTTTATATTAGACGTAGCGTGCGGGCAGACACCCTATGGGAAAATTGGCTTTTTTTGTTTTTTTCTTGTTATGTGATTTTTACTTTATTGTTTTTATTATAACTGTGCGTCGTGAATACGTAAAATCAGCGGTTTGCTTCGGCTCTATTACGGTACATTTTATAGGTGCCGTTTTTTCTAACAGGAGTAAAACATCATTGAGTGTTTCTGTTGTGAATGTGGCAGAGTATTTATAGTCATATAGCTCTTCTCCTTCCAATTTGATATCTACATTAAAATGCCGGGCGAGCCGTTGTACGATTTCATTCATGTTGGCACGTCTGAATATCATTTTACCATCTTTCCATGAAGTTTCTACTGCCAGATTGACTTTATCAACTTCCATTCTGCTGGTATTCTTATAATATATCACCTGTTCTCCCGGATGTAATGTTCTGGAGATTGGTTGTCCAATTTCAGATACTTCCACATGGCCTTTTGCCAAGGTAGCTTCTATTTTATTCTCATCTTCATAGGCTTTCACGTTGAATTCAGTCCCATAGGCGCTAACTTGTAAACCATTGGATGTTACTACATCGAAACGGTTTGATTTATCAGATGTTACTTTAAAATAAGCCTCTCCGGTCAGTTGTACATTTCTTTTATTATTGGTAAAGCGTTTAGGATAAGAGATGGAAGAGCCGGAGTTTAACCATACTTCAGAACCATCGGGAAGCGTAACTTTAGATATTAAGCCATAAGCAGAGCTTAACTCTACTTGTTCGACTGGAATATTGTTCCATTCTTTCAGTGTATCATACAAGGTATAAGTTGCGATTAGAACCGGAATCAATAATACAGCTGCTGCTGTCCGGATAAAACTCAAGACTTTCTTTTTATATTTATCTGTTGCAATTTGTTTTGAGATTTTTTTCCAGTTCTGTTGAGTGTTTATCTGTTTATGTAATTTGAGTTCGGCCGTGGTTTCCCAGATGAAACGAATGTCATCTACTTCTTTTTTGAAGTCGAGAGAAGATTGCATTTGTTGGTCGAAAGCTATTCTTTCTTCTATGGAAAGCTTACCTTCAAGATATGCTATTATATGTTCTGTATGAATGTCCACTTTTGCTTTTTATAAATTAGACGTATACTATGAAAGATACCCTATGTTAAATAGTGTTTTTGTATTACCAAAGTAGAAGAAGTACAAGGGGAAGATAGTCTTTTAATTCGATTCGGAGATGTTTTAGTGCTTTTGTCATATAAGCTTCAACCGTCTTGACTGAAATATTATATTCAGCGGCGATTTCTGTATAAGTCATGCCATCGAATCTGTTTTTTTCAAAAACGGTTCTGATATTATCCGGAAGTTTAGCTAATGCGGCCGATAACATCTGTTCCAGTTCGATAGTCGAATAAATATCTCCGGTAGTATATTGTAAAGCATTATTTTCGATCTCTTTTTGTTGCCAGTTTTGTTCTGTTTCCTGTTTGCGTAGAAAATCTATACAGGAATTTTTGACACTGGTGATAAGAAAGTTACGACTGGAAGTACTGATCTCGATATTTTTTCTGTTTTTCCATATTTTGAAAAAGGTTTCCTGTACGATGTCTTCACATGTCTCCCAACGGTCCACATATCTATGAGCGAAGACACATAAAGGAGAGAAAAACTGGAAAAAAAGAGTACGAAATGCTATTTCATCATCTTTGATCGCAATTTTCCAAAATAAACTGTCGATAGTACTAAATTCCTTTTCCTTCATTTTTGTTTATAGCGGGAAAACTATGATTTTTAAATAGTACGTAGTTCTTAAAGAACTCAAGTAAAAAAAGTCTATTTAATAGTTCGAATCCTTCATATTCTCGGTCATAATATTAGCAAAGTATCTAAACATTGAATAATTGACGTATGAAAGTGGAGAATACCCTATGATTATTTGAAAAAACAACAGTATCAGTTATCTTTACCATTTGAATAAAGAATTAAAAAGAAAAGTTTATGAAACAGGAAAGTGTTAATTTTCAGTTCGAAAATGGAATAGAATGGCAGGATCTCGGTGGAGGTGTGCAACGTCAGATCATGGGATACAATGATAACATAATGATGGTGAAGGTTAAATTTGAAACCGGGGCGATAGGTGCTCCACACGTGCATCCCCATTCGCAGGTTACTTACGTGGTAAGTGGCGTTTTCAAATTTATGACGGATGGAGAAACACAAATTGTGAGAGCAGGGGACGGGGTTTATATGAAACCGGATGTTATGCATGGCTGTGAATGCCTGGAAGCCGGTATTTTGATCGACACTTTCAATCCCTTGAGAGAAGATTTTCTGTAATTGTCAAAATGTAACTACGTTGCCGGGTAAATCGGATTAGTATGCCATATATTTAGAATTACCCTACCGGGTAATATTTTTTAACGTATCAGAATGTATCGGATAAGCGTTTATCTGTTGACATAAAGTAAAAAGACATCCGAAAGAATTTTATTTCTTTCCGGATGTCTTTTTGTTTTCTTTCGGAAGGAATAGAAATTCCATCCTTATATCAATAGGCCGCTTCATGTACCCCTTTAATAGAACGGCCACTCGGTTCATTCATATTTTTGAAGGTGGTATCCCATGCCAGTGCCTCAGGAGTGGAACAGGCTACACTCGGGACGGAGGGAACACTTCTCGCGGCACTTTCACTGGGAAAATGTTCTTCAAAAATCGTGCGATAGTAGTATTCTTCTTTATTTTGCGGAGGATTGATCGGGAAACGGTTGGCGGCGTTTGCCATTTGTTGGTCGGAGATCAGTTCGGAAGTAAGCTTCTTCAACGTATCGATCCAGCTATAACCCACTCCATCGGAGAACTGCTCCTTCTGACGCCAGACAATTTCTTCCGGAAGCATATCAGCAAAGGTTTCACGGAGAATTTTCTTTTCGATGGTCTTGCCCGGACACATTTTAGCCGCAGGGTTCAGACGCATGGCAACGTCCAGGAATTCTTTGTCGAGGAAGGGGACGCGTCCCTCCACTCCCCAGGCACAAAGACTTTTATTGGCACGTAAGCAATCATACAAATAGAGTTTACTTATCTTACGCAATGTCTCTTCATGGAATGTCCTGGCGTCGGGTGCTTTGTGGAAGTAGAGATAACCACCGAAGATTTCATCGGCACCTTCACCGCTTAACACCATTTTTATCCCCATGCTTTTGATTACACGGGAGATCAGGTACATCGGGGTGGATGCACGTACGGTCGTCACATCATAGGTTTCGATATAGTAAATCACGTCGCGGATGGCATCAAGGCCTTCCTGCACGGTGTAATTGATTTCATGATGAATGGTGCCGATCGCATCAGCTACCTTTTGGGCGGCGATCAGGTCGGGAGCGCCCTTTAATCCGATGGCGAAGGAGTGGAGCTGAGGCCACCAGGCATCCGCTTTACTGCCAGTCTCGATACGCTTGGCGGCATATTTCTTTGCGATGGCAGAAATAATGGATGAGTCTAGGCCACCGGAAAGCAGGACACCGTAGGGAACGTCACTCATCAGTTGACGCTGGACGGCGGCTTCGAGAGCATCATGTAACGCTGTTGTGCTGGCCTGATTGTCTTTTACGTTCTCATAATTCACCCAATCGCGCAGGTACCATTTCGTCAGGTCGGTATCTTTACTGTAAAAGTAATGACCCGGCTTGAATTGATTGTAGATGGTAGCAAATCCTTCCAGACCTTTTAGTTCAGAAGAAACGAGTAAGTGTCCGTTATCGTCGTAACCCATATACAGAGGGATAACGCCGATAGGGTCGCGGGCGATCAGGTAAGTGTCGTTTTCTTCGTCGTAGAGGGCGAAGGCAAAGATGCCACTTAGCCGTTCGACGCAACCGGTACCATACTTACGGTAGAGGGCGAGGATGACTTCACAATCGGAACCGGTCATGAATTCGTATTCATCTTTTAGTTCCTGACGGATTTCGCGGTGGTTGTAGATTTCACCGTTCACAGTCAAAATCAGTTTGCCGTCTTTGCTTTTCAATGGTTGTCCGCCGGAGGCAGGATCGACGATAGAAAGGCGTTCGTGGGCAAGAATGGCAGTAGGTCCTTGGTAGATACCACTCCAATCCGGTCCGCGATGACGGATTCGTTTACTCATTTCCAAAGCTTGGGCACGAAGGGCGGATGCACCTTCACGAATGTTGAATATTGCTGTAATGCCACACATAAATTATTATTATTTATTGTTAGTGTTTTTCTAAACTAGTTTCACTCAAATAGTTATCTATTGCCTCTGCTGTCTTTCTCCCCGAAGCCATAGCACGTACTACCAGGCTTGCTCCGCTGACGGCATCACCGCAGGCAAAAATTTTACTGCCGGCTATCTGGTTTTTATTGTCGACGGCAATATTTTTCCGGCTATCTGTTGCCAACGAGAGCTCTTTTACAAGGCCTTCCTGTTCGGGATGGACGAAGCCCATTGCCAGAAATACCAAGTCTACTTCTATCGTCTCCTTTTTTCCAGTCAGTTTCATTTCTGGACGGCCTCCATTGCCAGATGGTATCCATTCAACTTCTTCCACTTCAACGCCTTTCAGTATGTTTTTGTCCCCGATAAAGCGACAGGAGGTAAGACACCAGCGACGTATACAGCCTTCCTCATGACTACTACTGGTTTTCAATACCTGCGGATACATAGGCCAGGGAGTTTCAGGATTATGACCGATGGGTGGTTTCGGCATGATCTCTATCTGAGTTACACTGGCAGCTTTGTGACGGTTAGCCGTTCCTACGCAGTCGCTACCCGTATCGCCTCCACCGATTACCAGTACTTTCTTACCTTTGCAATTGATGATGTTTTTGGGAGGGATAGCGATGCCTTCAAGCAACCGGTTTTGTTGTCCCAGAAGTTCAAGAGCAAAGTGAACGCCTTTCAAGTTACGGCCTTCGATCGGCAGGTCGCGTGGAATTTCAGCACCGATAGCAATGCAGACGGCATCGAACCGGCTGATTATATCTTTCATATTAATTTCTTTTCCAACCATTGTATTGACACGAAACAGGATACCTTCCTTTTCCATCAGCTTGATACGTCGGTCGATAATATTTTTCCCCAGTTTGAAATTCGGAATACCGAAACGGAGAAGTCCTCCCGGTAATTCGTCTTTTTCAAAGATGGTGACTTCGTATCCTTTACGATTTAACTGGTTGGCGACAGTCAATCCGGCCGGTCCACTACCGATAACGGCTATGCGTTTGCCATTGCGTACGGGCTGTACGGGTTGTATGTATCCTTCGCGGAAGGCAGCTTCGACAATGGCCACTTCATTCTCACGGATGGTGACAGGTTCGTCGCAACTCAGTTTCAGTACACAACTTTTCTCGCACAGGGCAGGGCAGATGCGGCCGGTGAATTCCGGGAAGTCGCAGGTCTGTTCCAGTACGTGGTAAGCTTCTTTCCATTTTCCCCTGTAAAGAAGATCCTGCCATTCGGGTTGTTTATTTCCGATAGGACAGCTCCAATGGCAGAAAGGGACGCCGCAATCCATGCAACGGGATGCCTGACGACGACGGTCGCTACTGTTGAGGGTTTGTTCTACTTCGCTGAAATCGTCGATGCGATCTTCAACAGGACGGTATCCTGCTTCTTGTCTATGTATGGTAAGGAATGCTTTTGGATTTGCCATGATTTTTATATTTCTAATGTCAAAAAATTATGTCAGAAATGCGGTTTAGTAGTCCTGTTGCATTTCCGCGATCTTAAGTTGTAACTTTTTCATTTGTTCTTCTTGTAATACCTTTTTATATTCGATCGGAACGACCTGTATGAATTCATTTACATATTTATCCCAGTTGTCCAATATCTTTCCGGCCAGATGACTGCCTGTATAATGATAATGCTTTCGGATCAATTCATGCAGTTCCTTACGGGTGGAGCTGTCTTCTATCAATGAAAGTTCAACCATTTCCATATTACAGTAATAATCGAAATCGCCGGCCTTGTTCCATACGTAGGCCACACCACCGCTCATTCCGGCAGCGAAGTTGCGTCCTGTTTGTCCGAGTACGACCACGCGGCCTCCGGTCATGTATTCGCAGCAATGATCTCCAACACCTTCCACTACGGCGATGGCACCACTGTTTCGTACGCAGAAACGTTCGCCGACACGTCCGTTAATATATACTTCTCCATCGGTAGCTCCGTACAACAGAGTATTTCCGGCTATTGTATTGTCTTCTGCTACGAAAGTGGAACGTACCGGAGGCATTACACTGATACGTCCGCCGCTAAGCCCTTTTCCCAGGTAATCATTTGCTTCTCCTTCTAGACGAAAGTGAATTCCGTGCGAGAGAAATGCACCGAAACTTTGTCCCGCTGATCCTTTAAACTTGATATTTAATGTATAATCCGGTAATCCGGCATTTCCATAACGCTTGGCTATTTCACCAGATAACATGGCACCTACGGAGCGATCCGTGTTGGTAATCGCATAATCGAGCGATATCTCATGCTGGAACTCGATAGCTCCTTTTGCATGCCGTATAATATCCAGGTCTTTTACGCCATCGATAGAATGTTTCTGCATCGTCGTATGATGGATGGCCGTATGGGTTGCCTGTTCCGGAAGATGAAGCAGGCGGGAGAAATCGAGCAGGTCATGTTTGGTTACGCCGTCCGAAGGTTTGCGAACGATCAGTTCCGTATGGCCGATAATATCGTCGAGTTTACTGTATCCCATTTCTGCTAGGTATTCACGTACTTCTTCAGCCAGGAAAGTGAAGAAGTTTACCAGATATTCATGCCGGCCGAGAAAACGTTTCCGCAGTTCTTCATCTTGTGTGGCAACACCTACAGGACATGTATTTATATGGCATTTGCGCATCATCACACAGCCTAAGACGATCAGAGCGGAAGTGGCGAAACCAAATTCCTCCGCTCCGAGCAGAGCCATCAGGACGATGTCGCGTCCGGTCTTCAGTTGCCCGTCGGTTTGCAGGCGCACCTGTCCACGGAGGCCGTTTATCACTAATGTTTGCTGTGTCTCAGATAAGCCCATTTCAGGTGGCAGTCCGGCATAACGGATCGAGCTGACCGGCGAGGCGCCCGTTCCTCCTTCGGCACCTGAGATGATGATACGGTCGGCCTTCGCTTTGGCTACACCGGCAGCGATCGTCCCGACACCGTTTTCCGATACTAGTTTGACACTAATCTCTGCTTTCGGATTTACATTCTTCAAGTCGAATATCAGTTGTGCCAGATCCTCGATCGAATAAATATCGTGATGGGGTGGTGGAGATATCAGCGAAATACCCGGTATGGAGTGACGGGTTTTGGCGATGACATCGTTCACTTTATACCCCGGCAACTGGCCACCTTCACCCGGTTTAGCTCCCTGGGCAACTTTGATCTGTATTTCATCTGCATTCACTAGATATTCAGTAGTCACGCCAAAGCGACCTGAAGCCACTTGCTTGATGGCCGATCGAAGAGAAAGACCGTCTTCACGTGGAGTGAAGCGGGTAGCATCTTCACCTCCTTCCCCGGTATTGCTCCGACCGTGTATCTTATTCATGGCCATTGCGATGGTTTCGTGCGCTTCCTTACTGATCGAACCGAAACTCATAGCACCGGTTACGAAGCGTTTCATGATTTCACCAGCTGGTTCCACTTGTTCGATGGGGATCGGCTTTTTCTTTTTGAATGTGAGAAAGTCGCGGAGAAAGATCGGTGACTCTTTATCGTCCACTTTATGGGAATATTCTTTGAATTTCTTATAACTGCCCAGACGCGTTGCCAGCTGTAACGTCGAGATTATTTCCGGATTCCAGGCATGCTTCTCCCCATCTTTGCGGAAGCTGTAAAGTCCTTTGTGTTCCAACATTTCATCGACCGGACGATCGAAAGCCTGATGGTGCAGTGCAATTATATCACATGCAATCTCGTCTAAGCGGATACCTCCTACGTTGCTGGTCGTATTACCGAAGTAAGTACGTGCCAGCTCTTCGTCTAATCCGACAGCCTCGAACAGCTTGGCACCGCGATAACTGCGAATAGTACTGATACCCATCTTGCTCATTACTTTAAACAGGCCTTTGCAGATGGACTTCACATAGTTTTTGCGTGCCGTTTCATAGTTTAATTGTACTTCATGTTTGCTTTCCAGTTCCTTCAGTATGGCGAAAACCATATACGGATTAATGGCACTAGCCCCATATCCCAGTAATAATGCGGCATGCATAACCTCGCGCATTTCTCCTGTCTCGACAACCAATGCTGTCTGTACACGTTTTTGCACTGAAATCAGATGATGATGTACGGCGCTTACGGCAAGCAACGAAGGGATCGGTGCATATTGCTCGTCTACATTCTTATCGCTGAGAATAATATAGTTAACACCGTCCATAACGGACTGTTCCGCTTTCTTACATAGTTCATCGAGTGCAGCCTTTAAACCTTCACTTCCTTTAGCGACTTCGAACAACATCGGAAGTTTCACGGAGTTAAACCCTTTATAACGGATATTGCAAAGCAGATCCAGTTGCGTATTGGTCAGGATCGGATGGTTCAACCGTACCATCTTACAGTGGTTTTCGCTGGGTACCAGGATGTTGTTTCCTACCGCACCGATATATTCCTCCAAACTCATAACCAACTCTTCGCGAATCGGATCGATGGGCGGGTTGGTCACCTGTGCAAACTGTTGGCGGAAATAATTGTACAGTAACTGTGGACGGTCGGATAAAATCGCTAACGGAGTGTCGTTACCCATCGATCCGACAGGTTCGGCTCCTCCTGTACACATCGGGACAATGATTTTCTCCACATCTTCACGACTGTAACCGAAAGCACGGAGGAGCTTGTCATAGTTATCTACTGTGTGAGGTATCTTGCGACCGGACTTTAACTCGTCCAACTCTACGCGATTTCCGGCCAGCCATGACTTATATGGTTTTGCTTCAGCTAATTGTTTTTTCAGTTCGCCGTCGTAATAAATTTCTCCTTTCTCCGTATCGACCATCAGGATTTTACCCGGTTGGAGCCGTCCTTTCTCTTTGATTTCGTTGGCTTCAAAGTCCATTACACCCACTTCCGAAGCTACCAGCATCATGCCATTCTTCGTGATCAGATAACGTGCCGGACGTAAGCCGTTACGATCCAGCATACCGCCGGCAAATCGTCCGTCGCTGAATAACAAGGCTGCCGGACCGTCCCAAGGTTCCATCAGGATAGAATGATACTCGTAAAACGCTTTCAGGTCATCCGATATCGGATTCTTTTCGTTCGAACTTTCCGGCACAAGCATTGCCATTGCATGCGGCAGGCTTAACCCCGAAGCCACGAGAAACTCAAGAACATTATCCAGTGAAGCACTATCGCTCATTCCTGGTTGAATAATCGGTCGGATACTTTCGATATCTCCGATAGTCGGAGAAGTAAGGACGCTTTCCCGTGCTTCCATCCATCCTCTATTTCCTCGGATGGTGTTGATCTCGCCGTTATGTGCCAACAACCGGAATGGTTGGGCCAGGCTCCATGTCGGAAACGTATTCGTACTGAAACGGGAATGGATCAATGCCAATCCACTCGTAAAATAGTTGTTTGTCAGGTCGGGAAAATAGTGACGCAGTTGCATCGATTCCAGCATACCTTTGTATACAATATTTTTAGTAGATAACGAAGCCACATAGAAGTCATTCTTGGCTGTTAAATCAGAAGCTGCTACTTTATTCTCGATACGTTTACGGATAACGTACAACTTCAGTTCCAGTTCCTGTTGGTTTTCAGAGCCGGTCACGAAGATTTGTTTGATATCCGGTTCGGTAGCTAATGCATCTTTTCCTAATATATCGCTGTTTACCGGAACTTTCCGCAGATGCATCAGGGTGAGCTCTTCCTTTTCAATCTCTTCGATCATAATGCTGAGAATAATAGAACGTTGCTCCTCATCTTTCGGAAGAAAGATGAGTCCTGTTCCGTATTTTCCTTTTTCGGGAACAGGTATTCCTTGTAATAAAATGAATTCGTGAGGGATCTGAAGTAGGATACCTGCACCGTCACCTGTTTTATTATCAGCGCCTTCTGCACCACGGTGACGCATATTTTCCAATACTTTAAGGGCTGACTCTACAATGTCGTGCGACTTTCCTCCGTGAATGTTTACCAACATTCCTACTCCACACGCGTCATGTTCATTCGCGGGATCATATAATCCCTGTTTTCTATTCAAATGGGTCTGTTCTTTCATTGTTTGTTGACCTTATGTTTGCTTAATATGTATTTTGTTGTCAATTTGCTTGACAAATATATGTTGTTTCTTTCATAATGATATATAGTGGTGTGTTAATTGATGACATTTTTTCTTTTATCAGAGATTAAAGTTTCTAATTGATATGAGAACTGTTAGTTTTAGTATTAATATGAAATTTATATTCCTATTCTTAATTGCAATTTGAAAGAGGGTGTTTGATAAAATAATATTCAAAAAACAATCATTTTGATCATTTTGGGTGTAGAATTTGCTTTACTTTGTCAGTAAATCTATCTTATATCTGTATAATTGATATTGTTTATAACGAGTAAATTCCGGCTTGCGGCGTTTTTTGTGGTGGCTGTCCTAACTATACACGGATAAAGAATCCTAGTAAAGGAGCAGCGTATTTGGATAGATGCGAACGATGTAAAACATTTCTAAATAGATATAATTGCATGATACATTTTGCTATTAAACTCAGAGGTGAGAATACGATTATTGGTGAAGCAGGTTTATTCTATTCCTTTTCAGATCTGAAGAAGATGGAAGTTGGTTATATTATCGATCGAATGTATTGGAATAACGGATATGGAACAGAAGTTTGTCAGGATCTGATCGATTATGCCTTTAGCCAGTTGAGGTGTACAGAGTTTATTGCCCGTATGTATGATCAGAATATAGGCTCTATCAGAGTTTGTGAAAAATTAGGATTTGAACATGTGTTGACAGGAGAAACAGAAAACAAAAAAGTCTTCCGGGAATACCGGAAGACTTCTGTATAATGATGTCTATTAAAATAGGAAATTAAATTAGAATAGTCTCATATCTGTAATACTAGAATAAAACGGCATCCTTTCTTATAATCCATATCGATAGACAGGTTTCCGTTCAACTTATTAGCGATCAGGGAGCAGATAGGCAAACCTAATCCGTCACCTTCGGCCAAATCCTTGACTTCGCTGAACGGTTTGAAGATATTTTCTTTTTGTTCGTTAGGAATACCGGTTCCATTATCTGTTACGATAATATGGCACAGATGGGCTCCTTTTCTTTTGAATTCCAGCCATATTTTACCGGAAGTGGTATATTGAGCTGCATTGTTTAATAAATGTAATAAAATACGTTCTAATTGTTCCGCATTTGTTTTTACTTCCAGTTGCGGTGCGTCTACGATGACTTCTACATCGGGGTGTATTTTATCCTTTACTTTATCCATTGTTTTCTTGCAGAAGGTACCCACATTGAATGATTGTGTTTCGTAGGGTTCCAGCAAAGAGCTTTCCAATGAAGACAGTTCCTGTATATTAATACTGAACTGTTTTAGTGCATCTACTCGTGCCTGGATAGATTCGGCGTGTTGCGGAGCTGTTGTTCGTAATTCGCCGGCTGATATATCGAGTTTATCGAGCGTAGGCTTCATCTGTTCCGATATACTTTGTATAAACAATGCTTGTTGTTCGCTATGTTCGTTGGTTGTCTGGATAATACCTTTCAGTTTCTTGTTGAGAACGATGAAACGCAGTAGCAGGAATGCAACGAAAAGTAATGCAGCGATAAGGATTACAACCAATGTACAAAGACCGACTATCATATATTGCTTGCCGGATAGTTTATCGTCTTTTTCCTGGATAGTTTGCAAACTGTCATCGTATTTGAGTTGTAATGCTCCTAATTCATCCTGTGCATTTAATGCTTTAACAGAATCTGTCCAGACGATATATTTTTCGTAGGTACGTTCCATCAATGGAGCATTGTTTGCTGTGCGGGCAATTGTGATCAGATTTCTATAGCAGTCACTTACCTTGTCGTATTCCTTTTTATCTTTATACTGGTTAATCAGTTTGCGGAAAGATGCGTCTCCCTGTTCATCCTGTCCAAAAGTATAATAATAATTGGTCTGAGTGTATAACAGGTCATCGGACAGTTTACTGCTTCCGGCCTGACTGGCCAGATTATCCAACGTATTAAGTTGAAGTTGAGCCTGGGCGGCATTCTTCAGCTTTATGTACATTTGTAATCGCTCTTTTGTTAATTGGAAACGTTGGTCATAGAATGTTTTCTGTGCTTTATCTTCCTCGGTTAATAGATATTGAGTCATTTGGCGGCAAAGGTCGAATGCCTCCTGATAATAGTTCTCACGATAATAAAGATATGTTGCTTTAGTCCCACAATCAATGGCTTGTGTGTAATCCCCTTCATTGGAAAAGGCTTTGTAGGCTTGAAGGAAAAGGTAACGGGCTTTAGTGTAGTCTTTCTGTTCCAGGCTACTTTGTGCCTGTTTCATTAGATCATTGGCTCTGTTTTCTGCCTTGAGGGTTGTGCAGAAACAGAGAACAAGAGTGATGATAAAATACATGATTCTCATAACTTCAAATTTAATTTTAAGCAAATATATGTATTTATTCAAAATCAAAGCATGAAGTTCTACCGAAAAATTTAATGAATGTATCTTTTATTTGTTGGAATTATGTTTTTATTTCTATTTCATATATCCGTGATTCGTCTTCCCAGGGATGGTATCCTTGTCCTATATATTTGAATCCCAGCTTTTCATAGAAGCCTATATGTTCGGTGCTGAGGTATAATTTGTTGAAACCAGCTTTAACCGTATCTTCTTTGGCTTTCTCCAATAAAAGGCTGCTGTAAAAATTTCCTCGTTGAGTTTCGTCTATATACACAGCGCAAACCCATGGATACAAGTCCATCCGGCTGATAAAATCGTTCGTGATCAGTCCAGCACAGCCGATGATCTGATCATCTTTCTCCAACAAATACCACTGTGGAAAAGAACTCGGAGAATCTATACAATGATTAATACTATCCTCATACATGACGGGATATACAGAAGGCCATTTACTTTGCAGATAGTTGATCGCTATGTCTTTGTAAGCCGGATTTTCTTTTACAGATATAATTTTCATGAGGTTGTATTTAGTGGGGTGAATGAATGCTTTTCCATTGAAGCATATTGTACTCAAAACTGACGGATAATTTGCCCAGATCTTTGAGCCAGGAAAGATAGGAGCGGATCGTGCTGCCTACCAGTACGTATTGTTCAAAGTTCATCGATAATCCGTATTTGTCGAAAAGCATCTGAAGAATGTTTTCGCTATTTTGAGGGGTGGAGCAGATTTCGAGCAAGGTGTCGGCTATCTCGTAAATCTTATTCCGGTTGACAGATACCAGCTCTTTTATGTCAGTTGTCATTTCTGCATGCGAAGGAATAAATCGTGCAGCCTGCATCTTTTCAACAAAATCCAGTGTTTCCAGGTAACGGGCAACATCGTAAATGAAAGAGACCTGGTATTTATTCAGAGTTGATTCACTACTGATGCAATCTGCCAGGAAAACGGTATCATCAGGAGTACGAAAACCTACCATATCAAAAAAATGGCCGGGTAGGGGAATGATCTCCAGTTCACGGGGGAAATCCTTATCAGTGAAAGGCAACGTCCGGCTTTCTTTCGCTAACAGGAATTTACTCCGTAACTCTTTACAGGGATATCCACCATATAAGAATGACGGTTCCAATATGGGATACTGTGTGAAAGCAGCTTCTATCCCGTTTGCAAAAACCGGACAGTCGATTTGTGCTTGTAAATAGGCATTTCCTCCAATATGATCTGCATTGGAATGGGTATTGATAATCCCTTTTATTTTCCAGTTTTGTGCAGCAGCAATCTTAATGATTTTCTTGACCGCTTCTTTATCGTTTCCGCTATCGATCAGATAAATATCCGTATCGTTTTGCCGATAGATACCGATCTTTGCCGGTGAGTTTATATAGTAGCTTTGTTCTCCTGCTTGTTGAAGTTCATACATAGCTTTTGATTTATATTGTAATGATTGCTCAAATATACTATATATTCTATATAATGTGATTATCTGCGAGAATCTTAAATTTTATTCTTAAGGAAATACAAAGATACTCTATTATAGAATTGAATTTTTCGTATATTTGACAAAACCAATAAATAATCAGATCATGGACATAAATGTATTTCTCAATAATTATCGTGAAGCATTTGGTGAAAAAGTGGATCTTCCAATCGTCTTTTGGTATTCAGAGCAATCGGTAAACTTTGTTGATAAAATCGGAGGATGTTTATTCAAATGTATGAAGGATGTCAGGGATGGGCAAACGGTTACTTTGAGTGTGGAAAATATCGGTTGTGGCGGTGGAAAATTTTATACTGGTTTTACAGAGATGCCCGAACGGATTCCCGGATTTGTGTCTTTAAAAGAAAAATACAAACAAACCCCTGAAGGCGTTTCTGAGTTTTTGGAGGAATTGCAAGTTCCGAGAGCAAAGATGGATTATCTGAACTTTACCCGAATGGATAAAGTAGAGAATTTCGATAATCTCGAAGGAATTCTGTTTCTGGCAACACCCGATATGCTTTCCGGCCTAGCTACCTGGGCGTTTTTCGATAATAATTCACAGGATGCCGTTACTTCTTTATTTGGCTCCGGTTGTTGCTCTGTAGTCACACAAGCCGTTATTGAGAATGCGAGAGGGGGAAAGCGCACTTTTATCGGATTCTTCGATCCTTCCGTACGTCCTTATTTTGAACCGGATATTTTAAGTTTTATGATACCTATGTCACGTTTCAGGGAAATGTACGATACAATGCGGAGTAGCTGTTTGTTTGATACGCATGCCTGGGGAAAGGTAAAAGCCAGGATGGAATAAAGAAATTTTGATATTGTATAAACCTCTATGCATTGTATTTAAAATGATTTAGTAATTTTGTTGGTGGTTAATTGAAACAGCTAACAAATAATACAATGCCAGATTATAAACATATACTTTCCTGTTGGCACAAACTGGAACATTTTTCTCCGGCTCTTCTTCCGAAAGATAATAGTGTAAAACGTTTGGGGGAGGAGCTTCCATGGATGCGTCCATTGGAAGCAAAAGATCCGAGAAAGACGATTCAATACACTATTTATCTGGGTGTCTTTTCTCTGACATCTGTTTCCGATTTTGTAAAAGAATTCTTTAAGGATGAAAGCGTCAATCCGAATCCGGTTAATGCCAAGGTTTGTTATGCTTCTATTAAACTGGATTGTCAGGGTATATACATACAAAATACATTTGGTCTTTCTACGATGCCTTGGGCATTGAAACAGTTGGAAGAAGATAAGGTGGAAACCGATACCTGGTCGGAGGATTTTAATCAGTTAAAATCTAATCTGTTTGAGCAATTAACCGAGAACCGGAAAGAACTGGCTGAAGACTTTCTGAGTTATTTGTCAGATACCCAGACACTCGAAAATCTACAAGAAATTCAATCATTAATCATGCGGAAACTGAAGTGGAGTACTTCTCCTGAAACGGATATATACATTCGTACAGAAGAAGTTTTCAAGAAAAATAACCCTTCAGATCCGGATGAATCGAATGCTGATATATTGAACAGTTTCTATATCGACGATTTGGAGCGGATAATTGCTTCTTATGAAAAAGAAGGTTATAATACAGCATTTAAGAATTATTTGAGTGCCTGTTTGAATGAAGATTTCGCTCATTCGGACCTATCCCTGCATCCTGAGATTCTGAAAGAAAGTCTGATTCCGGAAAATTACCCGGATGGTTGTTGGCCGTCTCCTTATGGGGCAAGTTTGATGCAACAGTTTGCTGTAAATACTGTCAGTAAAGAGTTGGCCGGTGAGAAACAAGAGGGACTATTTTCTGTAAACGGACCTCCCGGTACAGGAAAGACAACCTTGCTAAGGGATATTATTGCTGCAATTCTGGTGAAGCGTGCTAAAAAGATGGTTGGTTTTACTGATCCGGCAAAGGCTTTCCGTAAAATAGGTGAGGTACAGGTCAGTGATAAATATACTCCGTTTATTTATGCACCGGATCCTTCCATCAGTGATGGAGGTATTGTTGTTGCTTCTTCGAATAATGGAGCGGTAGAAAATATCTCAAAAGAACTACCCTTAAAAGGAGAAGTAAAAGGTTATTCTGATCAGGTTGGATATTTCCGGCAGGTTAGTGAGGAATGTCTGGATGAACAATATTGGGGAATAATCGCTGCTGTATTAGGAAATAAAGAAAATCAACGAAAACTGATCGGTAGCATCTGGAATGGGAATTCGGAGAAGGAAACCTATACGCTAAAGCAACAGTTAGCCGATTATAAACCCACAGAAGAAGAATGGTTAAATGTTGTATCGTCTTTTAAAAAGAAGCTCCATGAAGTCGGGGAAGAGAAATCCCGTCTGACCGGTTTTATGAAAGATGAGGAAAACAGAGAGAAGATTCGGATTCAGTGTGAAGATGCAGAGAACCGTTTGACTTTTGATAAGGAAGAATTGAATAAACGGGAAAATGCATCTGCTCTGTTGTCTGCTGAAATAGAAGAGGGTATGCGAAGAAGGGATGAAATAAAGAGTGAAATGCAACTGTTGCAGTCTACTCGTCCCGGATTTTTTACATATTGGTTCAGCAAGGAAGTACGAACTCAATATAAAAAGGCTGTGGCTTCTGTTTTGTCGGAATACAATAGGCAGACAGAGACTATTGCAGAACAGAAAGCCCGGTTACAGGCGCTTTATTCAGAAATAGAGAAGCTGAAAAAGAGACAGGAGAAGAGTAAAAAGGATTATGATAAAGTAAATGCATTATATACTCGGCTGGTGGATTCTACAGAAAAAACTCGTCAAGAGTTAAAAGGAGCCTATGCTGATGCTGAGTTTTGGAAACAAATCGAATCGAAGGAAACACAAGAAACCTCTCCCTGGTATTCTCAGAAACTGAAGCAGTTGCAATCCGAATTGTTCATCGAAGCGATGAAGGTGAACGAACTGTTTATACTCCGGGCAAATGCAACATCGAGTCGGATAAAAACGACATTGGATGGTTTCTTCAATTACCTGAAAACGGGTGGCGACCTTACCGAGAAGGAGATACAGGCGATGTGGAATACGTTTTGGTTGGTTGTTCCTGTCGTCTCTTCCACCTTTGCATCTATCCAGCGTATGTTCAGTACGTTGGGTGCGGCTTCTATTCCGTGGTTATTTGTAGATGAGGCTGGACAGGCCGTTCCACAGGCGGCTGCCGGGGCTATCTGGCGTTCGAAACGGGCCGTTATTGTAGGTGACCCTTTCCAGATAGAGCCTGTCGTAACGATACCGGAGCAGATCATCAATAATTTTAGTCGTTATTTTGGACTGGATAAGACGCAGATACATACTTCACTTTCCGTTCAGTCGATGGCTGACCGGGCGAATCCGTATGGCTGGATTACTAATGATACCTGGACCGGTTCACCTTTACGGGTTCACCGCCGTTGTATCGATCCGATGTTTTCCATTGCTAATGAGATCGCATATAATAATATGATGTATAATTCGACTCTGGGAGGTTCGTCTGGTTTGATTATGCAGAACGGATTTGTACAGGTTGAGGGTCAGGTGTGTGGTCGTCATTATGTACCGGAGCAAGGAACTGTCATCAAACTAATGATTATGGATGAGATCCGTCAATTACAGGATTTACCTGATTTGTTTATCATCTCTCCATTTTCGGAAATACCATCTGTCCTGAAAAAAGAATTGCGTCAACCGATAAAGCAAGCACTTGCCCCCTTTAAACCGATCGGAGATGATGAACTAAAGAAATGGCTGGATGCTCATATCGGAACGGTCCATACTTTCCAGGGAAAACAGGCTGCAGGTGTCATTTTATGTCTAGGACTTGATGAAAAGACAAAAGGCGCTGCTGCCTGGGCTTCATCCAAACCCAATTTGCTGAATGTGGCTTTGACACGTGCTAAATTACGGTTTGTAGCCGTAGGTGATGGAAAGGTTTGGTTGGGACAACCTTATTTTTGTAAATTGAAGGGATTGAGTGTTTGATTGTAGCAATTGTTTTTTATATTATAATAGTAAATGATTGAGAATTTGATATATATTGCTTTAAAAAAGGCAATATTGCTTCTCTTTGTAAATATTTATGATTATGCATATTGTAATATAGAGCAGAGGTAATCCATAGACACAGAAATAATATACAAATTGTACAAGGAAGAAATATCTTGTCTTTGTTAGAAATGTTTGGTATTTTGATAATTTGAAATAAGCTGTTTTTTCTATTTTGAACATGTCTAAATCTATGGGTAGATGATTGTCATAACGCATTAATATTTGTTCATACTCATTTGCTATTTGTTCAATTAATTCAGGCACAATATTGTTATTCATCTTGTTAAAACGTAATTTGTTATATAAGCTAGAAATTTCTAATGCACAGGTATGATAATTTCTTGAATGGACTGAAAAATTTTTTGCATAAGCAAATTGACTAAATACGAGAATTATAATTGATAGTGCGATAGATAGAAAAGAAGCACAATTGTCTGGTAATGTGAAGAAAGGAATTTTACATATATTTAGAACACTAAAAATAATTAGATAAGAAGAAATCCAACCTACAATTCTTGTATATCTTGTATCTGCTTCTTCACATCTTGTACTAGCCTTAAAACGAGCACCTTTTGTGACCCATAATTTGTAATTTAATTCAACTGCAAAATTATTATCATTCAAAAAAAACGACGAGTCTCATCTTTAAAATGATAAATGCGGCGAAAAAGCGGATCATAATCTTTTCCAACTTCTTTTTGCATTTCTGCCAAAGTCATTGTATCGGTAAGCATAAATGTATTGTTTAAGTTAACACTGCGTACACAAATGTAATAATAAACATTGATTAATATTCAAAGTCTGAGGTGTATTTTTATTTTAAATGCTTCCGAATGTATTTATTCACCGGTTTTTCAAAATAGCGGTACGACAGTAAGCTGCAACAAATGGTAATCAAGAGTAATATCGGGATTACTATTTGCCACGGATAATTCCAACCGGTACTTTTGTATAATTCTATAATAAACAGGTGGATAAGGTACATGGCGTAACTTATGTCGCCACCGATTACAAGATATTTATTACTCAGAAAACGGGAAATCATTCCTTTGTTCATTGCAAAGACATAAAGGAGCAAAGAGACGGGTAACCAATAATATACCGAATACCGATATACTTTAGGTAGTACACCGGCTGAACCACAATAATAAAACGCAATGAATAATGCTACCGCTCCGATTTCAAACCATGTCGCCCGATTTACACTCCAATTTCCTGTACTCTTGTCATACAGTTTGAAGAGCAACATTCCCACAAGGAAATCCGGTAGTCGAGTCAATGGATTCACATACCAGTAAGCCCGTATCTGCTCTTCAGGAGTGAAATACATACCACAGGCAACTATTAAACCTGTTGCAATCAATATCCAAAACAACTTACGGGTATCGTTTAGCCATAAAGCTAAAAATGGAAACAAGAAATAGAACAGTTGTTCACACCCCAAACTCCAGGAGGGGGAGTTGAAAGCAAAGAAGTAGTCCGTCTGTGGAATGAACGGGTGAACCAAAAATAATTGTGACACAAGTTTTAATACCGTATCCCAGTTCATAGCCAATAGAGCCCCTCCGATCAGAGGATACAACATAAGAGTGGCGATATGCAATGGATAAACTCGTGCGAAGCGGGCTATCCAAAACTCACGACGAGATATACTTTTGGATTCAAATTTTCGTTGATAATTATATGCGATGATAAAACCACTTAATACAAAGAAGAAACTTACCCCGACAAACCCTTCTTTATATAAAAAATGGGAGAAATGAGGATCGATCACATAACAATGTGCGGCAAATACCATCAATGCAAATATAAACCTTAACGAGGTAAGAGGTTTTATCATGTCTGAATTTTTATTTCTGATTATGGGTGCAAAGATAATTTAAAGTAGTCTCACGTCCTAACGATTCGTCTAATCATTACAGATTGTCATTTTGGTAATTATCCCTTCATTTTCTTGCTTTGTATGGAGAAGGGTAGGTGATAAATGCTCTTTGGAGGCTTCAGCAGAGGTTGAGGTTTATCATTAAGATTTTTGTAGGAGATAGAAAAAAAATTTAATAAGACAATAAAACAATCATCGTGATGATTTCAGGACTAGTGACAGGGAAAAAGCAAAATCTGCTGCAATCTGTCAACTGAAAATGAACTGTTCAGAAAGAGCTTCTAGCTTCCAGAAAGACATGTAAACCTAGTTTTAGAGTATAATCTCAAAGTAAATATCCTAATATTTTGTAGTGTTAAAATTTTCATCACAATGATTGTCCCACTTCATTGTGATAAGTGTGTGAAGTCATTGTGATGACTCTGCCCGGACATTGTGATGATAGAGAAGAATCATTGCAATGATTTCCGAAAGGGGAGGTGATAAAGAGAGGAAAACAGAGTGATAAGGTGGATTTTTCTTCCGGAACAGCTGTTTGAGTGAAAATCGCTGTTAGCCTGATCTGTAAAAATCGAACATTCTGAAAGTTATGAATGTTTATCTTTATCTTTTTGATCAATCCGAATAAAATGGAGAAAGAGTATGAAGAAAAGAGATTTTTATGGACAGATGCTGTTGCAGGAAGAGGATAAACGTTCCTGCGGCGATGAAAGTACGGCTGACCTGTATCGGGTAGTGCGTAATTACTTTTGATCTGTTTTTAGATTTGCAGCAAGATCGGTACGCTTGGCGGGTATCTTGGCAAAGATGAGATTGCCTATGAAGGGGTATTTAGATAACTCATCAATAAATCTATTTATTTGAATTGGCTTGGTGTTGTATGAAAATGTTTGCTGAAGAACTTGTTAAAGGCACTTTGGCTCTCGAATCCTAACAAAAAAGCTATTTCAACTAATGGTATTCTTTCCCGAAGGTATTTCCGAGCTAATTCTATACGCAAATTATCAAGAATTTGTTGGTACGAAGTTCCCTCTGATTTCAGTTTTCGCTGGAAATTTCGTTCACTCATATTGAATCTCTCTGCGATTGGTTTAAGGCTAAGGTCAGACGTTAAAAGGCTATGTGTAAGATATCTGCGGACACTACTCGACAGCAAGTCCTTGTTTTGCATATGTTTCATTTCTGCCATCATTTCTTCAAAGATCGGCAATAACCCTTTGTTTGCAGTTCGAATAGGAAGATTCAAGATCGTTTTTTTGAATGCCATACCCATCCGTTCTTTTTCATAGAAGACAGGGCAATCCAGATACTCCTCTATCAGCTTGTCATTGCTGTCTTCGCTATAAATTGTATATGCAAATTTAGGTCGTAAGAATCTACCGGAATAACCGTAAGCATATTGGAGTCCAATACCAAACTGGGCTTCGTTCCATTGTCGTGCGGCGACGGGGTACTTTTCTGTAAAACTTTCGGAGGAAATGATCTGATAATGAAAATATTCACCATCAGTAAATGTCTTGTGACGTGTTATTGAATCAACGTCTTCGATATTCTCTAATTTATCGAAAAAATCGGCGACCGTTTTGCAATCATGGTATAAATTGAAGTAGGTGGTAGTCACCATAAACGGGATCATAAAACCTGCTTCAAAACCAACATGTTGATTCCCGGATAATCTTACAATTTCTTCCATGTAACGACCGAAGATTCCCATCTCTATTTGGTTGATTGGATTGTCGAGTACACTTCGATTTGTTTCGAACTCATTTAAAATCCGATTCAGATCAATATTTAACTCTCTAAATTGCGTTAAGAAAACATTGAGTAATCCTACTGAGACATTCTTCATGTGAAATCATTTTGTCGTAAAAGGACAAAAATATGGCTTTATTTTCAATAATCATACTATCGGCCTTCCATATCTTTGCATTATAATTAGCACTCAATTTATCACAACAAAATTTAAATAATAAGTTATGCTGAAACTTGGAGGATATATTAATATTTTAATAGCAATCGGGCATGTAGTCAGCCTTTTGTGGGCTGAGCAAGTATTTGAATTGACAGGTGTTGCTGATGAGATGGCATATCTAATGCAAATACATTCAACGCTGCCATATTTACTGACTATTTTAGTTGTGGTCGCTTTTCTTATTTTTGGATTATATGGTTTGTCGGCTGACGACAAATTCAGGAAGTTACCATTTTTGAAACCGGCTATTTTTACAATTGCGGGAATCTATTTACTTCGAGGTATCGCTGGATTTATTCCCATAATTGCAGGTCAATTAAAATATCCTACTTTAGATACTTGTTATTCATTGATAGCTGTTTTCGTTGGACTATTATATCTGATCGGCGGAATTAAAAAATGGAGAACAAAATAGTTTTATTTGCTTTGTGTTTCCGAAAGAACTTCTGACAACAAAACTTGGAAAGTGTTTCCAGATAGGTAGTACAGGGTTCTGGTTTGTTAGGGCAGTTCAGCAATTTGCATTTTGGAAACAGGGAGAAGTTTCTACAATTATTTGGACTTTATTTTTCTTATTGGGGCAGTCCTGTTCCTTGTTCCGGCAATGCGAAAACATGTCTAACTAAAAACCGAATAAAATATTAAATATATTCGGAAATAGTTTTAACTTTGTAGCCAACAAAAACGTTAGGCTATGAAAAATAAAGGAGAAATCATTCTTTACATATCAATAATGCTTTAAAAGAAGAATTAAAGAATTTATCAGTTGTCGCAAATTTTGCGACAACTGCAAGAGATGGCAAAACTTATAATATGGAGTACTATAATTTGGATGTCATTCTTTCTGTTGGCTATCGTGTAAAATCTCAATCCGGTATCCAGTTCCGTATTTGGGCAAATAAAATATTAAAAAATTATTTATTAAAAGGATATGCTGCTAGTCAACGATTTATTCGATTAGAACAGAAGATTCAAGAGCATGATTAAACTCTTGCTGAGTATAGAGAAAAGATTGATTTTTTTATCAAAACTTCTCTTCCTCCTGTTGAAGGCATCTTCTTTGACGGTCAGCTATTTTGATGCTTATAAATTTGCGGCAGATTTGATAAAGTCTGCTCGCAAATTAATTATCCTCATAGATAATTACGTGGATGAAAGTGTATTGATGTTGCTAACTAAACGAGATGTAAATGTTGCAGCAACAATTTATACAGCACAGATATCAAAACAACTGACCTTGGATTTGCAACGGCACAATGCTCAATACGAACCTATCATAATCAAACAATTCAAACAATCGCACGATCGTTTTCTGTTGGTCGATGAAAAGGATATTTTTCATATCGGTGCTTCCCTGAAAGACTTGGGAAAGAAATGGTTCGCTTTTTCAAAACTCAATCTTGACATGAATGATATAATGAGAAAGATTGTTTGAGGTTGTAAAGTCTGTATGTAGTTAAAACTGTTGTTGTCTTCGCTTTGCGAAAACAACAACAGCAACAACAGAAGCCGAAAGTATTTCAGCAACCGGAACCGATAGCCAGATACCTACTGTGCCAAACCACACTGGCAGGATCAAAAAGCAGATCACCGGTAGTATTCCACGTATCGTAGTGAATACTAGTGCCCGTTTGACATTGCCAATCGACATGTAATATCCAATAGCGACTACATTGATCCCGAAGAAAATAAAATCTAACGAGAAATAAGGTAATCCTTCAGAGGCCAATATTCCGGCAGGATTGGTTATGTCGGGTATAAACATCGATACAATCGTTTGATTGAATAAAGTGGATACCAGAACAAAGAATATACTGATACCTATTGCCGAGAATAAAGCCAGCCGGACGGCTTTTATATAACGGTCAGGTTGTCTTAATCCATAATTATAGCTGACAATCGGTTGTGCAGACTGTATAACAGCATTGAAAACCATGAATACAACAGGAAACAGATAGTTTATTACACTAAAGGCTGCCACTCCATCCACTCCGATATAACGGCTGAATATATAATTGCCGGTTACTGCCATGATTGAAATGGTTATTTCACTTAATAACACTGGAAATCCTAATCGACAGATCGAAACTGTATTGCTTAGAGCAAACCGTATATTTCTCCCGTTGATACGAGGTTTGACGAATCGTATGGGTGAAGATCTTCTCATCAGGAAACAGATAAGCATGATCGTACCTACGGTCTGTCCCAGTCCTGTTGCAAAAGCTGCACCGAATAATCCCCATTTGAAAACAAAGATAAACAGGTAGTCGAGTATAATATTTAGTATTGTGGCAACACTTAAACAGAGTAAACTGTAATTAGGGCTGCTTATCCTGACAAAGAACGGTAGCGAACTCAGGGCCATCTGGAACACTGAAAAACATGCAAACGTGATCAGGTATTCGCTGGCCTGGCTAACGATAGCCGAAGGAGCCCCAAGCAAGATCACAATTTCGTCCGGAAAACATACTCCAATGATGGAACACAGGAGCATCAATAGTGAGGAGATGATGAATGACTCGGTTATCACCACATTTGCATTACCTCGTTTTCCTCTTGATAGCTGGATCGTTGCAATAATTGCCGCTCCCATACCAAACATCAGGCCTATACCGGTCATGACGGTGAAGATCGGAACTACTATATTGATGGCGGCCAGTGCATCGCTACCAAGACCATTTCCCACAAATATTCCGTCGACAATAATAAACAGGGCACCGAATACCATTCCCAGGATATTAGGAATTAATTGTTTAATAAACAACTTCCCGATACTTCCGCCTGCATAGTCCATTTTTAATTTTGACATTACTGAAATGTTTTAACGATTTGTTTTTAACGCAGCAAAGGTAAGCTGATGTAAATAGTTAATCCTTTTCATAAGTACGACTATATTGTTCATAATCGCAACTGTCTTGCCTGTTTTATCCATAAAAAGTACTATTTTTGTGTATTAAAATAAACTGATGGAAAAAGATCTTTCACTCTTTAACGGAGCATTCTGGTATGATGAGATGAACCTGGATATACTGCTTAACTATCCGTTCAGGATGGAGGGTGGTTTTATTTTGTTGTGCATAGAAGGGGAAGCTGTGGTGTCGGTCGGTGTACAGAAATGTGAGATCACGCGGAATACGGAAATGATTGTTTTACCGGGTACTACTTTTTATCTGTTGAATGCTTCGGATACGTTTCGTGTCAGGATATTGACTTTCCCAAAAGATATGTATGATGAGGTAAGTCTTCGTCTGGGAGTTCCTTTTTCCAGTTATCTTCGTGAAACACCCAGTTTTACTTATCCTATAGGCTCTCCACTGCTAAAAAAAATCGAAGTATGGATGGATATGGGAAAACTGATCTATGAAGATAAAGGTAATCAGTTTAATGCTTTGATGTTGCGTAATTTTATACAGAACTATCTTTTATGGTTGTATGATAAGTGTATACATTATTTTGAGCAAACAGTAGGTAAGTTTAGCCGCAAACAGGAGCGGTATCACCAGTTCATGTCTTTGCTCGATACCCATTGCCGCGAGCAACGTGATGCTTTGTTCTATGCCGATAAACTTTGTATCACGCTCTCGTACCTCCGGATGGTCTGTCATGCCTGTAGTTCCTTTGCTTCACCGAAAGAGATTATTGACAAACGGGTGATCCTGGAAATAAAAGTGCTACTTCAATCTACCGACTACACGATACAGGAGATATCCCAGTTGCTCCATTTTCCGGATCAGTCTTATTTGGGACGTTATTTTAAAAGGCATACGGGGATGTCGGCAAGTGAATACAGGGAATTGTAAACAAAGAATGCTGTTAAGAAGCTTTTTTCTTGTAACTTTGTTCTATCAATAAAAAAAGAACAACTGAATGCCGGAAAATCATCTTTTGATAATCGCATTAAGTAACCATTCCAATCTGGGACCTTTGCTTATTCCTTATTTTGCCAGGGAGGTATCGCCGGGGGTGATCAGTGTGGAGGAACAGGTTTCGCACGCCGGAAAAAAAAATAATCTGTCTGAATTGGAAAGACAGATTATCGCTATTGCCGAAAGCTACTCGGAGAAAAATCTAATGAAGGTCTATTCGAAGGAACGAACGGTTACCGGTTTTCTGAAGTCGGTGACGACAGATATGCGGCAAAAGCTGATTCGTCCTTTCATTGATAAGAAGATCAGGCAAATGATCCGACTGATGCAAATTCATAAAATACCGGTATATAATAAGGAGGCAGGAGTGAAGTTGCTTTATGAGCATGACCGGGTGTTGTTTTTCGAACATGTGGCAGAAGTTTCTTTTCGTTTTGAGATTACGGAGCAGACCTTTCGTTATACTGCAATTTGTAAAATGAATGGTGAAGAGATCTCATTACAGCAAAAACGGCGGTTTATGGTCTTTTCTTCTAAACCGGCAGTATTGTTTCTTGACAGCCATCTGCTTGTTTTTAAGCGGATAGAAGCGGCGCGGCTTGTTCCTTTCCGGTTTAAACGGTATGTGGAGGTTCCGGTTGCGGAATTAAATAAATATATGGAGAAGGTGGTGCTTCCATTGATAAGCGATTATCCTGCCATTCCTATGGGTTTTGATATCATTCGTGAGTCGTGTGCCTGTGTTCCGGAGTTGTCGGTCGAGAGATCGATCAATGATGATCCGGTCTTACAACTCCACTTTCGTTATGGCGACCATTCCTTTTCTCCGGGACAGGAACCCCGTTACGCTTATCCGTCTTTGAAGGAAGAGGAGGGGAAGCCGGTTGTATATTACTTTGTACGTGATATCAGACTGGAGCAAACCTATGTCGACCTGTTAAAGCAATGGGGGTTCCGACAGGTGTCCGATACCCAGTTTGCCAGGAATGACCTGGAGGGAGATCATACTTTCGTCGATTGGTTGCAGCAACATCGACAGGAACTACAAGCCTGTTTTTCTTTTGTAAAAAAGGAAACTTCTCTTTCTTTCTATTTTGGCGAAGTGTCGTTGACACAGGAGATTGCCTCTTCCCCTGATTGGTTCGATATCCGAATAACTGTCAGGATTGGTGATTATCAGTTCCCTTTTATCCGTTTTAAGAAAAATATTCTGGAAGGGAAACGCGAATTTATTCTACCTGACGGTCAGATCGCTCTGTTGCCGGAAGACTGGTTTGAGAAATACAGTGACCTCTTTGCTTTAGGCGATGGAAAGCAGGAGGAGATTCGGGTTCGTAAAATGCACTTGGGGCTTGTTGCCGCATTGGAAGAAGGACAGGATTCTATACAAAAAGAATATGTACGGAAAGAGTCGGTGGCAGTACCTCCGAAGATAAAAGCGACTTTACGCCCTTACCAGCAGGAGGGTTTCTCCTGGTTGGTTCATTTGGCGGTAAACGGTTTCGGTGGTTGCCTGGCTGATGACATGGGGCTGGGTAAAACCTTGCAGACTATTTCTTTATTGCAACATGTATATGACCCGAGCGAACCGGTCTGTATAGAATATACTCCGGTATCATCGGGAAAAGTGACGGTAGATCAGGACGGACAATTCTCCTTTTTTAGCGAAGGACTACCTGTTGAGACAGAGCACGATACGGTTAATTTCAGGGTAGAGACTCAACAAAACCTACCGGCGACTTTGATCGTTGTTCCTACTTCTTTACTTCCGAACTGGAAAAGGGAAATACGGAAGTTTAGTTCATTAAGCGTTTATTCTTATACTGCTATTACAGAGCAAAAGCGGAAAGACCCTTGTAAGAGTTTCAGCCGTTATAATATCGTTCTGATCACCTATGGATTACTTAGAAGGGATATCGACTTGTTAGAAAATTATCGTTTTACTTATGTGATACTGGACGAAAGCCAGAATGTAAAGAATCCGGCATCGGCAACCTATCATGCGGTAGTCCGTTTGAAAAGCGATCATCGTCTGGTATTGACCGGAACACCGATCGAGAATTCTCTAAAGGATCTTTGGGCGCAATTTAACTTTATCAATCCCGGTCTGCTAGGTTCTTCTGACGGTTTTCGGAAACATTTTATTCTTCCGATCACCAAAGAAGGAAATGAGAAGGTTGGAAAAAGATTACAACAAATTATACGTCCTTTTTTCCTGCGACGTACGAAGTTACAAGTAGCACCGGAACTTCCCCCGTTGACGGAAGAAGTAATTTATTGTGAGATGACACCGGAGCAACGTGAGATTTATCTAAAAGAGAAAAACGTCCTGCGTAATACGATTTTGCAGGAACGAAACAAAAACTCTTTTGTCGCTTTAAACGGTATTACCCGTTTGCGTCAGCTGGCAAACCATCCACAAATGGTTATGCCTGTGTATCTGGGCGGTTCGGGAAAGATGGAGCAGATATTGGACGCTTTCGAGACATTGGTCAGCGAAGGGCATAAAGTCTTAATATTTTCTTCTTTCGTCACTCATCTTAATCTGTTGGCAAGAGCTTTTATTGAACGACAATGGAAATATGCAATGCTTACAGGCAGCACACTCGACAGAGAAAAAGAGATTACCCGCTTCTCTACCCAAAGCGATGTCTCTGCCTTTTTCATATCCCTGAAGGCGGGTGGAGTTGGTTTGAACCTGACGGATGCCGATTATGTGTTTATCATCGATCCCTGGTGGAATCCGGCAGCTGAACTACAAGCCGAAGGTCGTGCACATCGTATCGGGCAGGAAAAGCAAGTCTTCGTATATCGTTTCATCACTGCGGACACGATTGAAGAAAAGATACGTAACCTACAGGAATCCAAGAGTGAACTGGCCGAAACCTTTATCTCTGAAAACGATCCGTTAAAGTTGTTGACAGACCGTGAATGGGAAGAGTTATTGTGATTTGGGTAAAACTAAAGTTTTAGTAAATTGTCATTCATATTTTCTTTTTATTTGTATATGGGCTGTAAGTCTCGATTATCATGATTTTTTATTTTGTAAAGATGATCAAGATGGAGTTTATTGACTGAAATAAGATTGATTGAAGTTATTTGTTATTATGGAAATAAATGAATTGAGTAGTAAATTTAATAGCTTAATAAATAATGAGATAATTGAGCTTGATAGGCGTCTTCAGATATTTGATTCCGAATGTAAGTTATATAAAGGGATACAGATATTAATGACTCCTTTGGTATATAAACCTAAAATATTGTTTGTTGGAATTAATCCAGGAGACGGTTATTATAAAAATGAAGGAGAAGGAAAACCTGTATCAATAACAGATAATATAAATCCTCATAATAATAATCTTTTTAGTGATTATCGTAAGGCGCATCCTTGGCCGATTGCGCGATTGATGACTTCTTTATTTTCTGACAAGAAGGATTTTTATCAATTGAGAGATGACATGGTTTGGACTAATTGTTTTCCGATAGCAACACATACTGAACGGGATTTGAATAATTTGTTTAAGGAAGCAGATACCTGGATGGCTAAAAAAGAGAGAGATGGTGAATTTGTTGGGCGATATAGATGTTATCCTTGTTGTCATCGTTTTATTCATGAATTGGCTTTATTAATAGAACCTAAGATTATTATTTGTCTAGGAAAGAGGGCCTTTGAAGAGTTTCTAAAGGAAGATTATACCGAGACTAAGGATATTGAAGTTATTAATAATTCCTTTAAACGGAAATTGGCAGTCTTGAAAGGCGGAATTCCTGTGATAGGTTTTAATCGATTTTATAGTTCATTGGCCAAAGGTGTTGATGTAGTGTGGTTGCGGGATATGATAATTAATACAATTAATAAATAATACATAATGAAAAATGTAATAGAGTCAATAATAGAAGAGTTGGCAGTCAGACTGAAAGATGGTATGTACACTGAAGGGAAAAATGAATATAAGGAAAATGCTTGTCGATTGATTTTTCCTCGAAAGTATACAGATGGTCGGTCAACTAATCAGCGCATTAGTGAGCAGGAGGCTCGGTTCCTTTTTATTCATTTGTTAGAGTCACGAACAAATGAACATGATTTTTATTATTCAGTAGAAACTCCAACAAGTGGTAAATATTATTTTAAGGGAGAATCTCTGAATAAAAGATCTGCTAGCTTTGATCTAACTTTATATAGAAAAGAAGAGAATCATCTTTTAAAAAGATATTGTCATATAGAATTTAAATGCGGAAATGAAGATACAATCAAAAAGGATTTGATAAAACTATTATATGATGAACATCAAGAGAGTAATGAAAATTACTTTATACATGTGATTAGTAATACGAACTCTGGAACTCTGGAAAGTTTGAAAAAGAAATTTGATTTCTCAGATGAGAGATATCAAAAGTTGATACAGGATTTGGAGCAGGAAAGACTGATTGTTACAGATCGGATTATCAATGTGTACTTTTTAATTATAGGGAATATGTATGGAGAAAGTGCAGGTACATGTCGATTACAAAAATATAAATTTAGAGATAAAACATTTGAGTCTTGTTAATTTAGGAAGATGGAAATGGGTATATGTTTTCTTTGTATAGAGTGAATACCCCAAACAATTTAATATACTATTAGTATAGCCATCCCCATCCTTACAATTTGTATCTCGTAGCTTTCTTCTTCTTTTTATTTATAACTTTGTCGAAACAATGCTAATATATATAATTATTTAACTAAATGTTGGGTAAAGTGATTATTTCTATTAAATTGTCATTTGTTTTGTCGGTATATGAGCATTATGTATAATAAAGTAAGTATCTTTGTATTCGAAATAAAACAAGATAGAACCAGATGGAACAACTTAAACATGAGTGTGGAGTCGCCATGGTCCGGTTACTGAAGCCTTTAGAATATTATCATCAAAAGTATGGTACCTGGATGTATGGGTTGAATAAACTCTATTTACTGATGGAGAAGCAGCATAACCGGGGGCAGGAAGGAGCCGGTTTAGCCTGTGTAAAGTTAGAAGCAAGCCCCGGTGAAGAATATATGTTTCGGGAACGAGCATTAGGAACAGGAGCTATAACCGAGATATTCGCAGCCGTTCACGAACATTACAAAGATTTACCGCCTGGTAAATTAAACGATCCGCTTTTTGTTAAAGCCAATCTTCCTTTCGCCGGAGAACTTTATATGGGTCACCTCCGTTACAGTACCACCGGTAAGTCCGGTATTTCCTACGTCCATCCTTTTTTACGCCGCAATAACTGGAGAGCCAAGAACCTCGCTCTTTGCGGTAATTTCAACCTCACTAACGTAAACGATATTTTTGAAGAGATTACGGCTATCGGACAACATCCGCGTAAGTATTCCGATACCTATATCATGCTTGAACAGATGGGACACCGCCTGGATCGTGAGATAGAGCGCCTGTATCAGAAGTATGAAGGCGAGGGACTGAAAGGAATGGAGATCACAAATGCTATTGAAGCACATGTCGATCTCTCGAATGTACTGAAACGATGTGTGCCGACCTGGGACGGAGGATTTGTGATCTGTGGCCTGACTGGTAGCGGCGAATCCTTCAGTGTGCGCGACCCGTGGGGGATACGCCCGGCTTTCTATTATGTAGACGATGAAATCATGGTACTAGCATCCGAGCGTCCGGTTATCCAGACGGCCCTGAATGTTCAGGCTGAAGATATAAAAGAACTGAACTCCGGAGAAGCAGTTTTTATCAGCAAGGAAGGCCGGTTCAGAACCTCTCAGATCGTGCAACCGAAGGAGAATAAAGCCTGTTCGTTCGAACGTATTTATTTCTCCCGTGGTAGTGATGTGGATATCTACCGCGAACGTAAGCGGTTAGGGGAGAACCTGGTGCAACCGATATTGAAAGCAGTCGACCATGATATCAGGCACACTGTCTTCTCCTTTATCCCCAACACGGCTGAGGTGGCCTATTTCGGTATGCAGGAAGGACTGAATAATCACCTGAACAAATTAAAAAAGGAATGGATTGCTGACCGCAGTCACCTTTTGCAGGAAGAAGAGCTCGACCAGATACTTTCCATGCGTGTTCGTGCTGAAAAAGTAGCGATTAAGGATATAAAATTACGTACTTTTATCGCCGAAGGAAATAGCCGTAACGATCTGGCAGCTCATGTATATGATATAACCTATGGAAGCATCGAACCTTTTGTCGATAATCTGGTTGTTATAGATGATAGCATCGTAAGGGGAACAACACTGAAACAGAGTATTATCGGCATTTTAGACCGCTTGCATCCGAAGAAGATAGTGATCGTTTCTTCATCGCCTCAGGTTCGCTATCCGGACTATTACGGAATCGATATGTCGCGTATGAATGAGTTTATCGCATTCCGGGCGGCAGTGGCTTTGCTGAAAGACCGTGGTATGGAGTCTGTTCTGACAGAAGCCTATCAAAGGGCGAAAAAGCAACAGGCGCAGAAGGAAGGTCCGATCGTCAACTATGTAAAGGAGATATATGCTCCGTTTACCGATGAGGAAATCTCTGCCAAGATGGTAGAGTTGCTTATCCCGGCAGGTACACGGGCAAAGGTCGAGATCGTCTATCAGACGCTTGAAGGTCTGCATGCCTCTTGTCCCGATCATCCGGGCGACTGGTATTTCTCCGGCGATTATCCGACTCCCGGAGGGGCGCGTCTGGTAAACAATGCCTTCATTAATTATATGGAAGAAGAATATTTAATCAGGTGACAGTGGACAGATGACAGTGGACAGATTTTTTTAACTGTCAACTGCCACTTGTCAACAGTCAACTCAAACGTAAGTTTTTATTTATGCAAAGAGAAAAAACAGCAACTTTGATCTTAGACGACGGAACTGTTTTTCGTGGCTTTTCTTTCGGCTACGAAAAAGAGGTGACAGGTGAAGTAGTGTTCAACACTGCGATGACGGGTTATCCGGAAAGCTTGACCGACCCTTCTTATGCCGGTCAGTTGATGGTGTTAACATATCCGTTGGTGGGTAATTATGGTGTACCGGCCCGCACGTTCGGTGCGGATGGGATAGCTACTTTCATGGAGAGTGAAAAGATTCATGCAGATGCCATTATTGTAAGCGATTACAGCCATGAATACAGTCATTGGAATGCTGAAGAAAGTCTGGGAAGCTGGTTGAAGGAAGAAGAAATACCGGGGATTTACGGAATCGATACACGTGCCCTGACTAAGAAACTGCGTGAGCATGGGGTGATGATGGGAAAGATCGTGATCGGTGATGCAAAGACCGACCTAACGGACTTCGGACAATACGGAAATGTGAATTACGTCGACAAAGTATCTTGTAAGGAAGTGATCACTTACGGGAAAGGCGAAGGAAAGAAACGGGTCGTCCTGGTGGATTGCGGGGTGAAGCACAACATCATCCGCAGCCTGCTGAAACGGAATGTAACTGTGATCCGGGTTCCCTGGGACTATGATTTCAATACACTGGAATATGACGGCCTGTTTATCAGCAATGGCCCCGGCGACCCGGATACTTGCGATGCTGCCGTTCAAAATATCCGTAAAGCTTTGAGTGGCGATAAGCCGATCTGTGGTATCTGCATGGGTAACCAGTTGTTGGCCAAGGCCGGCGGGGCCTCTATCTATAAATTGAAATACGGACACCGTAGCCATAACCAGCCGGTGCGTATGGTAGGAACGGAAAAGTGTTTTATCACCTCACAGAATCATGGGTACGCGGTGGACAACACAACGCTGGGTACTGATTGGGAACCGCTCTTTATCAATATGAATGACGGTACGAACGAAGGTATCAAACACAAAACGAAGCCTTTTTTCTCTTCTCAGTTCCATCCCGAAGCATGTAGCGGGCCGACGGATACGGAGTTTATGTTCGATAAATTTGTCGAGTTACTATAAAGAGGAATGCAGGTGATGCATCTTTGCGCGATCAGGCAACACTCCTTTGAGTGGTAAGGCAAAGAGCCTTTGCGTGAACAAGCAAAGCATCTTCACTAACGGCAGAGACACCTCCTAAGTGGGGGCAGTGACAATCCCTCTCCGGAGGCAGCGAGCCAGGCTCACCAACGTTGGTGAGTCAGTGCGCCTAAAAAGTGTTAACAAGAAAAATAAGGTCAATATGAAAGAAGATATAAAGAAAGTCCTGATACTAGGTTCCGGTGCCCTCAAGATCGGTGAGGCGGGCGAGTTCGATTATTCAGGCAGCCAGGCATTGAAAGCCATCAAGGAAGAAGGTATTCAAACGGTGCTTATCAATCCGAACATTGCAACGGTACAAACTTCGGAGGGAGTTGCGGACACGGTTTATTTCCTGCCCGTTACTCCTTTTTTTGTGGAAAAAGTGATCGAAAAGGAACGTCCCGAGGGTATCCTGCTGGCGTTCGGCGGACAAACGGCGCTGAACTGCGGGGTGGCTCTTTATCAGAGCGGCGTGCTTGAAAAATATAACGTACGTGTATTGGGTACTCCGGTACAGGCCATCATGGATACGGAAGACCGTGAACTTTTCGTCCGCAAGCTCGACGAGATCGATGTAAAGACGATTAAGAGCGAAGCGGTGGAGAATGTAGCCGATGCCCGTCGTGCCGCAGCCGAACTGGGATATCCGGTGATTGTGCGTGCTGCTTATGCGCTGGGTGGTCTGGGTTCGGGCTTCTGCGATAATGAAGAGGAACTGGATGTACTGGTTGAAAAAGCTTTTTCTTTCTCTCCGCAGGTATTGGTAGAGAAGAGCCTGAAAGGTTGGAAAGAGGTGGAATACGAAGTGGTGCGTGACCGTTTCGATAACTGCATCACGGTTTGTAATATGGAAAATTTCGACCCGCTAGGTATCCATACCGGTGAGTCTATCGTAATCGCCCCTTCACAGACCCTGACTAATACGGATTATCATAAACTGCGTGAACTGGCTATCCGCATCATCCGCCATATCGGTATCGTGGGTGAGTGTAACGTTCAGTACGCCTACGATCCGGAGTCAGAAGATTACCGTGTGATCGAGGTGAACGCGCGTCTGAGCCGTTCTTCTGCACTGGCCTCGAAGGCTACCGGCTATCCGCTGGCTTTTGTTGCTGCCAAGTTAGGTCTGGGTTACGGCCTGTTCGACCTGAAGAATTCGGTGACAAAGACAACAAGCGCCTTCTTCGAACCGGCACTCGACTATGTGGTTTGTAAGATCCCTCGCTGGGACTTGGGTAAGTTCCACGGCGTTGCCCGCGAATTGGGTTCCAGCATGAAGTCGGTAGGAGAGGTGATGGCTATCGGCCGTACGTTTGAAGAAGCTATCCAGAAAGGTCTGCGTATGATCGGGCAGGGAATGCACGGTTTCGTGGAAAACAAGGAACTGGTGATCCCTGATATCGACAAAGCGTTGAATGAACCGACAGACCGTCGTATTTTCGTAATCAGCAAGGCTTTCCGTGCCGGCTATACGATCGACCAGATCCATGAGCTGACAAAGATCGACAAATGGTTCCTCCAGAAACTATATAATATTATCCAGACAGCGGGAACTTTGGAAAGTTTTAGCAGGATAATCGATATTCCTGACAACCTGTTCCGTCTGGCGAAGAAGCAAGGTTTCTCTGATTTCCAGATTGCCCGTGCCATCTTCAAAGAACAGATGGAAGACGGTGAAAAGGCAATTCTTCAGGTGCGCCAGGATCGTAAATACCGTGGCATCCTTCCGGTAGTAAAGCAAATCGATACGCTGGCAGCTGAATACCCGGCACAGACCAACTATCTGTACTTGACTTACGGTGGTACGGAAAATGATGTACAATACATTGGCGACAGACGTTCTATCGTGGTACTGGGGTCGGGTGCTTACCGTATCGGTAGTTCGGTAGAGTTCGACTGGTGCGGTGTGCAGGCACTCAACACGATCCGCAAGGAAGGTTGGCGCTCCGTCATGATAAATTACAACCCGGAGACGGTTTCGACCGACTACGATATGTGTGATCGCCTCTATTTCGATGAGCTGACGTTCGAACGTGTAATGGATATCCTCGAACTGGAGAATCCGCACGGTGTGATCGTCTCTACCGGAGGCCAGATTCCGAACAACCTGGCGATGCGTCTGGACGAACAGCACGTCAACATCCTCGGAACATCAGCGAAGAGTATCGACAATGCGGAAGACCGCGAGAAGTTCTCCGCCATGCTCGACCGCATTGGTGTGGATCAGCCACGCTGGAAAGAGTTGAGTAGCATGGACGATATTAATCAATTTGTAGAGGAAGTCGGTTTCCCTGTCTTGGTTCGTCCGAGTTACGTACTGAGTGGTGCGGCTATGAATGTCTGCTCCAACCAGGAAGAGCTGGAACGTTTCCTGCAACTGGCGGCTAACGTCAGTAAGAAGCATCCGGTGGTAGTAAGCCAGTTCATTGAACATGCCAAGGAGGTGGAAATGGATGCTGTAGCCGATCATGGAGAGATCGTGATGTATGCGATCAGCGAACATATCGAGTTTGCAGGAGTCCATTCCGGTGATGCAACGATCCAGTTCCCGGCGCAGAAGTTGTATGTGGAAACGGTTCGTCGTATCAAACGTATCAGCAAGCAGATTGCGAAAGAATTGAATATCTCCGGTCCGTTCAATATCCAGTATCTGGCGAAAGACAACGATATCAAGGTGATCGAATGTAACCTCCGTGCTTCACGCAGTTTCCCGTTCGTAAGTAAGATTTTGAAGATAAACTTTATCGAGTTGGCTACCCGTATCATGTTGGGCTTGCCTGTCGAAAAACCGCATAAGAATGCATTCGACCTGGATTATGTAGGTATCAAGGCCTCCCAGTTCTCGTTCAACCGCTTGCAGAAAGCCGATCCGGTTCTGGGTGTGGATATGGCATCTACCGGTGAGGTCGGTTGTATCGGTGATGATCTTTCGGAAGCAGTTCTTACCAGTATGTTAGCTGTCGGACAGCGTATCCCGGCAAAGAATATCCTATTATCTACCGGAACACCGAAACAGAAAGTCGCGATGCTGGATGCAGCCCGGAAGCTCGCCAATAAAGGTTATAGCTTATTCGCAACCGGTGGTACACACCGTTTCCTGGAAGAAAATAATATCCCGAGCACGCAGGTTTACTGGCCGAGTGAAGAGGGTAAACAGCCGCAGGCACTCACCATGTTGCATGAAAAGAAGATCGACATGGTAGTCAACATCCCACGTGACCTTTCAGCCGGCGAGCTGGATAACGGCTACAAAATCCGCCGTGCCGCTACCGACCTGAATGTTCCACTGATCACGAATGCCCGTCTGGCAAGTGCTTTTATCGAAGCATTCTGTACTTTAAGTATCGACGATATTCAGATCAAGAGTTGGCAGGAGTATAAATAATAGATGATTATCATATAGAGCGGGGCTTTGATGGCCCCGTTTTTTGTATCCCGTAATCTTATCGTAAAAAGGATTGTAATCGGGTTTTGCAGATAAATAACGATTTTGAAGAACATAACCGGAACAAGGGTGGTTATATTTATGTTATAATTTATCAACCAATATGAAGATAGGATTATTTATCCCGTGTTATATCAACGCGGTGTATCCGGAGGTAGGCGTAGCCTCCTACAAACTCTTAAAACACATGGGCCTGGATGTCGATTACCCTTTAGACCAGACTTGTTGTGGTCAGCCGATGGCAAATGCCGGTTTCGAGAATGAGTCGTTGAAGTTGGCTCTTCGTATGGAAGAACTATTCCGGCAATACGATTATGTAGTGGGTCCCTCGGCCAGTTGTGTCGCTTTCGTGAAAGAAAATCATCCGGGTATATTGAAAAACGAAGGGCATGCTTGCCTGAACAGTGGTAAGATATACGATATCTGTGAGTTCCTTCACGACGTCGTAAAGCCGGATAAATTACCGGCTGTTTTCCCTCATAAAGTAAGTATCCATAACAGTTGCCACGGCGTACGCGAATTACATTTGTCGTCACCCAGTGAGTTGAATGTCCCTTATTTCTCTAAGTTGCGTGATTTGCTGGCACTGGTGAATGGTATCGAAGTTGTAGAGCCGAAACGCATAGACGAATGTTGTGGTTTTGGTGGAATGTTTGCCGTGGAAGAACCCGAAGTATCTGTCTGCATGGGGCACGATAAGGTAAAAGATCATCTGGAGACCGGTGCCGAATATATCACCGGTGCCGACAGTTCCTGCCTGATGCATATGGAAGGTGTTATCAAACGTGAACATCTGCCCATCCAAACGATCCATATTACTCAAATATTAGCCGCTGGATTATGAGCACAAAACATTCAATAGCCGCTGCCCGTTTCATTGAAAACAGGAAACAGGAAGCCTGGCACGACGAAACACTTTGGATGGTTCGTGCCAAGAGAGATAAGATGAGCCGTTCGCTTCCTGAGTGGGAACGTCTGCGTGAACTGGCTTGTGATATTAAGCTGTATTCAAACAGCCACCTCGATACATTGCTGGAACAGTTTGAAGAAAACGCCAGGGCAAACGGAGCGATCGTACATTGGGCGAAAGATGCAGCCGAACATAATGAAATCGTCCACAATATCCTTCAGCAGCATGGTGCTCGTAATCTGATAAAGAGTAAATCGATGCTGACCGAAGAATGCCGTATGAATGAGTATCTTCAGGAAAAAGGATTTGATATTATAGAAAGTGACCTGGGTGAACGTATTCTTCAGTTAATGCACTTGACTCCCAGCCATATCGTACTTCCGGCCATTCATATCAAACGTGAACAGGTTGGAGAAATGATGGAGCGTGAGATGGGAACGGAGAAAGGAAACTTTGATCCGACCTACTTGACACATGAAGTCCGTAAGAATATGCGCGAAAAATTTTTGCATGCAGATGTAGCCATGACAGGGGTGAACTTTGCGGTAGCATCCACGGGTGAGATAGTTGTTTGTACAAATGAAGGAAATGCTGATATGGGAACCTCTTTTCCAAAAGTGCATATTGCTGTGATGGGAATGGAAAAGATTGTTCCCAATCTGGAGGCTCTGGGAGTCTTTACCCGCTTACTGGCTCGTTCCGGTACCGGGCAACCTATCACTTCATATACTTCCCATTACCGCAAACCGGCTGATGGAGGTGAGTTCCATATTATTATAGTGGATAACGGACGAAGCGATATTCTGGCCAGGCCGGATCATATCCGTACGCTCAACTGTATCCGTTGCGGGGAATGTATGAATACCTGTCCTGTTTATCGACGTAGCGGAGGTTATTCCTATACCTATTTTATTCCCGGTCCGATCGGAATTAATTTAGGTATGCTGAAGAATCCTGTGGAATATTCGGATAATGTATCGGCCTGTTCTTTATGTTTATCTTGTTCGAATGTCTGTCCTGTCAAGATCGATCTGGGCGAGCAGATTTATCGTTGGCGTCAGGGGTTGGATAAGTTTGGTAAAGCTAGTCAGGAGAAGAAGGTGATGTCCGGTGGAATGAAGTTCCTGATGGAACGTCCGGGGCTGTTCAATACGGCATTGAAGTTTGCTCCGTTGGTTAATAAGCTACCTCGTTTTATGGTATACAATGGTTTGAATGCCTGGGGGAAAGGACGTGAGCTACCGACTTTTGCCAAAGAGTCTTTTAATGATATGTGGAAGAAAAACAAAGTAAAATAAGATGAGTACAAAAGATGATATATTATTCCGTATCCGCAATCATACCGGAACACGTTACGAACAACCGGAAATCACATTGGATGCGATCACTTACGAAGATAAGCTCAAACAGTTCTCCGATTCGCTGGAAGCAGCCGGCGGTCAGACTGTCGTATGGCAGCCGGGGAGTGATATTAATGAATTGATCTATCGGTATTTTCCGGAGGTAAAACGTATCGGTTCTAACTTGCCGGAGATAACTTGTGCCACCTTCGACCCGGATTCCGTTTCTGATCCCCGGGAGTTGAATAATACCGATCTTGCCGTTGTCGAAGGCTGTTTCGGAGTAGCAGAGAATGGTGCCGTGTGGATAACACAGCAGGTGAAGTTCAAGGCACTTTATTTTATCACGACAGCCCTGGTAATTATTGTTGATAAAGATGCTTTAGTTAATAATATGCATGAAGCCTACCGGCAGATAGAAGGTTCCGATTATAAATACGGTTTCTTTGTCTCCGGTCCATCCAAAACAGCCGACATTGAACAGGCTTTAGTACTGGGAGCTCATGGGCCAATGAAGGTGTTAGTGGTTTTGAAAGAGTAGTAGGTTTACCACTTATCAGAAATGAAATATTTCTGAAGTTGACAAGTGACAGTTGACAGTTATTTCGGCTTTCAACCGATTTATTTACCGAGCACGAAGCTCAACTGTCATCTGTCAACTCTGCAGTTGCAATTGTCGTTTTGTAGTCTGGCTACTGATTGATGTCTTATTTTATCTACTGGTTCATAGATTGTATTGTTCTTAAGAACCCTTCCAAAATGAAAAAGACACTTCCATTTTAAAAGGGAGTCGGATTTTTCCATTTATATATGTGTATTGTAACTTGTTGATTATCAGTTAAAAGGTGTTTTGTGGTCTGTTTTGGCACAGTCTTTGCCTCGTAATCAATATGAAACTCTATATAATATCAAACAGATTACCAGTTAAAGTCGCTAAGCAGAATGGAGCCTTTGTGTTCTCCCGGAGTGAGGGGGGGCTGACTACCGGTTTGGATTCTCTACGGACTTCTTATGAAAAGTATTGGATAGGATGGCCGGGTATATGTGTAGACAAAGAAGAAGAGAAGATAGAGATCGGTTCCAAGCTAGAAGTAATGAACTTTCATCCAGTTTTTTTATCCGGATCGCATATCGAAAAATATTACGAAGGATATAGCAACAGTACGATCTGGCCTTTATGCCACTATTTCTTTGTATATACTCTTTATAAGAATAGCTTCTGGCAATCTTATCAGGAGGTTAATCAACTCTTTTGTGACGAAATATGCCGTAGGGTAAAACCTGGTGATCAGGTATGGATACAGGATTATCAGTTGATGCTGCTTCCTGCTATGTTACGGAAAGCATGTCCGGAACTAAGTATCGGCTATTTCCATCATATTCCTTTTCCGTCTTATGAATTGTTCCGTATTTTGCCGGAACGGGCGGAAATCCTGAAAGGGCTGCTAGGGGCGGATTTTATAGCCTTCCATACACATGATTATATGCGGCATTTTATCAGTGCTGTGGAACGAGTACTCCATATCGATTTCAAGATGGATGAGATACAGTTGGGAGATCGTATTGTCCGGGTGGACGCTTTACCGATGGGGATTAATTATGAACTCTATCACGAAGCACCCAGGAAACCCGAAGTCCGCTCGGCTATTGACCGGACCCGTAAATTGTTTGGAAGTAACAAACTGATACTGTCGGTCGATCGCCTCGATTACAGCAAAGGTATCTTGCATCGTCTATGGGGATTCGCCTCTTTCCTGGAAAAGCATCCCGAATATCATGGAAAGGTAACGTTGGCTATGGTGATTGTCCCTTCCCGTGACCACGTAGGAAGTTATGCAGAACTGAAAACCAGGATCGACGAGGAGATCGGATCAATTAACGGCCGTTACTCAACAATGGACTGGACACCGGTTTGCTATTTTTACCACGGCTTTTCATTAGAGGAACTAACAGCTATGTATTACGTTGCCGATGTTGCTCTGGTAACCCCATTGCGTGACGGAATGAATTTGGTAGCCAAGGAATATGTGGCGGCCAAATCGGATACGACCGGTGTTTTGATATTAAGCGAAATGGCAGGAGCCGCCGTCGAAATGACAGATGCTTTACTGATCAATCCGAATGATACCGAACAGATAGAACAGACTATCTGTCGGGCCCTGGAAATGACAGTGGAAGAGCAGAAAGAACGTTTACAACGTATGCAGGCTGTTATTTCCGTACAGACGGTTGACAAATGGGCTTCTGATTTTGTGAATAGTTTGAACGAAACATTCTGCAGAAATGAAATGCTTCGAAGCAAACGGATCTCCAAAGAAACGACGGCAATAATCCGACAAGCCTACCGGAATGCCGGCCAACGTTTGATTCTTTTGGATTATGATGGAACACTGGCTGCTCTTGAAGCGCGTCCGGAAGATGCCGTACCCACCCGCGAATTGCTTGATTTTCTGAAACAATTGTCGGATGATCCGGCTAATCATATTGTCATTAACAGTGGACGTGATCATTTGACATTGGAAAAATGGCTGGGTGGTTTACCGATTTCTTTTGCAGCTGAACACGGCGCTTTTTATAAAGAGGATGGGGTTTGGCATAAGAATCAGAAGAAAGAAGAATGGGATACCAGGTTATTGTTTATCCTGCATAAGTTTGTGGAAAAAACACCTCATTCACGCCTGGAAATGAAAGAAACGGCATTAGCCTGGCATTACCGGGAGTGTGATGTCTGGCTGGGTTCTCTCAGGGTTCAACAGATGATCAATACATTGTATCCAATTTGTATGCGTCTGAACTTGCAGATTATACAAGGAGATAAGGTGGTTGAGATCAAATCCCCCGAATATAATAAAGGTTCAGAAGTGAACCGGCTACTACTGAAAAAACGTTATGATTTTATTCTGGCGATCGGAGACGATACGACGGATGAGGACATGTTTTGTGTCTTATCCAAAAAGACGATAACAATTAAGGTCGGAAATGTATCGGAAGTCGCAAACTTCAATTTACCGTTGCAGTCGGATGTCTTGCCGTTTCTTCGCAATATTACCGTTCCTTATGTAACGGATAAAAAAGAGAATGCTAAAGAACGGTTGAAAGCAGCGTTAGGATTTATCAAAGGATTACTTGGAAATAAAATAAAACAAACGATATGAATAATCTGAATTATGGAGTCATTGGTAATTGTCGTACGGCGGCACTCATCTCGGAAACAGGTAACATCGAATGGCTGTGTTTTCCTGATTTTGACTCGCCGTCCATCTTCGCCTGTTTACTCGACAGGGAGAAAGGAGGAAGTTTTGGTTTCGAAGTGGATGAAAGTTATCAGATTACACAAACATACGTTCCTCATACCAATATCCTCTCTACCCGTTTCTTTTCGGAGACGGAAGAGTTTGTGGTATTAGACTTCATGCCTTGTTATCGTTCCAGGGAGAATGAGCATTATCTTCCGGCTGAACTTTATCGCTATATCCATCTTGTGAAAGGAACTCCCCATTTTAAGGTTAATTACGATCCGGCTCCCGATTATGCCCGGGGAGAGGTCATCTATAATATGACTTCGCAATACCTTGAAACGTATTGTTGCTCCGGAGATAAAGACAGACAATATTTGTATTCTTCTATACCCTTATTGCATATTACCGGAAAGAAGGAGATCGTTCTTGAAAAGGACGAATTCTTCCTTCTTTCTTATAATGAGAAGGTGATCCCCATCGATATCGAACGGGAAAAGCTGGAATATTGCCGGACACTTGTCTACTGGTTGAACTGGACAAACCGGACAAAGAAATATACCTTATATAACGAAGTCATCGAACGCAGCCTGTTGGTGCTGAAGTTGATGTCATATTATAACGGAGCTGTCCTGGCGGCTCTTACCACTAGTCTTCCGGAAACCCTTGGAGACGTACGTAACTGGGATTACCGCTTCTGCTGGCTGAGGGATGCCTCCATGTCAATAGAAACCTTGTTCCAAATCGGCCACGCAGGAGCGGCCAAACGTTTTATGCGTTTTATCCAGTCTACTTTTGTTGCCCGTCATGAATCTTATCAGATCATGTATGGAATAAGAGGGGAAACAATATTAACGGAAACGATTTTATCCCATTTATCCGGTTATAAACATTCAACGCCGGTGCGGATCGGAAATGATGCCTATCATCAACGACAGAATGACTCTTTTGGGTATCTGATGGACCTGATCTACCAATATTATCGTTTAATGCCCGGTATATTGGACGAAATAGAAGATATGTGGGAAATGGTGAAAAGTATCCTTTCCATGGTTATAGTCGATTGGAGGAAACCGGATAAGGGTATCTGGGAGATAAGAGGGGAGAGCCGTCATTTCGTTTCCTCGAAAGTAATGTGCTGGGTAGCTCTGGATCGTGGGGTACGGATAGCCTCCATGTTGGATAAACCTGTCTATATTGAACGGTGGCAACAAGAGGCGGACGAGATACGGAAGGATGTGTTTGAAAATGGTTGGAAAGAGGAAATACAGAGTTTCTCTCAAACCTATGATAACCTTTCACTCGATTCTTCTCTGTTACTGATGGAGCCTTACGGCTTTATCCGTGCTGATGATATTCGCTATATAAAGACTGTAGATGCAGTAAAAAAGGGCCTTTTCCATAAGGGATTGATGTATCGCTATAACAGTGAGGATGATTTTGGTATGCCTTCCTCTGCTTTCACGATCTGTACATTCTGGCTGATACAAGCCTTATTTGCTACCGGACGGAAAGAGGAGGCTAGGCAATTGTTTGATGAAATATTGAAATATTCAAATCATTTGGGATTGTTTAGTGAAGATATTGATTTTGATACGAAAGAACAATTAGGAAATTTTCCGCAGGCTTATTCCCACCTGGCAATAGTGAAAACAGCCATATTGTTTGCAGAAGAAGATAAACGGTTATCGTTTGTCCGTCCCTGATTTTTTCGTATACCGGATACTATTCCATATTATTCGAGAAGATCTAGTGAGTCGATATAAGATTCTGTTTTCGGACGAAGTTTCAGTACGATCGCTTCAAAAGGTCGTAATGTGATCTCATCTTTCACATCTATATCGATAGGCTTTTTATAATTGCAGAGAACAACCTCGACCTCTTCCAGCAGAAATCCCGGTAAGGCAATCGCAACCAAAGGAGTAAAGTTGAGGGCTACCAAAAAACGGTCGCCTTCACTTTCCCGCAGGTAGAGGAATGCTCTGGGATTATTTATATCCAGCAAGGTAAATGTACCATATACCAGGTTTGGATTTTCTTTACGGAAAGCGATGACCTTTTTGAAATAATTCAAGATGGAATCTTTTTCTTTCTCTTCGGAAGTAACGTTGAAAGTCTGGTAATCCGGATTTACTTTTATCCAGGGTTTTCCAGTGGTGAATCCGGCATTCGCAGATTTATCCCACTGGAATGGGGTGCGGGCGTTATCACGGCCGATTTGTTTCTGTTCTTCCAGAAAGGCTTGTGTATCTCCACCTTCCTTTTCAGTTCTCTTATATCTGTTTTTTGTATCGATGTCGTTGTAATCGTCTATGTTTTCGAAACATATATTACACATCCCTATCTCATCACCCGCAAACCAGTAAGGTGTGCCGCGCATGGTCAGCAGGAAAGTGGCCAGCATTTTGGCGGATACGGAACGAAACCGGGGATCGTCGCTACCGAAACGTGAAATCATACGCGGTTGGTCATGGTTACCCAGATAGATGGAGGGCCAGCCTCTATCCACCGCTTTATCCCATTCAGCGAACATCTTTTTCAGACTGATCAGGCTGTAATCGATACCTGTGTCCGGGAAATCAGGAAGTGATGTGTTCCGGATACGGGCTGCGTCAAAATGATAAAGCATATTTAGCTCCTCACGATCCGGATCGACGAATTTGGCAACATCTTCAACCGGTACGGCAGAACCTTCTCCTACACTCATACAATCATAATGGCTTAAAACAGCACGGTTCATTTCATGCAAATAATCATGCAGATGTTGACCTTTTGCATAAAACTCGAATAAGCCGGGGAATTGTTTTATGTTTATTTCGGGGAATGAAACATCTTTCGCAATCAATGAAATAGAATCCATACGGAAGCCGTCGATACCTTTGTCGAACCAAAATTTCATCATATCGAAAATCTCACGTCTTACATCAGGGTTCTCCCAGTTGAGATCTGGTTGCTTTCGGGAGAAATAATGAAGATAATAAGAGTCTGTCTGCTTATTATAAGCCCAGGCAGTACCGTCTTCATCGAAATAACTGGGACGTAAAGGAGGTTCTCCTTGTTCGGCCGGCCACCAATGATAATAAGTATAATAGGGATTGGTGCGCGATTTACGTGCTTCCTCAAACCAGGGATGTTCGTCACTGCTGTGGTTAACTACCAGGTCGAGTACGAGACGAAGGCCCCGTTTATGGATTTCGTGGAGCAGCCTGTCGAAGTCTTCCATATTACCGAATTCTTTCATGATTTCGTAATAATCGCTGATATCATATCCGTTATCATCGTTGGGAGAGAGGAAGATAGGATTTAGCCAGATTACGTCTACACCCAGGCTTTGTATATAGTCCAGTTTAGTAAGGATACCGGTCAGGTCGCCGATACCGTCGCCATTACTGTCTTTAAAACTACGGGGATAGATTTGATATATAACAGCCTCTTTCCACCAGGCTCTTTCTGTTGTTTCGATCTGCTCGAGCGTGTTTTTGCTTGTATGTTTTGACATTTCTCGTTTCATTTTTCCTTATAACAACGGGAAAGGGGACATGGTTTAATACAGATTTTGCATACTATTTGGATATATGGAAAAAGTATTCTTATCTTTGTCGCATAATTTTATAAATACTCCGATGAAAATATCTTAAGTAAAGCCGGTTTTGCATAGTAGTAGTATATACTTTCAGTCCTTGAACTGAAAGTCTTATTTGTTACCCTCCCGGCTATCCAGGTGCCATTCTCCGGCACATTTTTTTAATCCATTTCAGTTTCTAACATTTTTAAAGTAATTAGACTATGTGCATATCAGTACAGCAGCTTAGCTATATCCATGCGGATAAAGAACCACTGTTTCAGAATATTAATTTGACAGTAAATAAAGGAGAACAATTATCATTAGTCGGGAATAACGGTTCCGGTAAATCCACCTTGCTACGTATTATTGAAGGCGGATTGAAACCTGTTTCCGGTGAGGTCGTTTGTTCTTCCAAACCCTATTATGTGCCCCAACATTTCGGGCAATACGATCAACTTACGGTTATGCAGGCCTTACAGGTGGAACCAAAGATCAAAGCGTTGCATGCCATTATTGCTGGCGATGCCTCCGAGGAGAATTTTACGATGCTTGATGACGATTGGAATATTGAGGAGCGCAGTCTGGCGGCCCTTTCCTTCTGGGGATTGGAATATGTACAGCCGGATCAGCCGATGTGTCTGCTCAGTGGCGGGGAGAAGACAAAAGTATTCCTGTCCGGCTTGCTGATCCATTCGCCGGAAATTATCCTGATGGATGAACCGACCAATCATCTGGATACCGGAAGCAGAAATAAGTTATATAGCTTTATTGAGTCGAGCCGTGCTACGATGCTTATCGTGAGCCACGACCGGACTTTGTTGAATCTGTTACCTTATACCTGTGAACTGGACAGAAGTAAAATAACTCTGTATGGTGGTAATTATGAATTTTATAAAGAACAAAAGGAACAGGCATTAATAGCCCTACAAAATCAGTTGAATGAAAAGGAAAAAGAGTTGCGCCTGGCAAAGAAAACAGCCAGGGAAGCATTGGAGAGGAAGAATAAATCGAGTGTAAGAGGAGAGAAAGCAGCTGTAAGGAAAGGTATCCCCCGGATAATGATGGGAGCTATGAAACAGCATGCTGAACAAAGCACCGTTAAACTAAAGGATGTACATGATGAGAAAATGAGTTCGATCAGTTCTACCATTACGGATATCCAGACCGCTTTACCAGATATGCGACAGATGCAAACCGATTTTAACTCCCCTAATCTTCATACCGGCAAAATACTGGTAACCATTAAAGGGATGAACTTTGGATATGGCCCGGATCGTTTATGGCCTGAACCGCTGGATTTACAGATTAAAAGTGGCGACCGTATCCAGTTCAGCGGTAACAATGGCACAGGGAAAACGACATTGCTGAAATTGATTTTGGGTGAATTGGAGCCGACCGACGGTTCTATCGACCGTGCCGATTTCAAATATGTATATATCGACCAGGAATATTCGATCGTGAAGCCCCACCTGACAGTCTTTGAACAGTTGGAGCAATTCAACCTGTTCGCCAAACCGGAACATGAGTTAAAAATGATCCTGAGTCGTTTTCTTTTTCCGGTCGGCACATGGGATAAAACCTGTTCCAAGTTAAGCGGTGGAGAGAAGATGAGGTTGGCTATCTGTTGCTTGATGGTCAGCAATAGCACGCCGGATATTTTTATTTTAGATGAACCGACGAACAATTTGGATATACAGAGTGTTAATATAATAACCGCAGCAATAAGAGACTATCAAGGTACGGTGCTGTTGGTTTCACACGATCTTTATTTTGTGAAAGAAATTAAAATAAACAGGTTCGTTGAACTTTTTTCTTCAAGGCCTGTTATTAAGATATAGTGTTTTTCATGGTATTAGAATTAAGTTAGATTAGGTTATCCGTCTTGTTCGTGAGAATAGGGCGGTTTTTTTATGCCCTATGGTTTGTATTTGGATAAAGTCAGTATCTCCTGTGCATTTTCGTTTTTCATCAATGCTTCAAGAGTTGCATTTGTTTCCTTCATATATTGGGTTACGATTTGCAGTCCGATCCAACTTCCGATATTCCCCGGTGCATCGCTTGTCAGGAACTGTGCAGGCATATCTTCGAAGTATTTCATGGTCGTCATTTGGTCGGGAGTATATAAATGTTTACGCTCCACGATAGCTTTCCATAATTTCGCTTCGTTGTTTTTACACCATTCCCATGCTTCGTTCGTATAACCGAACAGACTGGCCGGTGTCATTTCCGGTAGAGCGGATAGAACCAGATATTTGATCTTACCTTCATAGATCATGCGGTCGAGTAGTACATTTTCTTTTCCTGTAAACGGATATTCGGACATCAGCCAACCTGCTACATAATCGGGAACTACGTGTGACGGCTGCATTTTACGGCGTTGGTAGTCATAAAAGAAATCCTGATACAGAGGGTAGTCTTCTCCCATATATTTGTCGATAGAGAGCGATAATAAACTATCTCCTACCAATACATTCTGGTTGAAGCCGGAGACGTGCATATATAAAGCCGGGATCTGCATGGTCGGGAAGTTTTCATGTATCCAGGCAAAAGCATTCCCGAGCGACTGTTCCAGTTCTGTTACGGAGTCATATTTCTGAATGGCATCGCTATAAAGGCTTTTCAATGTCGGCTCCGAATAAAAGTTCTCAAGCTTCGTAAAGAAGCCCGGCATATCCGGCGATTGCATGTTCAGAATACCTTTACCCAGAATTTCAGTCATTTGGGGATATCTGGCCAGTAACTGTTGGTTGAGTGTACTGTCGTCTGAATTGATCAGTTGAAACACTTCTTTATCGAAACGGTTGATAGGCATCGGGGGGGCAGTAGTAATACTGTTTGCATGACTGTTTTGTCCGCTGCAACTGCAAAAACTGACGGTCATAAGGAATGTCAGGAATATTTTGAGGATCATCGTTTATATCTTTATGTTATCTATTTACTTTCTTCCCTGTCATTTTAATACGTTAAAAAATATTACCCGGTATAGTAATTCCAAATACCCGGTATAGTAATCCGATTTACATGGCATGGCAGTGACAAATTGATAAACGGATATTTATCGGTTATATTGTATGGAATGCATCTTATTATTACCTTTGCAACCCTTTTTGAATATCCAATATGCAATTTACGAATAAACAAATTTGGCAGATAACCTATCCTGTACTGATCAGCTTGCTGATGGAGCACATGATCGGTTTAACAGATACGGCTTACCTGGGACGGGTAGGAGAGGTGGAGCTTGGTGCATCGGCATTGGCCGGAGTTTATTATCTGGTGATCTATATGCTGGGGTTTGGCTTCAGTGTCGGAGCGCAGGTATTGATGGCCCGGAGGAATGGCTCGCACGATTATACCCGGATCGGTCCGGTATTTATGCAAGGTACGCTTTTCCTGTTATTATTGGCCGGAATCTTGTTTACCATTTCTCATTTCTATTCTCCTGTTATATTACGGAAACTGATCGGTTCGGATGATGTGTATCAAGCTACTATGAGTTATATCGACTGGCGTGTTTATGGCTTTTTCTTCTCGTTTATAGCGGTGATGTTCAGGGCTTTTTATGTCGGTATCACCAAAACGAAGATATTGACAGCCAACTCGGTTGTGATGGTGTTGACTAATGTAATGTTGAATTATATCCTGATATTCGGTAAATTCGGATTTCCGGCGTTGGGGATTGCCGGAGCAGCTATCGCCTCTTCTATCTCGGAAGCCGTGTCGGTATTGTTTTTTATTCTTTACACCTGGAAAAAAATCGATTATAAGAAATATGCTATGTTCAGCTTCTCCGGGATCGATTTCCGGATGCTCAGGCAGATATTAAGTGTTTCCATCTGGATCATGGTGCAACATGGTATTGCATTTTTAGGTTGGTTTATCTTCTTTGTTGTGATGGAGCATCAGGGAGAACGACCGTTGGCTATCACCAATGTAGTACGTAGTATCTCCTCTTTCCTGTTTATGTTCGTCAATGCTTTTGCTTCCACCTCGAGTTCGTTGGTAAGTAACCTGATCGGTTCAGGGAAATCGGATCAGGTGATGGGATTGTGCAGGCGTATGATCCGTCTTTGCTATTTCTTCGTGTTGCCGATAGGTGCGTTGATTGCTTTATTTCCGGACCTGGTTTTGAGGATATATACAGATAACCCGGACTTGATACAGAGCTCTATCCCTTCGTTATGGGTAATGCTTTCCTCTTATATCCTGGCAGTTCCTGCTTTTATTTATTTCTTCAGTGTGTCGGGAACTGGAAATACACAGTCTGCGTTACTGATTGATATGGCCAGTATATTTGTATATGTAGCTTATACCTATTGGGTTGGTGCCTGGTTAATGGCGGATGTAGCTGTTTGCTGGACAACGGAGTATGCTTATAACGGGATGTTATTGATCTCATTCTTCTATCTTTGGAAAGGGAATTGGCGGAATAAAAGAATCTGAAAACTTCTTTTCTTTCATCGTTTTATAAGAACCGTCAGTCGTAGTGAAAGATCGAAGAATACCATCTTGGCATTTACGTTTTGTGTAATGTGCCGTTCTGCTTTGGCTAGTTCTTCCATGATATCGAATACGTTCCTTTCGTTGACGAAAGGAGCGAACTTGACGGCAAATCCAGCTTCATCTATATTCATATAATTCAATTCCGGAGATTGGAAGCGGTACATAAAGTTTTCACGGATCAGGTGCTGGCAGTATTGTAGGAAGTTTTTCTGCCGTTCGCGTCCGATACCAGCCAGGATATCTCCCATTGCTTTCATCCCTTTTACGTTGCGTGCCCAAGAGTTACGCATCATTGTTTTAAATTGTTCTAGGTAGAAGCTATTTTCTTCACTCAGGCTGATTGCTTCCACAGCCTTCAAATAATTACCGTTTGCCAGGTGGGCAACATGCTTGGCGTCGTCTGCTGCCAAACCGAATTGTGTCATCATGGCTGTCGTGATCGCTTCAGGGTGAATAGATCGGACATTGATCCGTTGTGCACGTGACAAGATTGTCCCTAATATCTGATCGGGTATTTCAGAGACCATCAGGATAACGGTGTTTAAAGGAGGTTCTTCGATAACCTTCAATAATTTGTTGGCACAGGTCGGATGCATTTTTTCTGGTAGCCAAACCAATAAGATACGATAGGTCGCTTCGTATATTTTCAGATTCAGCTTACGGATAATCTCATCGCTTTCCTTTGAATAGATGATGGCTTGGGAATTACCGGCGTCGATGTAATCGAGCCATCCATCTATATTGAAATAAGGACGTTCTTTCAGGAAACTGCGCCATTCGGTCAAATAGTCATCGCAGACTTCCTTTTTCTTTTCTTTCTTGGCAACAATAGGAAATACAAAATGTAAATCCGGATGTGCCAGTTCATTGTATTTCAAACAGGAAGGACATGTTCCGCAGGCATCCGTCTCTGTCCGGTGTGTGCAATTCAGGTAACGGGCATAAGCTAATGCCAAAGGAAAAGCTCCCGCTCCTCCCTGTTCCGTAAATAACTGGGCATGAGGTACAACACCCGTTTGTGCTGAATGGATAAGTCGTTTTTTTATTTCTTCCTGACCGATTATATCTTTGAAATACATGAATGTTCCTTTTGTATTGTTAGAACAAAGGTACGAATAATCGGGAAAAATAAGAAGATATCAGTGCGATATACCTTCAGACCAGGTGAATAAAGTACAGGAGAGGTAGGTAATCCTTTAATTCTTTGCGTAATATATTTAAAGCTTGTTGGATCCGATAGTCTATTGTTTTACTTGATACTCCAACCTGTTCGGCTATTTCTTTGTAGGTCTTATGCTGGAAACGGTGCATGACAAATGCTTCCCGGTAACTGTCGGGTAATTTGTTGATAGCTTTTTTTAGTAATTCTCTTAGTTCGATGATCTGATAGTAGTCGGTATCCTGCAACATATCTTGCATTTGTTCGAAAAATACTGTATCTGCTTTATTCTTTGCTTGCAAACTGGCTATTTTGTTAATCGCCCTGTTATATATTATTTTAAACAGATATTGGCTGAGCGATTTTTCGATAACTAACTCTTTACGGGATTCCCATAACCAAAATAGAACATCCTGTACGATCTCCTCAGAATCTTCTAAAGAAATAAATTTGTGACAGTATGCACATAACATAGGATAATATTTCCGGAATAAGCAAGAATATGCTTTCCTGTCTGACTGGCGTAGTGCCGACAGAAGAAAATTCTCATTTTGATATTGCTCTTGAAGTATACTCCTTTTCATGTCTTTAATCATATCTCAGAGCAAATATCATAATTTTTTTTGAAAAAAGTCGATTTCTGTTTAGGAACTCATGTTCCGGGACCTGTCATAATAATAAAAAGAGATTTAATGAGTGAAAGAAATATAGATATTATAGAGGAACTTCTTCCCCGTTATTGCGAAGGTAATGTTTCTACGGAGGAAAAAGAGGTGGTTGAAGACTGGATCCGTCAATCGGAAGATCATTATAAGATAGCTCAACAGATACAGTTGATTTATTTGGCGACAGACACTATTTCTATAATGGATATGGTGAATACGGATAACGCTTTAAATAAAGTAGATGATCGTATCCGTAGAAGTCAGTTGAAGGTATTGTTTATGTGGGGACAACGGGTGGCTGCAATCTTATTTATCCCGTTGTTGATCGCTTACCTGTTGCAAGTACTTATTCCGGAAAAGCGGGATATACGGATGTTGGAAGTACGGACAAATCCGGGAATGATGACCAATCTTACATTGCCGGATGGTACGAAGGTTAATTTGAACTCTGAATCTTCGTTGACATATCCGGAGATATTTGAAGGAGATCTTCGTTCAGTTCGGTTAGAGGGTGAGGCTTTCTTTGAGGTGGTGAAGAACCCGGAAAAACGTTTTGTTGTAACTACTCCTCACAATGCCAGAGTGGAAGTCTTGGGAACATCTTTTAATATGGAAGCATTTAAGTGGGATTCTATTGTTTCGACAACATTGATCAGTGGAAAAGTCGCTTTTATTACTAAGTCCGGTCAGGTTGATATGAAACCCGGTGAAAAATTGGTTTACAACATACAGGCAAACCGACCAAGAATATATCACACAAGTGGAGAAACAGAGACTTCTTGGAAAGAAGGAATGATTGTTTTTAAGAAGACTCCTTTTAAAGAAGCGATTCGTATGTTGACAAAAAGATATAACGTGGAATTTGTAGTATCAAATAATAAATATGTAAACGATCTTTTTACCGGATCCTTTACCGATCATCGATTAGAACAGATATTGGATATATTCAATGCTTCTTCCGGAATAAAGTGGCGCTATCTTCCGAAAGAAAATAAATTGGATAGAAAAAGTAAAGTAGAAATCTATTAAAAACAAAAGCGTATGGCAAACAGACCCCCTTGAAACAAAAACATTCGGATAAATATTGGCGTATTCATCCGAATGAAAAAATTAAACTGAAAGAAACCTGTTTGGCGACAGGTTCGTATCAAATCATTTTTTTACCTTAAAAGAGTATACAAAGTTATGCAAAAATTATTTATTGCCCAATTGATATGGGTGACAAAGTCACTTGTGTTAACCTTAAAAAAAATCCCATTGGTTATGAAGCTGTTTTTTATCTTTATGATTAGCTCTATTAGCTTACTACATGCCTCTGGTAGTTATGCACAAACAGCTAGGATTAGTTTGGATACTAAAAATCAGACTGTGCAGAATGTATTGGAGCAAATAGAATCAAAGAGTAATTTTTCTTTTTTTTACAACAATCGTCATGTAGATTTGAATCGTAAAGTATCGGTATCTGTTGATGATGCTGATATATTTAAAGTATTGGATGTTATCTTTTCTGGTACTAATGTCGGTTATTCAGTTGTAGAAAATCGAATTGTATTATCCGCAAAATCATCAAATCCTGTAATATCCCAGATTGGAAAAAAAATAACGGGAACAGTCGTTGATGCAGCAGGTGTACCTATTATTGGAGCCAATGTAATGGTTAAAGGGACGACTAATGGAACGGTAACAGACATAGATGGTCGGTTCTTGTTGGAAACATCGGATGATGCTATTTTGGAGGTGTCTTATATCGGTTATACAAACTATGAAACACCGGTTGGTAATAGAACTTCTTTTAATGTTGTTTTGAAGGAAGATCTAAAAACATTGGACGAAGTAGTTGTTGTTGCCTATGGTACTCAGAATAAGAGAAGTGTAACAGGATCTATGGAAACAGTTAAGCTGGATGATCTTTCCGATCTGCCTGTCGGTCAGTTCTCTCAGAAGATGCAGGGACAAGTAACCGGTGTACAGATCAGTCAGGGTTCAGGTAGACCGGGGCAAGGTGTAAATGTCCGTATCCGTGGTGCTGCTTCTATTTCTACATCCTCTACACCTCTATATGTTGTCGATGGTTTTCCGATCGTGGGAGATATCAATAACATCAACCCGAACGAAATAGAAAGCATGACGGTCTTGAAAGATGCTGCTGCTACTTCTTTGTATGGTTCGAGAGCGGCCTTCGGTGTTATACTGATAACGACCAAACGGGCAAAAGCCGGAGAAACCAAGGTAAGTGCAAATGCTTATACGGGTATCCAGCAGGTTCCTAAAAACGGGCGTCCAGAATTGATGAATGGTACGGAATGGGCTCAATTCAGAAAAGAACATTATGAAGACATGGGGATAGATGTACCTGATGCCTTCAAGAATCCGTCTCAGTATGGTGAAGGTTATGACTGGTACGATGCGATGTTGCGTACTGCCATGATCGGTGATTATAGTGTATCTGTAAATGCTAGTAAAGGTGATTTTACAAGTTCTGTTGTATTGGGTTATTTCAGACAGGAAGGTGTTGTAAATAATTCTTCTTATAATCGTTTTACAGCACGTGCGAATAATGAATATAAATTCAATGATAAATTTAAGATTGCCTTTAATATTGCACCGAGCTTTAGTTTCGATGATGCACCTCCAGCCGATGGATTCTTTGGAAGTGGTGGCGGTTTGCTGGATAATGCCAGATTAACACCTCCGATTCTTTCCTGGAAGGATGCAGACGGTTTGTTACCGGTTACAGTAACGACACCGGGTGTAACCTCATTTGAAACCCCGAACTGGATCCGCTCAGCGAAAGATATTACAAACAAATCTCAATGGAACCGTTTATTGACCAATGGTTATCTGGAATATGAACTGATTAAAGATTTAAAGTTAAAAACAAGTATCAGTGTGGATTTAGGAAATAGTAACACCCATTATTTCCAGCCTTCTACAGCCGGACGTGCTTTTGCTGCGGCTCCAAGTAAGATCAATGCTTATCTGGCTGATAAAACATTCCGGTATTGGTCCTGGCTTTCTGAAAATACAGTATCGTATGCAAAACAGTTCGGTGACCATTCTTTCGATATTTTAGGTGGTTACACTGTACAGCAATATCGTAGTGATTACTCGGAAATTACAGGATCCAATTTCCCAGACGACCGTATCCAAACGATCAATATGGCTTTGGTTAAAAATAATCCTTCTATGGATATTCAGGAGTGGAGTATGATCTCTTATCTGGCTCGTTTGAATTATGATTATAAAGGACGTTATTTATTAAATGCAAGTATCCGTCGTGATGGTTCTTCCCGTTTCGGTAGAAATAATAAATGGGGTAACTTCCCGTCTGTTTCTTTAGGCTGGGTAGCCAGTGAAGAAGAATTCATGCAAAAGATAGAACCAATCTCTTTCCTGAAGATTCGTGGTAGTTATGGACTGGTAGGTAATAATAATATAGGTAACTATACACATTATAATGTAGTAAGTAGTGCTAATACCGTATTTGGCGACACATCTTCCAGTGGAACAGCTGTAACACAGTTGGGTAATGATAATCTGGGATGGGAAACGACTAAGCAACTGGATTTAGGTGTTGATTTTGGTTTCTTGAATAACCGTATTAATTTTACTTACGATTATTATGATAAACGTACGACCGAACTGCTTTATAACCTGCCGATCCCTCAGGAATCCGGTTTCTCCAGTTTCACAGGTAATGTTGGTAAGTTGAAGTTCTGGGGACATGAATTCTCTTTGGATACCAAAAACCTGGTAGGTGAATTTAAGTGGAGTACTAATTTCAATATTGCCTTTAGTGACAATAAAGTGTTGGCTTTGTCAGGAAGTAGTAATCAGATCGTAGCTTATGCGGAACGTGTTTCTACAATTACCAAGGTCGGTGGTCGTATAGGTCAGTTCTACGGGCCGATTCAGCTAGGTGTTTATGTCGATCAAAATGATTTCGATAGCTCACCTAAGATGGTGGACTCACAGGTAGGAACTATTAAATTCAAAGATATTAATGGTGATAATGTTATTACATTAACTGATGTAGACGGGGATAAAACAGAAATCGGTAACCCGTTCCCTAAATTTGTATTCGGTTTTACTAATAACTTCTCTTATAAAAATTTTGATTTGTCTATTGTAACTTCCGGAACTTATGGAAACAAAGTATGGGCGAATGAAGAAGGTATTACCAATCTGGATGGTGTATTTAATGTACTAAAGGCTGTGAAAGACAGATGGCGTTCACCGGAAAACCCGGGTGCCGGATTATATGGAAAATCAACCGGAGCAACGGAACCTGACCGTTCTAATCATTCCAGAAGCGTATATAATGGTAGCCATCTGACCATCAATAATGTGACATTAGGTTACAACATTCCTTGTGCAACAATAAAGGGTATCAGTAACTTAAGGGTTTATGGAAGTATTCAGAACCTGTATACATTTACTAAATATCCGTATGGAAATCCGGAAGCCGGTGTTGATCAAAATGGTAATTCGCCAAGTGCCTTGTTGCAGGGAATTGACTTTTCTACCTATCCGGTACCGCGTACCTTTACATTAGGTATAAGTTTGACGATCGATTGATAAATAATAAACTAATAAGTCTATTTTGTTATGAAAATATATAAGTATATAACGTTCCTGGGAATTACTTTCCTGTTAAGTAGTTGTACAAATGATTTTTTGGACATACCGTCTGAAACGACGTTAAGTTCTGCAATATATTATAAGAGTCAGAGCGATTTTGAACAGGCTATAAATGGTGCTTATGCTCCTTTCCGTGGAATGTATAGTGGAAATGAAGGTGCATGGGCGATGGGTGAATTGAGATCTGATAATACAACCTATAAATTCAATCCCAATGACCGTGGAACCATTCAAGGTGAATATATAAAGGATTTTATAGAGCAGGCAGATAATAGAATCCCATTGAATAAATGGTCATCGAATTATTCTGTTATTTCTCGTGTGAACCATTTGTTGGAACCGATCGACGGTATAGAGTTTGACGAACGTGTAAAGAACAATATAAAAGGTCAGGCTTATTTCTTACGTGCCTTTGCTTATTTCGACCTGGTTCAATATTTTGGCAGTGTACCTTTGCATCTGACACCAGTAAAGACGTTGGAAGAAACTTCCCTGCCTTTGTCTCCTGTAGAAGATATCTATAACCAGATTATCTCGGATGCTCAGCAAGCCGCAAATCTATTACCGGACAAGGCAAGTCAGGAAGCCGGTCGTGCTACATCGGGGGCTGCCAAGATGCTTTTAGGGAATGTGTATATAAGTTTGAAGAAATGGTCTGAAGCTGAATCGATCCTGAAAGAGGTGACGGGTTATGAGTTGTTATCGGATTACAATCAGATTTATGAAACCTCCAATAAGAATCATAAAGAGTCTATTTTCGAGATCCAGTTTAAAGAGGGTACTGAAGGTTATGCAAGCTATTTCTTCTATACTTTCTTGCCGCAACCTATCTCCGCAGATGAAATAACGGCTATTACAGGGATTGCAGAATCCGCTCGTACGGTGGAAGGTTACAATATACCTACTCCTGATATTATTGCAGCTTATGAATCCGGTGATTTGAGAAAGGATGCTTCTGTAGGAACGTTGATCGCTAATGGTGAGCCATGTCCTTATATAAAGAAGTATTGCCATTCGCATGCTTTATCAGGAAATACGAATGATAACTGGCCTGTATATCGTTATGCAGAGACGTTGTTATTCCTTGCAGAAGCGGCCAATGAGCAGAATAAAACAGGTGAAGCTCTGGGGTATCTGAATCAGGTGAGACAACGTGCCGGTCTGTCCGATTGTACAGCATCAGGACAGGGTGCCATCCGTGAAGCAATCTTAAGGGAAAGACGTGTCGAGCTGGCTTTTGAGAATAAGAGATGGTTGGATTTGGTGCGTAGCGGAAATGCCGAAAGCATGATGAAAGCTTACGGTGCACGTGTGAAAGCGAATCCTCAGGCTTATTATTTCCCCCAGGGTTATACAGTTTCTCCTTCGGCGTACACCAATATTCCGCTATTATTTGCATTACCGGCATCTGAAGCGGCATTGAGCCCTTATTTTTAAATAAAAAAACAAGGCTCTTTATCATGGTTTTCTTCCGGGTGAAGAGCCTTTACTTATTAATAATGTGAATTATGAAAAGATATCTTAGTATAATAGCTTTTGCTCTATTGGCTATGTCCTGCTCTGGTTCTAAAGCCGATAATTCCCGGTTGGATTCAGAGTTTGCCTCTCCTCCGAAAAGTGTCCGGACAAGTGTATACTGGTATTGGATGTGTGGAAATATATCCAAGGAAGGAGTAATTAAGGACTTGGAAGAAATGAAGCGTGTCGGTATTAACCGAGCTTTTATCGGGCACAATTATTTTGAACCTTATGAAGGTGGACGTAATGTACGGTTAATGAGCGATGAATGGTGGGAGATTTTGCATACCGCTTTGAAGAAAGCTTCAGAGTTGGATATAGAAATAGGCCTGTTCAATTCTCCGGGATGGACACAGGCCGGTGGTCCATGGATAAAAACTAGTCAGTCTATGCGTTATCTGACGCATTCAGACCTGACGGTAAAAGGTCCTCAGAAAATAACTGTCAAGCTGGAGAAACCGAAAGATGATTTCCAGGATGTGAAAGTCATTGCTTATCCTTCATCGTCATCGAAGCAATTTGTATTGAATTCATCCAATGCCCGGATTTCTGTTTCTCCTACATTGAAACAGATGGAAAAAATGTTTGATGGCGATTGCTTGTCTGATGTTCGTCTTCCTCAGAATGTCGATTATAGTATTGATATAAAGACGCAGAAAGAGTTTACTGCCCGTAGTCTGACAATTTATCCTTCCCATTCGAATATAAATGCTACATTTGAATTACAGGCGAAGGAGGGAAATACCTATCGTACTATTTCTCAATTTGTAATAGACTGGCATCATCTGGCTGTAATTGTTGGTTTCCAACCTTTTGCACCGGTTGTGATGACATTGGATGAGGTGAAAGCTACTGATTTCCGTTTGTTGGTTAAGAATACCCATCAGGAAGGTGGTATTGCAGAAATCGAACTTTCTTCTACTCCCCGTATTGAAAACTATGCGGCCAAAACGTTTGCCAAAATGTTTCAGGACCCTCTTCCTCAATGGGATTATTACATGTGGCGTGATCAGCCGGAAGTATCCGATGCTTCATTAAACATTAATCCTGAAAGTGTATTGGATATATCGGACTATATGACTGCTGACGGAACATTGACATGGGATGTGCCTGAAGGAGAGTGGGAGATATTAAGAACTGGGATGACTTCAACGACTGTAACTAATAATCCGGCCGGCCCGGATGGTACTGGATTGGAAGTGGATAAGATAAATAAGAAGCATGTGGCAAGCCACTTCGATGCTTTTATAGGTAAAATATTGAAACGTATTCCGGCTGAAGATCGTAAGACATTCAAGGTCGTTGTACAGGATAGTTATGAATCCGGCGGTCAGAATTTTACGGATGATTTTCTGCGTAGCTTCAAGGAACGTTACGGATATGATGCCTTACCTTTTATTCCGGCTTATTTCGGCCAGGTAGTTGGTAGCCAGGTGCAGTCTGATAAATTTCTATGGGATATGCGCCGTTTGGTAGCAGATAGAGTTGCTTATGATTATGTTGGAGGTTTCAGGGAACTCTCTCATGAACACGGTTTAACGACCTGGTTGGAGAATTATGGCCATTGGGGTTTCCCTGCGGAATTTCTGATGTATGGAGGACAATCTGATGAAGTAGGAGGTGAGTATTGGTTACCCAATGTCGTTCCTTCGTGGGAAAACAACCTGGGTAATATAGAGAACCGTGCCGCTTCTTCTTGTGCACATATTTATGGAAAACCTCTTGTCTCAGCCGAGTCAAATACGAGTGGAGGACCGGCTTTCTCCCGTGTGCCTGCTGATGCAAAGCAACGTACCGATAAATATTTCTCAGAAGGAATAAACAATACCTTGTTGCATGTCTTTATCCAGCAGGCCGATTCAGATAGATACCCCGGCACGAATGCGTGGTTCGGTACGGAGTTTTATCGTACGAATACCTGGTATTCCCATATCGATTTGTTCCTTAATTATATAAAGCGTTGTAACTATATGCTCCGCCAAGGGTTAAATATGGCAGATGTCGCCTATTTTATAGGTGAGGATGTACCGAAGATGACCGGTATCCAGGATCCTGCTTTACCCTTGGGGTATCAGTTCGATTACATCAATGCAGAGGTCTTGCTCCGTGATGCAACTGTAAAAGACGGATTGATAACGTTACCGCATGGAACGACTTATCGTGTATTGGTTTTACCACGAATAAATACGATGCGTCCGGAAGTCCTGACGAAGATCAAACAGTTGGTTATGGATGGGGCAGTTGTGTTGGGAACTCCTCCAACACATTCTCCCAGTCTTCAGAATCAGCCTGCAGCTGACGAACAGGTGAAGAGTATGGCTACCGAATTATGGGGAAAGATCGATGGTACGAATGTCACTTCTGGTCAAGTGGGTAAAGGCATGTTGTTTAACGGTGTCGGCCTGGAAGAGGTATTCTCAAACATCGGATGTGTAGAAGATTGCAGAATACCGGCAGGAACACCCTTCCTTTTTAGTCATCGTAAGATGGATAATACAGAGATATACTTTATCTCCAACCAGAGCGAGTCTGTTCAAAAGGCTGATCTTAAGTTCCGTGTAAAAGGTTTACGTCCTGAATTATTTGATCCTATAACAGGAAGAACACGGGATCTGACAGAATTTACTTCAGATGATAAGGGAACAACTGTTCCAGTGACATTACATGGTTATGAAAGTGGATTTATAGTATTCAGGAAAAAGGGAGAACCGACAGCCGGTACAAAGAATTTCCCGCAGCCGGTTAAAGTCTCGGAACTGAAAGAGGCATGGAATGTGAAGTTTAATGGTAAACTATCCAACCCCGCTTCAATCCGTCTGGAAGAACTTCAGGATTTGTCACAGTCATCAAATGATAGTATCAAATATTTCTCAGGGAATATGATTTATACAACGACATTTGATTTCGATCGTTCATTATCTGATGGCGAACAGATTTATCTGGATCTTGGTGAAGTAAATAAACTGGCCAAAGTGTGGGTAAATGAAGAATATGTAGGTGGAGCATGGACGATGCCGTATCATGTGGATATTTCTTCCGCATTGAAGCAAGGAAAGAATGTACTCCGTATCGATGTAGTCAATACCTGGGTGAATCGTATGATCGGCGATAAGAACTTGCCGAAGGAACAACGCGAAACATGGGCTGGAATAAATGATTACCTGCCAGATTCTCCCTTGCAGAAAACAGGGTTGATCGGACCGGTAAAGCTTGAATCTGTAAAATTTAAATAGTTTAAGAACAACTTATGACAAGTCCTAAATAACTTCTAACGGTTGTTTAGGGCTTGTTTTCTTTCTTCTTTATAATGTGTTAATGTTATCGGTTGTATTTTCTCAAAGATACATTTTGCGATATAGAACAGTAGTAAAAAAGGATATACTGCCAAATCCATAGCGATGAATAGTATGTATTTCATTTCAATCTTCTTTTAAAATTTATCTTTAAGACAGAGATATTTCAAAAACCCCTATCCATATAACAGATTTTTTTTGTTTTTGTATGAAAAGCTATAAGTTATCTCTCAGAATACTCTGGAGAATTCTCTTATAGATAATGACAGATTGTTTATTAAACTAGCTTGTTTGTAATAAAAGTTGTTTGTATTGTCTTTTTTAATGACGCGCAAAGATACAAAAAAGCTGCATCTGTATTTGTTTCAGTGTAATAATTAACTATTTAGTCGTTTTAGAGGCCTTGAATTTTTTCATTCGGACGTTTTTCAAAATAGTTCCGGAGGAAAATTTTTGAAAGTCCGGTCTTTTATCTTCAAAAGTCCTGACTTAACATTTGTAAATAAGGCGGCTTTTTGAAGAGAAAATATGATTTTTTGTGGAAATTGGTATGTTCTCGAGCATGATTTGATTGTGGATCGGTTATTAATGCTCAAAGGTTTTAACTATCCATATGATTGGATTATTATGATATGATGTGCGGTAAGAAGTAAAAAGGGAGTGAATGCTTTTAAATAGTTTGTTTGATCCGTCTTTTAGTGTGTTTCTGATAGTGTAAAAGTCCGTGAGAATGCTGTGTATTTGACCGTAATGTATCTTTGGCCGAAATATGAAATTATCAGGGTGGATAAATATCAAAATGACAAAAAGATAAAATCATTACGATGTAGTGTGTATAAAAATAATTAAGTTTGTAATTATTTTGAAATATTGATTTAGAAATAAATCCTTACATTTGTTTTTGGTAATCATCTAATTAAATTATGACTCAGCTATCGGATACTAACATATGGGATGCTTGTTTGAAAGGAGATCGGAGAGCTTTTGCTGAGTTATACAGGCGATATTATCCGCTACTGTATAATTATGGATGTAAATTTTGTGCCAATAAGGAATTAGTAAAGGATTGTATCCAGAATTTTTTCGCCAAATTAATCCAGAACTATCAGAAGTTGTCGACAACTCAATCTGTTAGAGGTTATCTGTTGTTGGCCTTCCGTAATCGGTTATACGATGACCTGAAACACGAAAACTCCCGTTCGGATATGTTTCTTCCTTGCATTGATGATCTGTTGTCTTTCGATAAGGGGCTGATTCCTTTTCCGCCTGAAGATGAGACCTCCGATGACTTTATAATTATGCGGTTGGCCTTTCTTGAACTATCTTCCCGTCAGCAGGAAGTTCTTTACCTATATTATATGCTAGGAGCCAGTCATTCGGATATAGCCGATATATTGGATATTAATTATCAGTCAAGCAAGAATCTGCTATGTCGCTCTTTACTGAAATTAAAGGAACTATTTTTCATTAAACTAAAAGAATATAAGGATCAGGCGGATTACAAAGAAGAAGATTTGGATGTCTTTTCCCACCTGGCCGAAAATTTTAAATGGTTCCATGTAGAACTGGCTAAATAACCTATCCTCCAATATTTTTTCCGTTTTAAATGCAAATTTCTGATTTTCGTTGAGTACGTTCTTCCTGTCCCATCGTTTTAATAGTGTAAATACAAAGGAAACGTGCTAAGGAAAGATAACATATCAGACAACTACTTTTTCAGGAAAGCCAGGCGATCGGTTAATCTGATGAAAAAAATCGAACAGGTAAATCCACAGGAGATTGACGACTCGTGGAATGCTGTTGAACAAATATTGCTGGCCTCTGAACAAGAAAAAGTAAAAATAAAGAAAACGAGATTCCGTCTTGCCTGGTCTTCTGTGGCCGCCATATTGATTGTTGGAGTTGCTCTCTTCTCCACTTTATATTTGGTACCCGGTGAATCTTCTTTGGTGGCTGCCTTACATGATAACAGTATGGTTGCTGACAGTACAACGGAAATTTCTTTGTTTACTTCCGGTAATCATTTGAAACTGGAGGATGAGTCGATCCTTGACTATGATTCGGAAGGAAAAGTTTCCATCAACAAACAGCAGGTCTATTCTGCACAAAATGTCCATGCTGTTAAGAGTGAAAAAGAACTGAACCATATTATTGTTCCTAAAGGAAGACGGATGAATATCACATTTGAGGATGGAACCAAGATGTATGTAAATGCTGGCAGCCATGTAATATACCCGGCCGTATTTGATAAGAAAAGGAGAGAAATAGCTGTTGAAGGCGAAGTTTTTCTGGATGTGGCGCGTGATCCTCAACGTCCGTTCATCGTAAAGACCGGGAAATTTGATGTGAAAGTGTTAGGAACAGTCTTTAATGTTACAGCATATCGAAATGATAAATCAGCATCGGTTGTATTGGTGAAAGGTTGTGTTGAAGTGGAGACAGATGCGAAAGAGAAAGTTATGATGTCACCGGATCAGCGAGTTTGTATTACAGATGGAAAAACATCGACCGAAAAAGTGAATGTATTTAAATATATATGTTGGAAAGATAACCTGATGTATTTGAAGAATGACCGGACCGGAGACGTCCTGAATCGTGTAGCAAGATATTACGGAGTAAATATCCGTTATGATGAAGAGGTAACCGATATTCCTATTTCCGGTAAACTTGATTTGCAGGGAGATATCAGATCGGTACTGGATGTTATTGAAGAATCGATTTCCGTAAAATCGGAATGCGATAGTTCGGGTGATTTCTATTTATCGTTGAAATGATAGATTATTAACTAAATAAGACAGCCTATGGTTATATCAAGTTGGAAAACAAAAAAGATCGGATAATATTAGCCGTATTACCCGATCCTAAAAATTCTCTAAAATTGTAACTCACTTAAAGAATTAGTAAACAAAGGTATGAAAAAAATGAAGACGATTAGTCCCAAAATGACTAATTATTTAAAATGTTTTTGTTTATCCGCATGTTTTATTTCTATTTCTGTTAACCATTTATCAGCTTTACCTATCCCTGCCCAGCAAGAAAGGTTAAGTATCCACATGCAGGATAAAACGTTGGAAGATGTATTTACATTTATTGAAAATCACAGCGATTATGTATTTATCTATCACGCTTCCAAAATAGATTTAAATCATAAAGTGAATGTAGATATCAAAGATCAACCGATCAAAGATATTCTGAAAGATGTATTTAAAGAGACAGGATTGACTTATGTCGTGAAAGGACGACAGATCGTTGTCAAAAAAGAGGAGGTATCCCAGGCTCCTGTTGTTCAGAATGTTTCTGTTCCCCAGCAGCAAAAAGGAATGATTGTTTCCGGGAATATTAAGGATGATACCGGTTTTCCTTTGATTGGGGTGAATGTCGTAGTCAAAGGTTCTAACCAGGGAGTCATAACGGATGTTGATGGAAACTTTACAATGGAGAACATTCCCTCTTCTGCCATATTGCGATTTTCCTATATTGGATATCAGCCGGTGGAAGTGAAGGCCCAGGAATCTATTGTATTGGTGATGCATGAAGATAATGAAAAACTGGAAGAGGTGGTTGTTGTCGGTTATGGAACACAGAAAAAGGTAAACCTGACGGGGGCTATTGAAGTGGTGGATGGAGATAGATTGAAAAACCGCCCGTCGACGAATGTTTCGCAAGTATTGCAAGGAACCGTTTCCGGCATGAACTTCTCTTATGGGAACGCCGGTTCCGAGCCGGGAGCTAAACTGAATCTTCAGATTCGTGGACAAGGAGAACCCTACGTACTTATCGATGGAACAGTGGGAGACTTGAATATGATAGACCCCAATGATATCGAGAATATTTCTGTATTAAAGGATGCTGCTGCCTCTGCAATTTATGGAGCACGTGCTCCGTATGGTGTTGTCATTATAACTACGAAGTCTGGAAAGCGCGAGGAAAAGATACAGGTAGACTTTTCTGCCAATGTTGCTTTTACGAAGCCGATCCGTAAACCACGCATGGTTGATTCTTATACATTTGTACGGGCTATGAATGAGTTCCATGACAATCAGGGGGAATCTCGTTTATTTGCAGAAGAGACGATAGACCGGATTATCGCTTACATTAATAATCCATCTTTACCTGAGACGGTGCCTGATGCGACAAACCCGAATCAATGGGCCACTTATTTATTGGCAAATGGTAATAATGACTGGATCGATGTACATTTCGGTTCCGGTGTTCGTAATCAGGAAAACGTGTCTATCAAAGGAGGTGGAAAAGATATAGCCTTCTTCCTTTCTGCCGGACATGCTTATGAGAAAGGTATTCTTAATTTTGGAAAAGATACTTACCGACGGATCAACTTCAATGCCAAATTGGACCTGAATTTAACCAAATGGTGGAAAATGTCGTCCAATACACGTCTCGTTCAGTCTACCCGGGAGAATCCGAACTACGATGATGAAGGTGATTATGATATGATGATCCATCAGATTTTCCGTACTCAACCGAATCAATTTTTGAAATCTCCTAACGGTTATTATTCCCGTTTGTCAAGAATACCTATGATTGAAGCCGGATCGGATAAAACCATAACAAGAGGAATACTACAACGTTTTGCAACAGAAATTACTCCGTTGAAGAACTGGACGATCAGTGCCGATTATTCGATAGATTTCCCTTATACCAGTTTTGTCTCCAACAATCTTACAGCTTATGAAGACTTGGTAGACGGATCGTTATCTGCTATCCCGACGACGGTTCCTTCGTATGTAAATAAGTATAAATCACATACTTCTTACAATTCGTTGAATGTCTATACATCTTATAAATTTGATCTGAAAGATAAACACCATTTTGCTGCTATGCTGGGATTCCAGCAGGAATCAAACTCTTATGATTATCTGAGTGGACTGAAAAAAGAACTCATTACACCGGAAGTCCCTTCTATTTCAACATCTACCGGCGAGATGCAAACGACGGACGATTTGACACATTGGTCTACTCAGGGATATTTTGCCCGTCTGAATTATGATTATATGGGTAAGTATCTGGTGGAAGTGAATGCCCGTTACGATGGTACTTCGAAGTTTACAAAAGATCATAGGTGGGGTTTATTCCCTTCTTTCTCTTTGGGTTGGAATATTTCTCATGAGAAATTCTGGGAACCGATTTCCCCTTATGTAAATACATTGAAGTTAAGAACATCATGGGGTAGTTTGGGGAATCAAAATGTGGATGCTTATCAGGATTTACCTTTGTTAGGTACGAAAATGAATTTGGAATGGATTTTAAACGGGAAACGTCCGGCTTATACTACTGCTCCGAACTTAATTAATCCGGTGTTGACGTGGGAATCATCGAAAACGGTAGATGTGGGTGCTGACTTGGGATTCTTTAATAACAGATTGCAGATAACTGCCGATTACTACCAGCGTCTGACTTTTGACCGTCTCGGACCGGCCCAGGCTTTACCAGCTGTGTTGGGAGCCGATATCCCTAAAGTGAATAACTCCGAATTGAGAACAAGAGGATGGGATTTATCCTTAACCTGGAGGGATAAGATAAATAATGATTTCTCTTACTCGGTTACCGCCATGGTGTTTGATTATAAGAGTGTAGTTACTAAGTATAATAACCCGACCGGTATTTTGACAACCGATTATGAAGGAAAGACAATTGGGGAAATCTGGGGATATGAAACAGTTGGACTGATCCAGACGCAGGAGGAAGCAGACCAGATTAATCAAAGTAAATCTCAGAATTTTATAAATGCTCAGATATGGCGTACCGGCGATGTGGTGTATCGGGATTTGAATGGTGATGGCAAGATAAACAATGGAAAGAATACAGTTTCTGATCATGGTGACTTGCGGATAATAGGTAATGATACTCCACGGTACCAGTTTGGAATTACATTGTCGGCCGATTATAAAGGATTTGATTTAATGGCCTTCTTTCAGGGAACGGCAAAAAGGGACCTGTGGTTGACCGGTAATATGTTCTGGGGATTCAATAACTGGAATCAAACGACTTTATTCCCTCATCATCTGGATTATTACCGTGATGCGGAAGGGACGACCTATTCCGGGTTGGGAGTGAATACGGATGCTTATTATCCCCGACCATACAGTCAGTCGAGCCTGTATAAAAAGAATCAGCAGGTTCAAACGAGATATTTACAAAACGGAGCTTATTTGAGGCTTAAGAATTTGCAGTTGGGTTATTCGATACCTCAACCGGTCCTTAGAAAAGTCGGTTTACAGAAAGCCCGGATTTACTGTTCGGCCGAGAATGTATTCACATTGACGAATTTGCCCATAGGATTTGATCCTGAAACAGCGAATTTGGGTAAATACGGAAATGGTAAATCCATGTTTTCACTGGCCGTTCTGTCTTTCGGCTTAAATGTTTCATTTTAATGAATCCTCTTAAAAATATAGATGCAATGAAAAGAAATATAATATTATTGCCTATCGGCTTGTTATTAGCAATACTGATAAGTTCTTGCGAAGACTATCTGGAAAAAAAGCCGTTGACTCAGATTGGGAATGATGATTACTGGAAAGCGACCAGCGACTTGGCTAATTATACATTACAGTTTTATCCGTCGCTTCCTGCATTTGAAGTTGTCGGTAGTTATTTAGGATTATTAGGATGGGACGGAACGAGAGGTTCGGATACACAGATAACAGGTGTACCCAGTACTGTATGGAATGGTTCCCGCTCTCCTGTGACTTCTACTTCCGATAAAGAGTGGAACTGGACGAATATCCGGAGTGTCAATGTGTTTTTCGACAATTATCGGAAGTGTAAAGATCCTTTCGACAGTTATAAGCATTTTGTAGGAGAGGCACATTTCTTCAAAGCCTGGTTTTATTTTGAAAAAGTGCGTGCCTATGGAGATGTTCCCTGGTTCTCTAAAGCGCTGGAAACAGATTCGGAGGAGTTGTACAAGGCTAGGGATTCCCGTATTCTTGTTGTCGACTCGATCCTGTGGAATCTGGACAGAGCAATAGAATATTTGAATCCGTTGAAATCGGTAGATGGCGGTTCGAACCGATTGAGTAAAGAGGTGGCATTGCTTTTCAAATCACGGGTTGCTTTATATGAGGGAACTTGGCAGAAGTATCATAAAGGTACTACTTTTGGAACTTCCGGTGCTGATCCGGATAAATATTTCCGTTTGGCTGTTGAGGCCGCGGAAGAGTTGATGGACCCTCAATATACGACAGGATTATATTCCACCAATTCACCGGAGGAGGATTACTGCAAAATGTTTTCTTTGACGGACCAGACTTCTAATAAAGAGGCACTTCTTTGGAAACGTTATGATAAAGGGCTGGGGATGGGACACTCTTTCCAGATTTATGTATCCGACCGGACAGCTGGAAATTCCCTGACAATGGAACAAATTCATCATTATCTGAAAAAGAACGGAGAACCATACGACTATATATCGGTTGGAAAGACAGTAAAAGGTGGTCAGTTTCTGACCAGGATCGCAGAGGATTGCGATCCGCGTTTGTCCCAGACAATCTGGATTCCCGATATGGTAATGTGGGATAATGGGTATGGTAAAGGTATCTTTACGAAGCCATTCCTGAATCAGTCGGGTGAATATTTGAACAATACGGGATTTCAGATAAAGAAAGGGAATGATCCGAAAGATCCCCAGGCCGGAAGCGGTGTATCATGGAATACCAATTGTGTTACAGGATCTATTGTTTTTCGTTATGCTGAAGCTTTGTTGAATTATGCCGAAGCGAAATGTGAGTTGGGTGAGGTGGTAGATTATGATAAATCGATCAACCTGTTGCGAAAAAGAGTAGGAATGCCAGACTTTAAAGTGCAGACTGATGCTTCCCGTTCATTCTATGCCGATTATGGGTATGCAATTTCGGATGAATTATATGAAATAAGAAGAGAGCGTACTGTTGAATTAGGTTGTGAAGGTTTCCGGTATGATGATATTATGAGATGGGCTGCCCATAGTTTGCTTAAAGGAAAGCGTCCGAAAGGATATCCTCTGGATTTATCGGAATGGGAAGGTATAAAGATTAATTATAAGGTAGATGAGAACGGATTACTGGATCCTTATATCGGTCAGATCCCTAATGGATATGGTTTTGACCCGGAAAGGGATTATCTTGAATGCATTCCGATCAATGAGATAACATTGAATCCGCAACTGATACAAAATCCTGGTTGGTAGTTTTTTATAATTTGAGGTATTGACTTTTTATTAACTTTGTGAGTCTGTGTCAAGAGTTTGTCGTGTTTGGCAAATTCTTGATATAACCTTATAAATCCATGAAACTAATAATATGATGAACAGACGTTTATTTTTGCAAAAGGCATGTGGGGGAGTGTTGTTGTTGGCTGCTTCTCCTTCTTTAATATCATGTGATCGTCAGCAGCATCCTGTTCGGTTCGGAATTGTTACCGATCTGCATTATTCGCGACGTGAACCTTACGGCACACGTTATTTCCCTCAAACGATGGATAAGCTGAAAGAAGCTATAAAGGTTTTTAACCAATCAAAGCTGGATTTCGTGATTGAACTGGGAGATCTTAAAGATCAGGATAACGTTCCTCAGAGGGAGCAAACAATTACTTATCTGGATGAAATAGAAAAAGAATTTCAAACATTTCAGGGACCGGTCTATCATGTTTTAGGTAACCATGACATGGATAGTATTTCTAAAGATGACTTTTTGCAGCATACGTCCAATCATGGTGATGCCGATAAGAAAACATATTATTCGTTTACCTTTAATGGTCTGAAATTCATTGTTCTGGATGCAAATCATAATCTGGATGGAGCACCTTATGATAAAGGAAACTTTGACTGGACAAAGGCTTTTATTCCTAAAGAGCAGGTTATGTGGTTGCAAGGGGAGTTGAAAGAGAAAAATAAACCGATAATAATCTTTATTCATCAGCTGTTGGATCGTTTTTCAGATATCGGTAAAGAGCTTTGTGTCAGCAATGCAGATGATATTGTTCCTCTGTTGGAGGAAAACGGAAATGTGCTTGCTGTATTTCAGGGACATCATCATGCGGGGCATTATAGTTTTCGTAATAATATCCATTATTGGACTATGAAAGGGATGATAGAGGGGAATCTTCCTGATAATAATAGTTTTGCAGTCGTGGAGATTGATCCTCAAAACAATATTCATATCGATGGTTTCTATAATTGTGAGGATAAAGATTTGAACAGGAATTTGTAAAATCGATAATTTAAAGAAAAGGTTTTAATAAAAAAGCCAGATAATTTTGTTTATCTGGCTTTTTATTGTTGTTCTCCGTCTTGGAGGAGATTCTCTTTTTTAATATACTTCTTTCGCAACTTTATAGACGCTATCCGTTGCCATCATTGTATAAAAATGCAGGCTGGGGACTCCGTGAGCGATCAGGTCTTTACATTGCTGGATACACCATTCTACACCAACGGCTTTTACTTCGTCGTCGTTATTACATTTACGAAGTTCGGTGGCAAACGGCTCCGGTATATCGGAACGGAATATTTTAGGTAATACCGTTAATTGATTCTTGAATACGACGGGCTTGATTCCCGGAATGATCGGAACAGTGATTCCTTCTGCACGGCAACGATCCACAAATGAATAATATTTTTCGTTGTCGAAAAACATTTGGGTTACCAGGTAATCAGCTCCGTTTTTTACTTTCTCCTTCAGGTAGAAAATATCAGAATCCATATTGGGAGCCTCTTCATGCTTTTCCGGATAACAGGCCATACCGTAGGAAAATGGGGTTTCATTGGCTTCAAATGTAGAACCGTCTACTGCGATGCCTTTGTTGAAGTTGTTTACCTGTTCCTGTAAACCGGTTGCATGTTCATGATACTGATCGGTGTTCTGCCCTGCCTCTAACGTTTTTACATCCCCGCGGAGTAAAAGCAGGTCGTAAACACCTAAAAAGTTAAGGTCGATCAGTGCATATTCGGTTTCGTCTTTCGTGAAACCTTTACAGATGATATGCGGGACGGCCGGAATGCCATATTTATTCTGAATGGCAGAAGCAATAGCTACCGATCCCGGTCGCTTGCGGATATTCACTTTCTGAAAACTTCCGTCGGGAAGCGTTTTATAAATGTATTCGCTGTGATGGGAGGTTATATTAATGTACTTAGGATCGAATTCTTTTAGTTTATCAATCACATTGTACACTTTTTGTATGCTGTTCCCTTTTATAGGAGGAAGTATTTCGAATGAGAAAGCAGTCGTTTTACTGCCGTTTATCAAATCAATGACTTTCATATTTTAATTATTTTTGCTGCAAAAGTAACAATTATCATCTGAAATAGCTTACTTTTGCGATCATAATCTAATTACGACATTATATGGAAAATATTAATTGGTCTGATCTAGCATTTGGTTATATGAAGACAGACTACAATGTACGGTGTTACTATCGTGATGGTAAATGGGGAGAATTAGAAGTTAGTTCTTCTGAGATCATCAATATTCATATGGCAGCGACTTGTCTGCATTACGGGCAAGAATCGTTTGAAGGTCTGAAAGCTTTCAGAGGTAAAGACGGTAAGATCCGTGTGTTCCGTATGGATGAAAACGGCAAACGTATGCAGGCTTCCAGCCGGGGTATCAAGATGGCTGAACTTCCTGTGGAAATGTTTGAGGAAGCTGTTCGCAAAGTAGTGAAATTGAATGAACGCTTTGTTCCTCCTTACGAGAGTGGAGCAGCATTATATATCCGGCCGTTGATGATTGGTTTGGGTGCACAGGTAGGTGTAAAACCGGCTCCTGAATATATGTTTATGATTTTTGTAACTCCGGTAGGTCCGTATTTTAAAGGTGGTTTCCAACCTTCAAAGGTTTGTATCATGCGTGAATATGACCGTGCAGCTCCTCAGGGAACAGGTACGATAAAAGTCGGTGGTAACTATGCCGCCAGCCTTGTTGCCGGTGAAAAAGCAAAGGAAAAAGGATATGCAGCCGTTCTTTATCTGGATCCGAAAGAAAAGAAATACCTGGACGAATGTGGTCCGGCAAACTTCTTCGGTATCCGTGGTAATAGCTATATCACTCCGCAGTCTCATTCTATCCTGCCTTCAATCACCAACAAGAGTTTGCAGCAATTAGCTGCAGATATGGGACTGACCGTTGAACGTCGTCCGGTTCCAGTGGAAGAACTCGCAACATTTGATGAAGCAGCAGAGTGCGGAACTGCAGCCGTTATCGCTCCGATCTCACAAATCGACGATCTGGACATTGACAAGTCTTATGTAATTGCTAAAGATGGCAAGCCGGGACCTGTTTGTGAAAAATTGTATCATAAACTGCGTGGTATCCAGTATGGTGATGAACCTGATACATACGGATGGGTAACGATTATTGAATAAATAAGATAAGGGTTTGACAGTTAGTGGTTATTTCTAAAAAATACCATTAACTGCCAACTCCGAATTCTCAAACGTCAATACGCATTGTTAACTTTGGATTGCCAACTGAAAATAAAATTGCTATCTCGGTATTGCAAAGTAGCGGATATTTTCTATCTTTGTGGCCTATATAGTAAGACAGTAAGGTGGAAGCATTCTTTAAAACACATAAATACCTTGTAGAACATTTGCATGCACCGGTACGCCGGGGGCTGATGGATGAGATTAACTGGAATGACCGGTTGATCGGTATTAAAGGCTCTCGTGGAGTGGGTAAGACTACTTTTTTACTGGATTATGCTCGCGAACATTTTGGTGCTGATAATAAGGAGTGCCTATACATAAATCTGAATCATTTTTATTTTACGGAACGTACTTTAGTCGATTTTGCTTCTGAGTTCAGGGCGAAAGGAGGGAAAGTATTGTTGATCGACCAGGTTTTTAAATATTCCGGATGGTCGAAAGAGTTACGTTACTGTTATGATAATTTTGAAGATCTGAAGATTATTTTCTCTGGTTCGTCGGTTATGCGATTGAAAGAAGAGAATCCGGACCTCTCAGGTAAGGTTGTTTCATATAATTTACGTGGTTTTTCTTTCCGTGAGTTTCTGAATCTGATGTCGGGAAACAATTTTCCGGCGTATACATTTGAGGAAGTGATCGAAAAACATCAGGAGATTGCCCGTAATATTTGCTCGGTAGCTAAACCGATGGCTTATTTTCAGGATTACCTGCATCATGGTTTTTATCCGTTTTTCCTGGAGAAACGTAATTTTTCGGAAAATCTGCTGAAGACAATGAACATGATGCTGGAGGTAGATGTCCTTTATATTAAACAAATCGAGCAAAGTTATCTGCCGAAGCTCCGAAAATTATTATATTTGCTGGCGATCAGTGCGCCATGTACGCCAAACGTCAGCCAGTTAAGTAAAGACATAGAAACTTCACGGGCAACTGTGATGAATTACATTAAATATCTGACCGATGCCCGTTTGATGAATATGCTGTATCCGGTAGGCGAATCGTTTCCGAAAAAACCCTCTACCGTATATATGTACAATTCGAATCTGATGTACCCCATCCGTCCGATGGAGGTGAACATACAGGCTGTGCGCGAATCTTTTTTCTATAACCAGCTTTTGAAAGACAATAAACTGAACGAAGGAATTAAGAACGCTCACTTTTTGGTAAATGAAAAGTATAATTTCAGGATAGAAGAAAGTATGAAAGTGAAAAACAATCCCGATTTATACTATGCTATTGATAAGGTTGAAGTAGGAGATGGCAACATGATCCCGCTTTGGCTTTTTGGCTTTTTATACTAATAAAATTCTTTTAAATACTAATAGTAAAAGTCTATGACAAAACAGAAGAAATTTTTGACCTGTGATGGTAACCAGGCTGCTGCACATATCTCCTATATGTTCAGCGAAGTAGCCGCTATTTACCCCATCACTCCGTCGTCTACAATGGCAGAATATGTAGATGAATGGGCTGCCGCCGGACGTAAGAACATTTTCGGCGAAACGGTTTTGGTACAGGAAATGCAATCAGAAGGTGGTGCTGCAGGTGCAGTTCACGGTTCTTTGCAGGCCGGTGCCCTGACTTCAACTTATACAGCTTCTCAGGGATTGTTGCTGATGATCCCTAATATGTACAAGATCGCTGGTGAGTTGCTTCCTTGCGTATTCCATGTGTCTGCCCGTACACTGGCTTCACACGCTTTGTGTATCTTCGGTGACCATCAGGATGTTATGTCTGCCCGTCAGACTGGTTTTGCAATGTTGGCAGAAGGTTCTGTACAGGAAGTTATGGACTTATCTGGTGTAGCTCACCTGGCTACTATCAAGTCTCGCGTTCCTTTCGTGAACTTCTTCGACGGTTTCCGTACATCACACGAAATCCAGAAGATTGAAGCGTTGGAAAATGATGACCTGGCTCCGCTGATCGACCAGAAGGCGTTGGCTGAATTCCGTGCACGTGCATTGAATCCGGAAAAGCCGGAAGCTCGCGGTATGGCTGAAAACCCGGATCACTTCTTCCAGCACAGAGAATCTTCAAACAAATACTATGAAGCAGTTCCTGCTATCGTAGAAGAATATATGAACGAAATCTCCAAGCTGACAGGCCGCAAATACGGTTTGTTCGATTATTACGGAGCAGAAGATGCAGAACGCGTAATTATCGCAATGGGTTCTGTAACGGAAGCTGCCCGTGAAGCTATCGACCATCTGACAGCTCAGGGTGAAAAAGTTGGTTTGGTTTCAGTTCACTTGTATCGTCCGTTCTCTGCTAAGCACTTCCTGGCTGCTGTTCCTAAGACTGCAAAACGTATCGCTGTTCTTGACAGAACAAAAGAACCGGGTGCTACCGGCGAACCTTTGTATCTGGATGTAAAAGACTGCTACTACGGAACAGAAAACGCTCCTGTTATCGTCGGTGGCCGTTATGGTTTGGGTTCTAAGGATACTACTCCTGCTCAGATCCTTGCCGTTTATGAAAACCTGGCATTACCGATGCCGAAGAACCAGTTCACACTGGGTATCGTAGACGACGTTACATTCACTTCTCTTCCTCAGAAAGAAGAAATCGCTTTGGGTGGCGAAGGCATGTTCGAAGCTAAGTTCTACGGCTTGGGTGCTGACGGTACTGTCGGTGCTAACAAGAACTCTGTAAAGATCATCGGTGACAATACAAATAAATATTGCCAGGCATATTTCTCTTATGACTCTAAGAAGTCTGGTGGTTTCACTTGTTCTCACCTGCGTTTCGGTGACCATCCGATCCGTTCCACTTATTTGGTAAATACTCCGAACTTCGTTGCTTGCCACGTTCAGGCTTACCTGCGTATGTACGATGTAACTCGTGGTTTGCGTGAAAACGGTACATTCCTGCTGAACACTGTATGGAATGGCGAAGAGTTGGCTAAACACCTGCCGAATAAGGTAAAACGTTATTTCGCTCAGAAAAATATTACTGTTTACTATATCAATGCAACTCAGATCGCATTGGAAATCGGTTTGGGTAACCGTACCAATACAATCCTTCAGTCTGCATTCTTCCGTATCACAGGTGTAATTCCTGTTGACCTGGCTATCGAACAGATGAAGAAATTCATTGTGAAGTCTTACGGTAAGAAAGGTGAAGATGTAGTTAATAAGAACTATGCTGCTGTCGATCGTGGTGGCGAATATACTCAGCTTGCTGTCGATCCGTCATGGGCTAACCTGCCGGATGATGAAGTTGTAGCAAACAACGATCCTGCTTTCATCAACGATGTAGTTCGTCCTATCAATGCTCAGGATGGCGACCTGTTGAAGGTTTCTGCATTCGAAGGTATCGAAGACGGTACATGGCATCAGGGAACAGCTAAATACGAAAAACGCGGTGTAGCTGCTTTTGTTCCTGTTTGGGAACCGGACAACTGTATCCAGTGTAACAAGTGTGCGTATGTTTGTCCTCACGCTTCTATCCGTCCGTTCGTGTTGGATGCTGCTGAACAGGCTGCTGCTCCGTTCTCTAACTCTTTGAAAGCTACAGGTAAGCAATTTGAAGGAATGCAGTTCCGTATCCAGGTTGACGTTCTTGACTGTCTGGGTTGTGGTAACTGTGCCGATGTTTGTCCGGGTAATCCGAAGAAGGGTGGTAAAGCGCTTAAGATGGCAGCTCTGGAAACTCAGCTGGCTGAAGCTCCGAACTGGGATTTCTGTGCAGAAAAGGTTTCAAGCAAACAACATCTGGTTGACATCAAAGCTAACGTGAAGAACTCTCAGTTTGCAACTCCGTTGTTTGAGTTCTCAGGTGCTTGCTCCGGTTGTGGTGAAACTCCGTATGTGAAATTGATAACTCAGTTGTTCGGTGACCGTGAAATGGTAGCTAACGCAACAGGTTGTTCATCTATCTATTCAGGTTCTGTTCCTTCAACTCCGTATACAACAAACGAAAAAGGACAGGGTCCGGCTTGGGCTAACTCATTGTTCGAAGACTTCTGTGAATTCGGTCTGGGTATGGAACTGGCTAACGAAAAGATGCGTGCTCGTCTGACGAATGCAATGAACGCAATTATTGCTGGTGAAAATGCTCCTGCTGAAGTAAAAGAAGTACTTAAAGCATGGGTTGAAAACCAGAACGATGCTGATAAGACAAAAGAACTGGCTCCTCAGATAATCGCTATTGCTGAAGAAGGTATCACTCACGGCTGTCCGCTTAGCGCACAGATCAAGGAACTTTCTCACTTCCTGGTAAAACGTTCACAGTGGATCATCGGTGGTGACGGCGCTTCTTATGATATCGGTTACGGTGGTCTCGACCATGTAATTGCTTCCGGCAAGAACGTCAATATCCTGGTTCTGGATACTGAAGTTTATTCTAACACTGGTGGTCAGTCTTCTAAAGCTACTCCGGTCGGTGCAATCGCTAAGTTTGCAGCTGCTGGTAAGAGAGTACGTAAGAAAGATCTGGGTCTGATGGCTACGACTTACGGTTACGTATATGTTGCTCAGATCGCAATGGGTGCTGACCAGGCACAGACATTGAAAGCTATCCGCGAAGCTGAAGCTTATGATGGTCCTTCATTGATCATCGCTTACTCTCCTTGTATCAACCACGGTTTGAAGAAGGGTATGGGTAAGAGCCAGCAGGAAGAAGCAGATGCAGTAGCATGTGGTTACTGGCACTTGTGGCGTTACAACCCGGCATTGGAAGAAGAAGGCAAGAATCCGTTCACATTGGATAGCAAAGAACCGGATTGGAGCAAGTTCCAGGACTTCCTGAAGGGTGAAGTACGTTTCGCTTCTCTGACAAAACAGTTCCCGGCTGAAGCTGGCGAATTGTTCCAGGCTGCTGAAAACAACGCTAAGTGGAGACTTAACAACTACAAGCGTTTGGCTAAACAGCAGTGGGGTGTTGAGGAATAATAGATTATTTGATCATCTAAAATAGTAAAAACGGAATCTTCGAAAGAAGGTTCCGTTTTTTTGTTGTTGGAGTCGAAAGGATCTTTTCTCAAAACTGAAGCTGTGCATTCAGGAAAGGGAATTGCGCCTGGTGCCAATAGGGATAGACAGGAGTAACCTGGCTGGCGATGTCCAGTCGTTTTACCTGTTCGGGTGTCAGATTCCATCCGACAGCTTCCAGATTTTGTTCCAGTTGCTTTTCCGTACTTGCTCCAATGATAAGGCTGGAGACGGTAGGGCGCTGCAGTAACCAGTTCAGAGCACATTGTGCAACACTATGTCCTGTTTCTTCCGCTACTTCATCCAATACATCCATTATATTATACAAGCGCTCGTATGAAGTGGCTTCATCCGGGATAGGACTTCCGCCACGGGCTACGCGTCCGTCTGCCGGAATGGGGTTGTTACGTCTGTATTTACCACCCAAACGACCTGCAGATAATGGACTCCAAATAATAGAACCGACTTTCTGATCGATACCGAGCGGCATTAATTCCCATTCGAATTCTCTGTTAAGCAAAGAGTAATGTACCTGATGGGCAACATAGCGACTCCAGCCATAGCGTTCAGAAACGGATAACGCTTTCATCAGATGCCATCCAGAGAAATTGGAACAGGCAATGTAACGAACTTTACCGGCTGTGATTAAATCATCCAATGCACGAAGGGTTTCTTCTACCGGCGTATTCGCATCAAATCCATGCATATGGTAAACATCGATATGATCGGTATTCAACCGTTTCAGGCTAGCCTCACAAGCATTGATCAAGTGGAAACGGGAAGATCCTATCGCGTTGCGGCTTTCCGGATTTAGATTGAATGTTGCCTTGGTGGAGATAAGTAATTTATTCCGCAAGCCTTCCATCGCCTTGCCCAATATTTCTTCCGATAGGCCACCGGAATAAACGTCTGCTGTATCAAAGAAGTTTACACCGGCATCCAGGCACTTGTTTATCATACGTCTGGCTTCTTCTACCTGGGTATGTCCCCAACCTTCGAAACCATTGGTTCCTCCAAAAGTAGCTGTGCCTAAACAAAGTACGGGTACATATAAGCCCGAACCTCCTAATTGTCTGTATTCCATAACTTACCTATTAAATTGTTATTAAGATAGCATCTACAAATGTATATAAAAATCGGATGTGTTTATTTATTCTTATCTTTGTAACAAATTTAGGTTAGTAGAAAAGTATGATTAAGGCAGTTTTTTTTGATATCGACGGAACACTGGTTAGTTTTAAGACACATGAAGTTCCTCAGTCTACCATCGAAGCATTGGATCTCTTACGGGAGAAAGGTATTAAGGTCTTTATAGCAACAGGGCGCCACTACACATCTATTAATAATCTGGGAGATTTGAAGTTTGACGGATATGTTACTTTGAACGGTGGGTATTGTTTTGCCGGAGAGGATAAAGTCATTTATAAACACAGTATTCCAGACAGGGATATCGAGGCTTTGATCCGTTATATGGAAACCGAAGAGTCTTTCCCATGCGCTTTTGTGCAGGAAAAAGAAATCTTTATGAATTATAAAGATGAAACGGTGGAAGAGATATTCAATATGCTTAATTTCCCGGAACCACCTATCCGTCCTTTGGATGAGATACGTGGAAAGACTGCTTATCAACTGGTTTCTTTCTTTACTGCTGAACAGGAGAAGAAGATCATGCCTATCCTGTCAAATTGTGAGTCTACCCGTTGGAATCCTTTATTTACAGATGTGGTACCAGCTGGTAGCAGTAAGCGGGTAGGGATCGATAAAATGCTGGAATACTTCAGGATACCATTAAACGAGTGTATGGCTTTTGGTGATGGAGGTAATGATGTTGCTATGCTTAAACATGCCGGTATAGGTGTAGCTATGGGGAATGCGGAAGATGAAGTGAAACAGTATGCCGATTATGTAACAGACTCCGTCGATGAGGACGGAATATTCAAAGCGTTGAAACATTTGAACATTCTTTGATCCTGATTTGTTCCTATAATAAGAACTAACGATATGATTGACGAATTACTAGTATTTAATAAAGAGTTCGTAAAGAACAAAGGATACGAGAAGTTTATAACGAATAAGTACCCTGATAAGAAAATTGCGATCGTATCCTGTATGGATACTCGTCTGATAGAATTACTTCCGGCCTCACTGGGGCTTAAGAATGGTGATGTAAAAATCATAAAAAATGCGGGCGCAGTCATATCACATCCTTTTGGTAGTGTGATACGCAGTCTGTTGGTTGCCATTTATGATTTGGGAGTTACTGAAATAATGATTATCGGTCATTCGGATTGCGGTGCACAACATATGGACAGTGAAACAATGATCGAAGCAATGAAGAAACGGGGTATTCCAGCAGACCGTATCGATATGATACGCTATTGCGGAGTCGATTTTAAAGACTGGTTACATGGTTTCGATTCTTCTGAAGGTTCTGTAAGAAATACAGTGAATCAGGTTATTCATCATCCGCTGATTCCGTCGGATATAACGGTTCGTGGCTTTGTAATTGATTCAGTTACAGGTAAGTTGACGGAGGTGGAGTAGGGTGTTTAGCTTCTGAAAAACTATTTCTATAGATTAAATAAATGTAAAGATAGAAATATTTTATATGTTTTATAGCATGGTTTTAAAGAAAATGCTTATCTTTGCACTGTAAACAAAAAGAAAAGACAAGAGTTTAGGTTAAATTATTAATAAGTCTTCCAAGCGTGGAAGACATAAAATGTAAAAATTATGATGACAAGTAGAAATGAAGAAAATCTTCGTACTTTAGCGATGTTGCGTTATCAGGCTGATCGTTATCAGTCAATGAGAAATGGTACAATGAGTCAGCGAGTAAATGCTGAAATCCGCCGCCTGTTGGAAGAAATGGGGGCTAACGCAAAAAATTAAGTAAAAAGAAAGTATATTATTTTGAAGTATTCTCTTCACCAGGGTCTTTAATAAAGACTGGTGAGAGATAATGGATGGGCATTCGACGCTGGGAAAACAGCGAAGATTAGCCTTTTTTTATTTTCTACCCCTTACAATTCTTAGATTAATCTTTTATCTTTGTAACCGGAAGCTGAAACTAATTATTCCGATAATTTGTAAAACACAATCATACGATGAGAAGAACAGGCTTATTTGTAGCATCCCTTATGCTATCTACTACCCTTTGGGCACAGTCACCGGTTGAAAAAGGACTAGGTGTGATCAATAAAGAAAATGCAGAAGCTTATATTGGCTTTTTAGCCAGTGATGAACTGGAAGGGCGTGAAGCCGGGTTTCAGGGAGGGCGTATTGCTGCAGAATATATTGTTTCGAATCTGAAGACAATGGGCATTGCTCCTTTGAATGAATCTTATTATCAACCTTTTGAAGCCTATAATAAGGAAAGACAGAAAAGAGGACGCTTTCAGGTTCATCCGGATTCGATCGCTCAGTTGAAACAAGGGGTACATCAGAAACTATCGATGCGTAATATCCTGGGTAAGATAGAAGGAAAGAATCCGAATGAATTTGTAATTATCGGTGCACACTATGATCACCTGGGCTTCGATCCGATGCTGGAAGGCGATCAGATTTATAATGGAGCGGATGATAATGCATCAGGTGTATCTGCCGTACTCCAGGTGGCAAAAGCATTTCTGGCCTCCGGACAACAACCGGAACGTACTGTGATCTTTGCTTTTTGGGATGGAGAGGAGAAAGGATTGTTAGGTTCCGAGTATTTTGTGCAGAACTGCTCTTTCCTTAAAGACGTAAAGGGCTATCTGAATTACGATATGATAGGACGCAACTCGAATGAGGCGGTTCCCGAACAAGTAGATTATTTCTATACGGAGGCAAATAAGGCTTTTGGCGACTGGCTGAAAAATGATATAAAGAAATATGATCTGAATTTGAAGCCTATTTATCATGCCTGGGATAAGCCGGTAGGAGGGAGCGATAACGGAACGTTTGCCAAACGCGATATTCCTATTATCTGGTATCACACCAACGGTCATCCGGATTATCACATGCCGAGCGACCATGTGGATAAGATCAATTGGGATAAGATTGTAGATATAACAAAAGCCTCTTTCCTGAATATGTGGAATCTGGCAAATGAGAAAAAATATTGATTGCCGGATTGAGAATAGGAAAGCCGTACAAGACTGACTTGTACGGCTTTTCTATTTTATAATCCCAGGCAATAATTGACTAGTGTGATGACATCTTTCGCATTCTTCATGTCTGTTTTCGTTTCTTTAATATAAGTTTCGATGAGGTTCTCTTTGCCGGGAAAGAGCTTTAATAACGACTTTTTGTTTTTGAACTTGAAAGAGGTGCCATCGCGGAAAATACAATATTCATTCTGATTGGCGAGTTTATAAACTTCAGTGTATTGATTTTCGTAAGCACCGTAATTCAACTGGTTTGTGTTTAAACTTTCCACTTTGGCCTGTTGGGTTACGCCGAAAGCATTTTTATATCCCTGGGAAGCATTCTTCAACAACCAGTTAATACCGATAGTGCCATTCGGTATCTGAAGTATCTCATAGAAGTTTTCCCTGGAACCGGTCGGAATGAATTTGGCATTCCCGATATAAACCGTGTCGACCTGGGCTACGTTGGTGAGTAGCATTTCTTCCGAACCGTTTTTGAACATCATCTTCTGATTGCCGGCATCATAGTTCAGTTCCGCCGGTGTCTTCGAGTTGTTCTTCATTAACACGACACCTTTCGAGTAGTCTTCGAAAAGCATCTGACGCTTCTTTTGTGCATTAGCACTGCCGATGGTTGCTATACAGCACAGGATGGTGATTAACAGGTATGTTCTCATTGTAGTAGAATATGGGAAAGAGCAGTTACAGATTCTGTAACTACTCTTTCGAGGTTATTAATAAAAGAATTAATTCTTTGGTCCTTCACCCCATTGCGGAGCACCCTGATCCTGCCAGGTACGTTCTGAGTTCAGAATAGATGTGTTAGCATCGCCGGCACCAGTAATAGTGTAGCCCTGTGCTGCATAGGCATCTCTCTGGATCTGATACAACTGGCTCGTTTCGTTAGGAACACCTGTCTGGAAACGACGCGGGAAGTTGGTCACAGGGATGGAAGCGTAATTTTCACGGTTGATAAACTGTGAATTGAATTTAGGCAAACCAGAACGACGTGCAGTGACAAACTGGTCGTAAGGATACAAGGTAAAGTTGATCAATTGTTGCAAGTATACTTTTTCCAGTTGTTCGCTGGCTGAACCGCTCAGCTTGTAATCGTCTGATGCCAGCATCGCTTCGATCTCTCCGCTTTTCAGTTCGATGGAAACTTCATTCGGATCATAATCATAAGTAGTACCGTAATAAGCGATCTGGTTTAATCCGGCTACTTTGTCATATTCCTGAACAGACAGTTTAACACCTTGTGTGAAATAGCTTTCAGCCGTACCGGGCAAGTTTGCCCCCAATAGTTTGAACTCAGCCAGATACAGGTTTACTTCACTTCCACCCAGATACAATCCGTACCAGGGGCGGTTGTCGTTTTTGGTGATTACAGGACCGCCGGGAACTGTTGGCAGGGTGAAATTATAGTAACGTCCGATAACCATCTGATGCTGGTACATAGAGTAGGGGCGATAGCTTTTTGCACTCTGCCCGTTTTCATCGGTAATCTTGTAACGGTTTTCATAGTCAAACCATTCACCGTAAACAGCTGAATTGTTCTTGGCATTATATTCAACCGGAAGACCGTAATAACGAACCCAGGGTTCACCCATTCCTTTCCATTTCACGAATGTTTTCTTTCCGCCGGACGTCGTATATTCAACGTTTTCTTCGATATAGGAAGGAATCTCCTTGCTCTGATCATAGAATTCCTGAATGATTTTAGAGTTCCAGTCGTTTTTACGATAAAGGAAACGAACGCGAGGGTCTTTGTTTTCAAGCATGAAATCTACTACGCGCTGGCTGGAAGCCGTTCCGTCCATAAATCCGTTGCTCCAGTGATAAATGTAATCGTCACTGCTTGAGTTTACGATACTTTTATTGAAAATCATGGCGTCATCCAAAGAGTCGATATAGCCGCAGGAAGCATTTGCTACTTCCGAAGCAATAGTCAAAGCTCTTGCTTTATCCTGAGATATCAAACGAGCGGCAATTCTAAGTTTCATTGAATTAGCCAGTTTGGCCCACTTGTTGAGGTCTCCTTTGTAAACGATATCTTGCTCGTTTGTAAAAATCTGATCGGTGGCAGTCGTGAATATTGTAATAGCGTTATCCAATTGGGTCAGCCACAATGTGTACAAATCTGCAATTCTGTCGTAAGCCGGAGTCAGTGTACCGCCATGTAAAGCGTTACCGGCTTCCGTAAACTGGATATCACCATTGATATCACTGCTTGAAAGTGCCAGATAAGCTGTAAGAACATCTACGCAAGCAGCAGTTGCCGCATGTTTGGCCGCATCTTCTTCACTCATGTTGGAGCGTAGATAGGCTATTTCATGAGCGAGTTTCAGTGTTCTCACATAATTCACTCCACCGGTGACAGTAGTCAAAGCAGAGCTTTCCGTAAAACTGCCCGTAGGCACTGCCATTTGGCTCCATGCCGTCAACATCGGTGCATCGTAGAACCAAAATGTATAATCGAACGGATCAAAATCCATGGCAGCCATTGCAAACAGATAGGAGGGGTCACCCACAGTCACCTGCGAAGGGCTGGAGTTGATATCAGCGAAATCGTCACGGCATCCGGTGGTGCACAGCAGGGCTACACCCAGGCCGAATCCCATTAATATATTACTATATTTGTTCATGTCTCAATTAATTTAAAGTTTCTTGTTTTGTTTAGAATCCAACATTAATAGTAAATGTGTAGTTAGCAGTCATACCGTTGAAAGAACGGATACGGAATTCGGAAGCAGATGTACCGCGGACAGATTCCGGGTTGATCTTATTCGGCATCGTATTCAACAGATAACCCAGGTTACGTCCGGATACTGAAAGATTTAAATGCTGTGCTCCCAATTTATGTGCAATCTTATTAGGCATTCTGTACGATACGGTGATTTCACGAAGAGCGATGTAATTCAGTTTTTTCACCCAATCGTCATTCACGACTCCTGTACCCCAGGCGTTGTTCCAGTAATGCCATGCCGAAGCATGCTGTGGGTCTACCAAACCTTTGTCATACAAATTCTGATAAGTTTCGCCACCTTCTGCAACAGTATAAGAAGTTCCGTTCGGAAGAGGAATAGAAGTTCCGCCTTCAACCAAGCCAACCGGGATCAAGCCGTCGTGATATTGCTGGCCATCCCAGATAGAGGTATAAGTCATACCGCCGTTTTCCGAGTCGCGCCATTTCAAGGAACTTTCAGTAAAGCCATAAGCCAAACCGTAGCGGTTGGCATAAGATGCCACATAGCCACCGAAACGCATATCGAACAAAGCACGTAAACTCCAGTTCTTATAAGTAAGCGAAGTGCTTACGGAACCTAAGAAATCGGGAACCATCGAGCCGACAACTTCTGCTTCACCGCTACGTTGGTAATACATGGCGTGCATACCTCTGTCACCTCCATAATAAGAGGTTGCATTTAATATAGGCAGACCGGTTTTTTCATCGATCTTAGCTTTAGAGTCACTCATCAGGACACCATACGATTCGCCTACTTTGGCTACTGAACCGACACGGTAGTTACCGTAAGCTACCTCACCACTCAAAGTAATATAATCAGCTACATTAGGATGTAACTCTACGATTTTATTATTATTCTTGGTATACGTAAAGTTCAAATCCCATTGCCAGTCTTTATTCTTGAACGGAGTGGTATTCAATGCAATTTCCAATCCCTTGTTTTCAATGTTACCGGCGTTGATGTACTGGCTATTGATACCGGATATACCAGGAACACTGATCGACATGATCTGGTCTTTCGTATTTTCCTTATAATATGTCATGTCGATACCGATCCGGTTAGACAGGAAGCGCCAGTCCAAACCTATTTCCCATGCGTTTTTACGTTCCGGCTTCAAATTCGTTGAATAGGCTGTTGTCGGAATGCTCAAAGCATATACGTTTGTTGCGCCTTGCGATTGGGCGGTCAATAATGAATATGCCGAGTTGATGGTGTAAGCATCCGTATCGTTACCCACCTGTGCCCATGATCCACGCACTTTGGCAAAAGAGATCCATGTCGGAAGCTGGTCGCGGAACGTTTCGTGGATCAGCCAGGATGCAGAGATTGACGGATAGAAATATGAGTAGTTACCGTGAGTATCCGAATAAACCAGGGCAGACGACCAGTCGTTACGTCCGGTTACATCCAGGAAGAGCTGATCTTTCCAGCTGACGCTAGCTTGAAAAGATAAAGATAACATCCGTTTTTCTCCTTCTATTTTACCGCTGTAAGAAGGTGTATTAATAGAGTTTGCTATAAAATACTGGTTGGGTACAACTAAACCGCCATTCGTATTTTCTTTCATCACCTGCTGCATATTATTATAATATTCACCACGTATAAAGCCTCCGAATGTGAAATCGTTTATACTTTTATTGAATGTGAATGCAGCATTCAGGTTCGTTTGCTCTTTTGTATACTGCCCCATTTCGTAGTATCCGCTTTTCTTGTTGGCATAACTATCGCCCGGTTTTTTCTCTTCGTGGCGTTTGTAATAATAGTTATAGTTTCCTTCTGCGCGAAACTTCATCCAGTCGGTTAATTCCACGTTCAAAACCAAGGTCGGACGAACTGAGGTTTCCTTCTGTGAATAATCATTTTCATAGATGTTCCACCAAGTACTTCTTCCTGGGTTGTTACCGTATTCGTCACCATAGTCGGCACTAGCCAAACCACCGTGCGATCCTTTATAACGTTTACGGAAATATTGTGTATCATACGTACGTCCCCAGGTTCCGTCTACGAATAACTCTCCGATATTCGGTTGAGCATTTTTCGGATTTGAATTGGCAAAAGAGATAGAAGCTTCCACCTCTACTTTATCGGTTATCTTATGAGATGCTTTAGCCAGGAACGAGGTACGGTCGAAGCTGTTGTTCGGTAATGTACCGCTAGCATACTTATAAGACAGAGAAGTGTAGAAAGATGTTTTTTCGCTGCTGCCGCTTACGGAAACGTTGGTATTGCTGTTGAATCCTAAATTATAGGCATCTTTAAAGTTATTCTCTACCGGGCTGTAAGCGATTGTCGAATAATCATAGTTTTCAATGTTACGTCCGTCGAATGCCGGTCCCCAATGACGACCTGTTCCGCCGGAAAGAGTCGGATTACCCGCAGAGTTCAGATAAAATTGCCCGATATTATCATATAGATAATAATTCCCATTGGCATCCGTTTCTCCATAACTTACGTTACCGGTATATTGTCCGCGTCCATACTTGTTCTGTAATTTCGGTTGTTTGAACATGTGATCGATACCGAAAGTCTGAGAAACATTCACTCCGATACCTTGTTTACCCTTACCTGATTTTGTCGTAATAACGACTGCACCGTTCAGACCGCGTGAACCGTAAAGGGCGGTAGCGGCAGCACCTTTCAGTACAGAAACAGTTTCGAAGTCATCCGGGTTCAGGTTCTTCAACTCATTACCGTAGTCGTAGTTGTGAGCCGTCCAGTCTGCATCACCATCCCTGATAGCGTTGTCCAGAACAACTCCGTCGATTACATAAATCGGCTGGTTGTTTTTACCCAAGGTAGAGGCACCGCGAATCTGGATCTTTGTAGCACCGAACATACCACCGTCGGAACCGGCAATTTCAACCCCTGCCACTTTACCTTGTAAAGCGGAAACCGGATTGATCGCATTGTTTAGCAACTCTTCACCTTTTAATTCGGTAACGGCATATCCCAATGCTTTCGTTTCGCGTTTCATACCTAAAGCGGTTACGACTACTTCGTCGAGCGCTTGAGAATCTTCTTTCAGCTTTACGTTAAGAGAAGATTGTCCGGTATACCGGATTTCCTGTGTTGCATACCCTATAAATGAAACCTGGATGGTGGCCCCGTTTTGCACACCTTCCAATGTAAAATTACCGTTCATGTCGGTAATTGTACCATTAGTGGTTCCTTTCACTACGATAGAGGCGCCGGCAACGGGGCCGAAATCATCCTCTACTACCCCGGTGAGTCTCCCGCTTTGCTGGGAAATACCGGTACTTGGCTTACTTGGCGTCAGATCTGCATAGGCGTTTCCTGAGAAACTAAGTGCTCCTGCGATCAGAACTAAGCTGACAGGCTTTAAGTTTTTCAACATAATTGATAGTTTTTAGATTACCGAAGTGTTATTTTGGCGAATAAGCACTTCTTTGTTTAAAATGATAATAATGTATTAAGCTATGTAATTTAACGTCTGTGTAAAAAAATCATTAGTGATCCTCATAGTTCTAAAAGAACAATGGCAATATTAACATATATAATTGTTGATATTCAATATATGTATCTTTTATATGTGCATTTATTAACATTTAAATAAAGGGCGTTTTTGACCTCTTTTAGCGCTTTTGAGAATATTGCATTTGGTAAATATTTATTAATTGTTTTCAAAGGGAAGCATTGGCATCCGTTTTTTCTTTATTTATATAAATTTCACTTAATCCGGCGTCATCCTTTGTAAGAGAGGTCTTAATGTGTTGTTTTGTAAGTAGATAAAGGGTGACACCAGGGTAGAAAGTGGCGTCACCCGTCTTGATTTCTATACTAGTTCTGTTACATGATAGTAATTGCCCGTCTTGGTATGTTTCTTGACCACATTATTTTTTAGCAGTATTCGTCCGAACAAAGCCATGTTGCGGACACCCGTTTTTATTTTGCTGCGTTGTTCGATCCGTCTGAGTATTTCAGCGGCAGGCAAAAGCTCACCTCTTTCTCCTGCTTCCGGCAGGCGGAAATACTGGAAGAAGAGTTGTTCTTCAATCGGGATCTGCTGGAACTGATGGTTGTTATGGATAATGGCTGTCTCTTCTTCAGAGGTGAACCAGTACCGTTCGTTGCTGCGCAATGCGGCAGCCGCTTGGGTATACAGTTGGGCGTGATTGATCGGCAGGCTGCGGTCGATATTCCCGTTCAGCTCGATACAGATGAAACGGCGGCTTCCGGTCGGGTCGCTCAGTAGGTCCGCATTGTTGGAAGTCGCGATGAAAGAGGCATACCGTTTCATCGGCTGGATGCTACGCTTGTAAGGACGGCGGGCATTGATGACCGGTTTTTGAAGAATATGCTTCAGAAAGGCCTGGTGGTTAGGACTGACCGAGTCGAACTCGTCGATATTAATCAGGGCGAAACGGTTCAGTAGGAGTTCGGCATCACGCTTGTTACTGAAGTCAATGCTGTCGGTATAATATTCCCGCAGTTCGGGTGGGAGCAGGTTGCGACACCAAGTGGACTTTCCGCATCCCTGCCGTCCTACCAGTAGGGGCGAGGCACTGTTGGCATGCATCTCGTCCAGTCCGCTCCAGTGAGCCACCATACTCAGAAACCAGATATAAAACTGATCCCGCCAAGCCGGGTTATTGCAAGGCAGGGTGTCTGCCAGCTGGCGGATATGATCAGTCCCGTCCCAGGCGGGCAACTCCGACATATACTGCTCGATCGGCGAATAAGGCCTTACGCGGTTGGAGTAGACATACCGTTTCACATCCCTGTCCCACAGTGGAATACCTTCTTCCTGCGCGTTCAGGCTGATACTGTTGAGAACCTGTTCGTCGATGGGGAAGAAGTTGAAGTAATAAGATCTTCTTTCGCGATATTCGACATCCCCTTTCAGGATATTGTATCTGAACTCATACCTCCGCTTCATAAATTCGTCCGTCTGCATGGCCAGTGCCTGTTCCGGTCGGATACAGGGTTTCCGTCCGAAACCGGAAGAGAGGCGGTAAACATTCCGCACGGTTGCCCGTATCTCCGTTTCAAAGATCCTGAAATGAGCGTGGATGGGAAGCCACTTGATCACCTCTTCTTCCGGTATGCCGCTGCGGAAACAATTTTCGGCCAGACAGGTCAGAAAAGGTTTGATGTCTTTCCCTTCTTTGTGGTAGCCGCTTATCTCCATCGCTTGCTGCAATGCATTTTCGAAAAGCAGCGAGATGATGCGACTTCGTTCATGACCCGGAACCAGCCGCTGCAACGGATCTTCTACGGTATGCACCTGGGTAGATACGGGTAGATTTTCAGGTAGCTTCCACGGTTGTTCGATCCGGATAGGCAGTGCGTCCGGATTGTAATAAATATCCGGATCGAAAGAGAGGCGGCAGGCTGCGTCCAATGCGTTTTCTTCGACGGCGATATCCTGTTGTAAGGCTTCCCGGTAGTAAGCAGCCGCCCTGTGTATGCTTCTTTATGGAAGAACTGAATTAAGGTATCATTCTGAGGGACAGTGTTATCCGATAATCTGAAAGGGATAACGATTTTGACACTTTTCCCGCTCGAACCGATAAAGGCAGCCATTGTTTGCAAAGACGCAGAAGCCTGTCGGCGTACCTTTTCCGCTTCATTGCGGTTGGTCAGATTATTTATTTTAAGCAGAATTAACCCGTTGTATTCTTTTCTCACTAACTTCTTGTCCTGCTTTTTGAAAGTAGAACAGAAGTAGACCACTGGTAGCCGGTTTGCCTGTTTGACGGAAACTCCGTGTCGGATGTAGCGCAGCGCTTCGCGTAGGGCTGCCACCTGCTTTGTCTTATACCCGCTTCTGATCAGTTCGACCAGTTTTTCCATCCCGACAGTTCGTTGTGCTTTCATGTCAGCACTGAATAATGTAGTTTTCATAAGCTCTCTTTTTATTGATTTTTTCAGCAAATATAAGTGCCGGAATGCCGGTTTGATACACCTTGGAAGCGATCATTATCAACTGTGCATCAACTAATTTATCTATTGAAAACAGGGGAGAGAAGTATTGTTTATATGCTAAAGTTTTGTATCTTTGGGAATAGGTTATTAATTGTTCGACCCAGGAGAAAGATATGGTTGACCTGGGTAAAATAAAAGTATTACCTAGGTCAAGTATATCTTTTACCTGGGTCGAACAGTAAATAACTGCCGTCTTTTGTTCTAATAGTATATAGTATTAAATATAAAAGCTTACCAGTATGCCAGCAGTTTACAGGATGGAGAAGAACCCGCCGAAAAAGGGGGCGAGCCAAAAAGTAGTCTTGCACCCCCGTATCATTCCCAGGGGGACAGTGAGCACAGAAGAAGTTATCGAAGAAGCCTCTTCGCGATCCACTTATTCACGGGGGGATTTGCAGGGTGCCGTCCGGCTGATTGCCGATGTGTTGAAGAAGAAGTTGAAAGACGGGTATAATGTGTCTCTGGATGGCATCGGTTATTTCAGTGTCTCTTTGCAGTCGCGTCCGGTTGAAGATAAAAAGGAGCTGCGCAGTGAGTCGGTAGATTTTAAGAATGTGAATTTCCGTTGCTGTGCCCAGTTGAAACGTGAACTGAAGACGATGAGGCTGGAGCGTTACAAAGAACCCCAAAAAGCCGAATTTTCGGAAGAAGAGAAAGAGCGGAGGTTATTCAGGTATCTGGATCGCAATGCTTATATTACTACGCTGGTCTATCAGGGTCTGATGGGCTGTACGGAATATATGGCGCGGAAAGAACTTAAGCAATTTGTAGCCGACGGCCTCCTGATGGAAAACGGTACCCGCCGTATGTGTATCTATGTCAAACCGCCCGAACCGGAGGAGCTGCCGGATACGTTGGTGGTGGAGTCGAATATAAGGGAGCTTCAACCAGGTTGAAGCATAAAAGAAAAGGTGACGCCGTCTTGTTGAGACGGCGTCACCTTTCTATAGATTGAATATCGGACTGTTTCTGTTATTCAAGAAACAGGTGAACCTTATTCTTTCAGACCTTCTCCCCATTGAGGGGCTCCCTTGTCCTGCCATACACGTTCTGCATTCAAAGTCGGACCGTTCGGACCAGCAGCTGTAGGTGTGAAACCTTGACGTTGGAAAGCATCAACTTTGTTTTGATACATCAAGTCTGTTTCCAAAGGAAGTCCTGTATCCAATCGACGAGGAATACTTGTAACCGGAACCAATGAGAAATCTTCACGTGAAATTAAATTCGAACCAAACTTGGGTAAACCTGTGCGACGAGAGGTTACATACAATTCATCCGGATAAAGCGTATAATTCAACATTTGCTGGATATACACTTTTTCTAATTGCTCTTCTGTACTTCCTGTCAGTTTATAATCTTCATTCTCCATCATTGTATCGATTTCGCCATCTTTCAGTTCAATAGAAACTTCATGTGGGTCGTAATCGTAAGTTGTACCATAATAAGCAATCTGGTTCAATTCAGCCAGCTTATCATATTCTTCAACAGAGAATCGAATACCACGGTTATAATAAAACTCTGCAGATTGAGGTAAGTTTGCACCTAACAGTTTAAATTCAGCTAAGAACAGGTTTGCTTCTGCAGCACCAAGATATAAACCATACCAAGGACGATCTTCTGTTTTTTCAATAACCGGTCCACCCGGAGGTGTCGGCATTGTAAAGGTATAGTTACGACCAATAACCATCTGACGTTGGAACATAGAATAAGGAACATAAGATTTACTTGCCGTACCTCCTACTTCTGTCAATCTAAAACGAGTTTCAGGTTTGAAATAATCTCCGTATAAAGCAGCGTTATCCTGTGCATTGAACTCTACAGGTATACCATAATAACGAACCCAAGGTTCACCCATACCTTTCCATGCTACAAACTGTTTCTTACCGTTTGCATCTGTTGTATACTCAACATTTTTCTCTACAAAAGAGGGAATTGCTCTATCCTGATCATAAAAAGCCTGTATGATAATGGAATTCCATTCATTCTTGCTGTAACAGAAACGAACGCGAGGGTCTTTATTCTCTAGCATGAAATCAAGCACACGCTGACTGCCAGCTGTAGATTCCAAGAATCCGTTACTCCAGTGGTAAACATAGTCGTTAGAACTTGTGTTAGTCATAGCTTTATTGAATAACATCGCATCATTTGCACTGTCGATATAACCACAAGAAGCAGAAGCGACTTGCTGTGCTATTTCTAATGCGCGCGATTTATTTTGAATAACCAGGCGAGATGCAATACGAAGTTTCACCGTGTTAGCCAATTTAGCCCATTTAGCAACATCCCCGTTGTAAACAACATCTTGTGTTGATAGTTCAATCTGGTTTGTTGATGTTGTCAGTGTATTAATAGCAGCATCCAACTGATTCAACCAAAGGTCATATAAACTTTCAATGGTATCATAAGCTGGTGTTAATGTACCTCCGTGAATAGCCTTGGCTGCATCTGTAAATGGAGTATCCCCATACATATCTGTGTCGAAAATACCTAAGTAAGCAGTCAAGACATCCAGACAAGCGCTAATGTTTGCATATTTAGCGGCCTCTTCTTCACTTAATGTTGAACGATAGTGTTCCAAATCACGAACATATTTTAGTGTCTCCAGATATTGTGTTCCCTGTTGTCCGGTAGCTGTCGTTGTTGTAAATGTTGAAGTAAATCCGCTAGTCGGTGTCGCCATCTGCGCCCATGAATACATCATCGGGGCATTGTAGAACCAATACAAATATCCAGAAGGTTCAAATTTTAATACGGCTTGAGCAAAAAGGTAGGTCGGCTCTGCTGTTGTAACTTGCGATGGGCTTGAGTTGATATCCGAAAAATCATCCCGGCAGCTACTTGTGAGTGCGGTTACCCCCATTAAAGCAGCAACCAATATCTTTTTTGAATTATTTATCTTTTTCATATTCTTATTACCTTGTATTTTAGAAACCAACATTTAGTGTAAACATATAGCTGGCTGTCAAACCACTGAAAGAACGAACACGGAATTCAGAAGCAGAAGTACCACGTACAGATTCCGGATTCGATTTATTAGGCATTGAGTTCAGCAAATAACCTAAGTTACGTCCTGTAAACGAAAGGTTCAAGCTTTTAGCATGGAACTTTTCACAGAAACTTTTTGGAACGCGATAGCTTAATGACAGTTCACGCAAAGCGATATAGTTTAGTTTCTTATACCAACTATCATTAATTGTTCCTTGTGCAAATCCGTTAGAGAAGAAATGCCATGCTGAACCATGCTGCGGGTCTACCAGTCCTTTGTCATACAAAGCCTGATAAGTCTCGCCACCATCTGCAACCGTATATGTGGTTCCATCAGGTAATGGCAGAGAAGTTCCACCTTCAACCAAACCAACAGGTATCAAACCATCATGATAAGTCTTTCCATCCCAAATAGAAGTATATGTCATACCACCATGTTCTGAGTCGCGCCATTTTAATGAAGTTTCTGTCATACCATACGCCGTACCGTAACGGTCACCATAAGAGGCTACATAACCACCAAAACGCATATCGAATGAAGCACTTAAACTCCAATCTTTGTATCTCAAAGTTGTATTAATCGAACCTAAGAAATCAGGAACCAGTGAACCGACAATTTCTGCAGTTCCTGAACGTTTATAATACATTGCATGCATAGCACCGTACTGAGTCACAGCATCTAATACTGGTAAACCTGTAGCTTCATCAACTTTTGGTTTAGAGTCGGTCATCAACAGACCATAAGATTCACCAACTTTGGCAACAGAAGCAACACGGAAGTTACCTCCACTTACTTGACCATCCAGTGTTATATAATCGGCTACATTTTCATGTAGTTCTACTATTTTACTTGTGTTCTTTGTATAAGTAAAATTCAAATCCCACTGCCAATCATCGTTTTGATATGGAGTTGTATTCAATGCGATTTCCACACCTTTATTTTGAATGTTACCGGCATTGATTAACTGCTGGCTAATACCTGATACATAAGGAACATCAATTGTCATGATCTGGTCTTTTGTATTTTCCTTATAATAAGTCAAATCGACACCAATACGGTTGTTTATAAAGCGCCAGTCCAAACCAATTTCCCACGCATTTTTACGTTCCGGTTTCAAATCCTGCGAATATGCCTTTGACGGTAATTCCAAGGCATAAATATTTGTTCCATTTGTTGTTGTAGAAGTATTCAACGAATAAGCGGAGTTGATGATATAAGCTTCTGTATCATTACCTACCTGTGCCCATGAACCACGAACCTTAGCAAAGGAAATCCATTCCGGAAGTTGATCACGGAATGTAGAAGAGATCAACCAAGAACCGTTTACTGACGGATAGAAATAAGAATAGTTACCATGTCTGTCAGAATATACTAATGAAGAAGACCAGTCATTACGTCCGGTAACATCTACGAACACCTGATCTCTCCAACTAGCACTAGCCTGGAAAGCAACAGATAACATACGTTTTTCATACTGAAGCTTACCCTTGTATGTAATCTGGTTGATGGAGTTCTCGATAAAATATTGATTCGGAATAACCAAACCGCCATTTGTGTTCATATCCATGGTCTGTTCGAAGTTGTTGTAGTATTCACCACGTAAGAAACCTCCGAAAGTCCAATCACCAACTTGTTTATTCACAGTAAACATAGCATTGAAGTTGGTCTGTTCTTTATTATATAAACCTAATGCATAGTAACCGGATTTCGTATTGGCATATCCTGTACCCGGTTGTTTACTTTCATAACGTTTATAATAATAGTTGTAGTTACCTTCAGCACGGAACTTTAACCAGTCAAGGATATCTATATTCAGGATTAATCCGGGACGAACAGAAGTTTCTTTCTGCGAATATTCATTTTCAAAAATATTCCACCATAATCCGATACCTGGAATATTAGCATATTCATCACCATAGTCAGAGCTAGCCAAACCGCCGTGTGAACCTTTATAGCGGGTTCTCCAGTAGCGGGTGTCATACAAACCACCGAACGGACCTTGGTTTACATCTACAAAATATTCACCAATATTAGGTTGTGCATTTTTCGGATTTGAGTTAGCAAAGGTAATAGATGCTTCCAATTCAACCTTATTTGTAATCTTATGGGAAGCTTTTGCCATGAAAGATAAACGCTGGAAGCTATTGTTCGGTAATGTGCCGTTTGCATATTTGTAAGAAAGGGAGGTGTAGAAAGAGGTCTTTTCGTTTGAACCGCTGACAGAGATATTCGTATTCGAGTTTACTCCCAGGTCGTAGGCATCTTTCATATTGTTCTTATACGGACTGTAGACGCCCATAGAACCATCCCACATTTCGATTGCTGAACCGTCATATTTCGGTCCCCAGTGACGTCCGCTGGCACCGATCAATGTATGCTGTCCTGCGCTGTTCAGCATGAACTGACCGATGTTGTCCCATTTATAGTAGTTACCAGAACCGTCTGTCTGGCCGTAAGAAACGTTACCAGCATATTGTCCCGGTCCGTATTCATACTGCAGATTCGGTTGTTTATACATATGGTCGATACCGACAGTCTGGGAGAAATTGATACCCAGGCCATTCATGCCTTTGCCGCTTTTTGTCGTAATAACGACAGCACCATTCAGACCGCGTGAACCGTAAAGAGCGGTTGCAGCAGCTCCCTTCAATACAGAGATGGATTCGAAATCGTCCGGATTCAAGTTTTTCAGTTCGTTACCATAGTCGGCGTCGGTCGTGGAATATTCAGGATCTCCGTCTTTAATTCCGTTATCCAGGATAACACCGTCTACGACGTATATAGGCTGGTTGTTCGCTCCTAATGTAGAAGCACCGCGAATCAAAATTTTGGAAGAACCGAACATACCACCATCAGAACCGGAGATTTCCACACCTGCTACCTTCCCTTGCAAAGCGGATACCGGGTTGATGACATTCTTATTCAAGTCGTCGCCTTTCATTTCTGTCATGGCGTACCCCAAAGCTTTCGTCGAACGTTTCATACCTAAAGCCGTCACAACGACTTCGTCCAGTTTCTGAGTGTCTTCTGCTAATTTTATCTGCAGAGATGCTTGTCCTGTGTACTGAATTTCCTGAGTGGCATATCCTATAAAAGAGACCTGGATGATGTCACCATTGTTTACTCCCTCCAATGTAAAATTACCGTCCATGTCAGTAATATTACCGTTGGTTGTTCCTTTCACTACGACAGATGCTCCGGCAACAGGACCGAATTCATCTTCAACTGTTCCTGTGACTTTCCCGCTTTGCTGAGAAAAATTCACTTCCGGCCTAACAGGTGTTGTTTCGGCATATACTTTAGGTAAGCATAAGGCGCCAGCAAACAAAATTAAGCCAACTGGTTTAAAGTTTTTCAACATAATTGATGGTTTTTAAAATACTTCAGTGCTCTTTGGCGTAAAAAGCACTTTTGAACTTGTTTTGATATAAAAATACAGAGGCTTTACTATTGAACGCCTAGGTAATTTGGCGTTTTATGGCGTTTGTAGTTCTAAAAGAACTCACGCCAATTTCTTTAAGCAATAATTATGTATATAAACATTAAAATGAAATTACATCTTTCTTGGTATCTATTTGTTTATTAATAATTTATATCTATTTTCTTTGAATAGTGATAACCTGTTTGTAGATTTAGCAACCCCAAAAAGAAAAAGCGTTTTTATATCCGATTTTTGAACTAAAAATGCAAGCTTTAGATATGTTAATAAAAAAATATAAGGAAAATAAACTGAGCAAAAAACGTAAGGCTATTTAACATATACGATAAAAATCAAACCTTGATTTAACTTAATAACGATTGAATATTGTTAGCCAATGTGTTAAAAACAGAATTGCTTGATATTTTTTTGACGAAAAATAACACTGAGTAATAATTATTTCATATATTTGTCGCGGATATAAAATGTACAGAGTTCTTTTAGAACTAAGTAATAACGCCAACAAAAAAATTCGCCAAGTTCTAAATAATCACTGTAAATTGTATCCACACTAGTATAAAGACTCTTGTTTCGCCAAAACAGTGTCTATTTATGTTCAAATAAAACCATCAATTATGTTGAAAAACTTTAAGCCTGTCAGCTTAGTACTGATCGCTGGTGCATTAAGCCTCCCCATGGGCGCTTATGCAGACTTATTACCAGCTAGGCCTGGTACCTCTATTTCCCAACAAAACGGAAAAGTAACAGGTACGGTAGAAGATGATTTCGGTCCTGTTGCCGGAGCATCAGTTGTTGTTAAAGGAACTACTAATGGTAATATTACCGACATGGACGGTAATTTTACATTGGAAGGAGTAAAGAGTGGTGATATCATCCAGATCTCTTTTATCGGTTACTCTACCCAGGAAATTAAATACACTGGGCAGGAGTCTATTTCTGTTAAGTTGCTGGAAGATACTCAGAAGTTGGACGAAGTAGTTGTTACTGCTTTGGGTATGAAGCGTTCAGAAAAAGCCTTGGGCTATGCTGTAACGGAATTGAAAGGTGATGAATTAAGAACAAATGCGATTAACCCTGTTGCCTCTTTACAAGGTAAAGTGGCTGGTGTTGAAATTGCAGCTTCTGATGGTGGTATGTTCGGTGCAACGAAAATCCAGATTCGTGGTGCATCAACATTGAATGGTAATAACCAGCCTATTTATGTGGTTGACGGCGTTATTTTATCCAATGATTTGTCCGGAACAGGTTCTTCCGACTGGGATTCAAACGCTAATGACTATGGTAATATGCTGAAGAACTTAAACCCGGACGATTTCGAAACCGTATCAGTTCTTAAAGGTGCAGCTGCAACAGCTCTTTATGGTTCACGTGGTTTGAACGGTGCTGTCGTTATCACAACTAAAAGTGGTAAAGGGGCTACCGGTTTCGGTGTTTCTGTATCACAAACATTTGGTTTGGATAAAGCACATGGTGGTATGCAACGCCAGATGTTGTATGGCCCGGGTACTATCGGCGGTGATATCTCTTATGGTGAAGTAAATGCTGACGGTTCATTCAAAAAATGGGATCAGAATCAGTTCCGTTTGAACTCTGCAGGTTCACCTACTTTGATCGGTGCTGAAACAATGTTGTGGGGACCCAGATACGATGGTCGCCAGATTGAAAATTATGATGGTACATCCATTCCTTATTCTCCGATCGAAAGCAATATGTCCGATGCTTATCAGTTAGGACTTAACTCTAATACGAACGTTGCGGTTCGAGGAGGTAATGAAACAACTAATTATTATTCTTCAATCTCCTATAAGAAAGCAAAAGGTATTGTTGAAAATAATGACTTCGAACGTTATTCTTTATTGTTGAAGGGATCTCATAAGATTAGTGACCGTGTAGATGTGAACGCATCTATCAGTTTTGCAAACTCAACACCGAAAAATGCACAACGTAATATTGGTGAAAGTTTTGCAACAGGTACCTATTCGACTATATACGATACGAAATATTTCCGCGATAAATATTGGGGAGATCTTCACAATGGTATGGCTAGTACTGACTATGGTGATAAGTATGGTAATGTTCCTGGTAAAACATTATGGTATGAAATCGATAATAACGATAAGACCCGTAAGGAAACAGTAGTACGTCCGACTGTAGAAGTGAATGTGAAGATGTTGGATTGGTTATCTTTCCGTGCAGAAGGTAATATGAACTACTATTATACAAGTTGGGAAGACAAGCAACTGGGTACTGGTTATAACCAGAAAGGTGGTTCTTATGAAATGGGACAGGAATATAATAAACAGGCAACATTCGGTGGTACATTCACTGTAAATAAAGATGTAAAAGACTTCCATATCGGTGGTTTCCTGCGTGGTGAATATTATACAACAAGCGGTGCAACACAAAATTCTAAAACAGATGGTGGTTTGGCTGTTCCCGGACAGTGGTTTGTAGGTAACTCTATCAATACAACAAAGACAACAGCTGAGATCAAAAATACAAAACGTATGCTTTCTGTTGTTGCTGCTGCGAACCTTTCATGGAAAAATCAGGTGTTCCTTGATATTACAGGACGTAATGACTGGTCATCTGGTTTGATCTATACGAACAAGACGGGTAACTATTCTTATTTCTATCCTTCAATCGGTGGTTCATGGTTGATTAACGAAACTTTCCGCGATCAAATGCCGGAATGGATCAATTTAGCTAAGATCCGTGGATCATGGGCACAGGTCGGTAACGATGCTACTCCGTATTCTATCTATTCTTACTATACACTGGGATCTTTGTTGCAACCGGGTGGAACTAACATCTTCACAAATTATTGGAATGATGATAATAAGAAGTTGTTTACTCCTAACCTGAAACCGGAACGTAAGAATTCCTGGGAAATAGGTATTGACTGGCGTATTTTAAATAGCCGAATTGCTTTGGACGCTACTTATTATAAGGAAAATACGACAGACCAGATCATGACAATTGCAATTCCTTCTGAATCAGGTGTTAGCAAACAGTTGATCAATGCTGGTAATATCCAGAACTCTGGTGTTGAAATTGCATTGAATACAATTCCATATAAAAATAAAGATTGGGAATGGACATTGGATTTCACATTTACAAAGAATACTAATAAGATTGTAGAACTCCATCCGAATGTAGCTAATTATATTGCTTTGGAAGGTGATGTCGCTTATGGTAACTATCGCGTAGGTTCGGTTGCTATGGTAGGTGGCTCTTATGGTATGCTGATGTCTGATGCTATGCCGAAAAAAAATGAAAATGGTCAGACTGTATTGACATGGCGTGATAACTATCGTGCAGCTTTTGCTCAGCGTAGTGGTGTTGCAGAAGAAGTTGGTAGTTTGGTTCCGAAGTTCATGGGATCTATTTCTACAGGTGTGACCTGGAAAGACCTGAGCTTGCGTGTAGCATTGGATGCTCGTATCGGAGGTAAGATTGCTTCTTATTCAAGCAAATATGGACAGGCTTACGGTTATACTGAAACTTCACTGGACTTCCGTGATGAAGCTCATGGCGGTCTTACCTGGACATCTAACTATGCAGATTCTAAAGGTATGACATTCCATGACGGTGTTATCCCTGAAGGAGTGTTTGAAGCTGGTACAATGGCTACTTGTGTAGACGGTGTTAAACGTGATCTGGGTGGTATGAGTTATGCTGATGCCGTAGACAAAGGATATTTGGAACCGGTTCATGCATCTGATTATCACTATTGGACAAATGCCTGGGGTACGGGTACTGTAAATGATTATTGGGTTCATGATTTGAGTTATATCGCTTTACGTGAAGTAACCATCGGTTATCGTGTTCCGAAAAGTATCGCTTCTAAGATTGGTGCAAAAGGTTTGAATTTGTCTTTGAGTGCAAGAAACCTGGGTTATTTGTATAATTCACTGCCTAATAATATAAATCCGGAAAGTGTACGTAGTAATAAGTCGGCTGAGTTCCGTGAACGTTCTAACAGTCCGATCACATCCAGCTATATGTTCACAATTAACTTGGATTTCTAATTAATAAAAACGAAACAATATTATGAGATATAAATCTTTTATAGCCGCAGCCTTGTTAGGAACTTCTTTAGTAGTTGCTCCGGGGTGTAAAGATGAATTTGCGGAAACCAACAACAACCAGTCCGCTATAACTAAGCCGGATGTGCGTTATTTATTTACTCAGGTGTTGAGTGAATTCGAACCTTCCAAATATCAGCAGTGGTTCTATAACAATCTGGCTTATACATTACGTTGGACACAGGCAAATGTTCCGGATGGTGGTAATACAAGTTCTTTGAATTTGATGGGTGCTTACGAAGGTTCTCAGAGCCAGGTTGTCAATGTTAAACTCTATACAGAAGAAATAAATCACGTATTGTCGTTAATGGACGAAGAAGAAAGATCTACTTACGACAATATCCATGCTATGTGTAATCCTCTGTTGGTTTATCTAGGTATCTTCGGTACTGATATGTACGGATCAATGGCTTATTCGGAAGCTGGTAAAGCTTTACACGAAGAACTTCTGACTCCGGCTTATGAAACACAGGAATCTCTGTTCTCTACTTGGTTGGCTCAGCTGGACAGTGCAATTGAGGTATTGTTAGCAGACAAGGCCGGTCAGGTGAAACTGGATGCTCAGGATTTTGTCTATAAAGGGGATACGAAGTTATGGGCTCGGTTTGCTAATTCTCTGAAATTGAAGATTGCCGTTCGTATGTTACATGTCGATAAGGCTAAAGCTCTGAAAATCGCAGAAGAAGTAGTTAACAGCAAAGCAGGTTATATGAATCGCCTGGAAGATGATTTCTTCTATTGTAAAGGTTCTCAGGAATATCACTTCGGTGATGATGTTCTGGACGGACAGGGTAGAGGTATCGGTTCTAAGCAACTGATCTCGTTCCTGGTAAATAACAAAGACCCGCGTGTTCGTTTTATTTTCCAGAAAAATGATTTTAACTCGAAAGTAGTGCAGGCCTTCTTGGATCAGGGTAAAGAGTTACCTCCTTATATCAAAGAAGTGGCTGAGATCAAAGACAACAAGTTTGAAGGTTGGAAAGCTCCGGGTGAGCCTTGGGTTCGTTATTTCGGTAGCCCGATACAGACAAGTGCAAGAGAGAATGTAGAGTTGAACAGTGCTTATTTCAATTATGACATGTTCAAATTGAAAACAGCTAAGGGTGGTGATAAACAATATTATCCGTTAGCTCGTATGAATCGTGAGATGTTGCAGGGACAGAAGGATTATACTTTCCCCGACGCTCCGGATGTAACAGCAACTATCGACGATCAGGATCGCGGATGGTACGGCTTGCATTATTCTGCAGCAGAGGTTAATTTGTATTTGGCAGAGCTGAAACTATTGGGCGCTAATCTGCCTAATTCTGCAGAAAGCTATTATAAAGAAGCTATCCGTTTATCTGTTAGTGAATATGACAGACTGGCTTCTTTAAATCAGATTCCGTATTATTCAAGCGTATACGATAAGGACTTTGAAAAGACGATTAAACTGGAAGATGGTGAAATTGATGCTTTGTTGGAACAGGATGCTTATAAACTGACTGGTTCTGTAAAAGAACAATTGGAAAAAGTATATATTCAGGAATATATCCACTTCCTGTTATTCCCGACAGATCAGTTTGTACAGGTTCGTCGTTCTGGTGTTCCTATGAAGGGTAGTAAAATCCTGGCATGGGAAAACTTTACTGACGATGATACTTATTTCCCAATACCACGTCGTTGGACAATCAATGTGCCTTTGCAGAGTGATTTGATGTATCAGATAAAGAAAGATGCATACGAAGCACAGGGCTTTACAACCGGAACACAAGATGCCGGAGTTTTAAACAGCGAACGTGTTTGGTATGATAAGGGTGCTCCTAACTTTGGTGAAGGACCGAATTTCTAAAAACAGGTTATAGTTATATAATTAAGAGAGGGAAGGGTGTCATACATTCTTCCCTCTTAACCTTTTAATAATACAGATATGAAACATCTAATTGCATCGATAATTTTATTGGGGGTACTGGTTTGTCAGGCTGGCGGCAGTGGATATGCACAGAAGAAGTCTATTTATTTGCTCAATGATTTCACCCAAGGTACTGTGTTAATGAAAAATGGAGCTAAAACGAGCGCTTTATTAAATTACGATGGTAGCAACCGAAAAATGAAGTACAAGCAGCAGGATGAAACAATGATCCTGACTAATACACAGGAAGTGGATACGATATTTATTGCTTCACATAAATTCATTCCTTACAATCGTAGCTTTCTGGAGGTAATAGAAATGCCTAATGGGAATCTTTATGTTAACTGGTTGCTGAGGGAACTTTATAAAGGAAGAACCGGTGCTTATGGGTATGCAAATCAAAGTACGACAACTACTTCAATCAATACCAGTTATTATAACAAAAATTATTATAAAGTAGAAAATCCGGATATAATGGAAAATATCAACGAGAATGATTATTGGCTTTTCCGTGATAACAAGCCTGTTAAATTTCGTAATGAGAAATCTCTGTTAAAACTTTTTCCTGGTAAAGAAGAGTCGATTAAGAAGTATATAAAAGAACATAATGTTAATATGAAAAATCCGCAACAGGTAATTGAATTGACAAATTATTGTATGGGTTTATAAGTATGTATCTTTTCTTTTCTATTTGTAAGTATATCTAAAAAAATATTATTGTGATAGGCAGGGGATGTGTGAACTGGTAATTCTATATCCCCTGAATTATTTCTTTTCCGTTTATTCCATAAATATCTGATAAGACACATTGTTTTTTTTTTACAGTGTTAATCTTGCAACAACGCCTGTTTTTTTCTGTTTCAATTAGCAAATGACGTTGGTTTATGCCAAACACATTTGTCTAATAAATTAAACAAAAAACATCAGTATGTTGAAAAGATTCAAATCTGTCAGCATGATTCTGCTCGCGGGGGCGTTGGGTTTCACCGGAAACGCCTATGCTAATCCGGAGGCCGGGAATCCTGCTATTGACATTTCCCAACAGGATACGAAAGTTACGGGAGTAGTTGAAGATGAGTTCGGACCCGTAGCAGGGGCTTCTGTTGTAATAAAAGGAACCACTAACGGTACGATGACCGATATGGACGGTCACTTCACTCTCGAAGGCGTAAAGAAGGGAGATATTATCCAAATCTCTTTTATTGGTTTTGCCACACAAGATATTCCTTACACCGGACAGACCACTCTGAATGTAAAAATGCAGGAAGATGCGCAGAAACTGGATGAGGTCGTTGTTACGGCATTGGGTATGAAGCGCGACAAGAAAGCATTAGGTTATGCTATGCAGGAGTTGAAAGGTGACGAACTGTTATCTTCTCGCGAACCCAATCTCGCCAATTCATTATCTGGTAAAGTTTCCGGTTTGCAGATTGTCCGTTCCAGTAACGGGGTAGGAGGATCATCCAAGATCGTGCTTCGTGGTAACAGTTCCCTGACAGGTAGTAACCAACCACTTATCGTAGTAGATGGTACTCCGATGGATAACTTCACCGGTGGGGTAGATGATGTATGGGGTAACTCCGGTGCCGATATGGGTAACGGACTCTCGGATATCAACCCCGAAGATATAGAGTCGATGACGGTATTGAAGGGCGCTTCGGCTGCTGCCTTGTACGGATCGCGTGCCGGTAACGGTGTGATCCTGATCACTACCAAGTCCGGAAAGAAGAATGAAGGCTTGGGAATTACGGTAAATGCCGGTATCACTACCGAGTCGATTTTCCTGAAACCTCATTTGCAGAACGACTTCGGTCAAGGTTCGGTCGGTGCGTACGATAACCAGTCGCGTCTTAGCTGGGGACCGAAAGCGGAAGGACAGATGGTCACCGACTGGCTGGGCCGTCAGGTTCCTTTGCAGACCTATGATAATATAGATGCCTTCTTCCGCACCGGTACTTCCTTCAACGAAGGCGTCAGTTTCCAGCAGAATATAAAGGGGACTTCCATCTTTACCTCGATCAACCGTTCGGATGATGCCGGTATCACTCCTGAGTCGAAGCTGAACAAGACCAATATCACTATGCGTGCAACCACTTTCCTGGATGAAGCCGAGAAATGGAAGATCGATGCCAAGGTGAACTACATTAATATGAATGCCCACAACCGTCCGATCCAGGGTGTCAATCCTTCGAATGCTTTCAATACGATCTATAACCTGCCACGTTCGTTGAATGTGAAAGAGTTTAAGAATAGTGTCGACGAAGAAGGCAATATGATTTGGTGGGATGCTTCCAAGAATCCACAGGAAAACCCGTACTGGGTGACTAAATACAGACAAAACAACGATACCCGTAATCGTTTATTGGGTAACATTGCTTTGAAATATGCGCCGACCAATTGGTTCGATATCGAACTCCGCGGCGGTACCGACTATTATACTACTACCAAGAACGAAAAAGTGTACGCCGGAGGTAACACGTCTCCCCGTGGTTTGTATAACGAAGGTTCTGAAACGTTCTACGAAAACAATTACAGCTTCCTGGCTACAGCCCGTAAGGATAACCTCCTGGATCGCCTGGGTGGTTTCGTTACTTTCGGTGGTAACCTGATGATGCAGAAACGTACGAAAATGAATGCTTCAGCAGGCGAATTGCTTGTTCCGAACCTTTTCTCCCTGAACAATGGTATAAATAAGCCGACCGTTACTTCCGAACTGATCCGCCGTAAGATGAACTCTCTTTACGGGTCATTGCAATTGAACTGGGATGGTTATCTGTTTCTGGATGTAACGGCCCGTAACGACTGGTCGTCTACCATGTCGAAAGCTAACCGTTCTTATTTCTATCCTTCGGTAAGTTTGTCGGCAGTGATCTCCGATATGCTTCCTAAAATAGGAAGTTCGATGCCCGAATGGTTTACCTTTGCCAAGGTAAGAGCTTCTTATGCAGAGGTTGGTAACGACCTTGATCCGTATCAGTTGTATAATAACTTCACGGTTGGAAAAGATGAAAATGGTAATACGACAGCCGCTCCGGGAAATGTGTTGTTCGACTCGAGTGTCCGTAGTGAGTTGATCAAGTCCTGGGAAGCCGGTTTCGATGTACGTTTCTTCAATAATCGTTTAGGTTTGGATGCAGCCTGGTATAAGACAAATGCCACCCGCCAGTTATTGAACCTGCCGATGGACCCGTTCTCCGGTTATAGTTCCCGTAAAGTGAATGCCGGTAATATTCAGAATGAAGGGGTTGAAGTTTCTCTAAACGGTTCGATACTTGACAATCCGAAAGGACTGAGCTGGAATGCAACAGCACAATTCTCCCTGAACCGTAATAAAATCATCGACCTTTATCCGGGTGTCAGCCTGTATGATATCAAAACACTCGATGCGATCCAGATCGTAGCCGTGCAGGGTAGTTACTATGGTGATATTTACGGTCAAACTTTCCAGCGTGTAGAAGATAAGAATAGTCCTTACTATGGTAGACAAATTGTAGGGGAGGACGGACTTCCTCTGATCACGACCGGCAAATCGAAAGTGGGTAACCAAAGTCCTGACTGGATGCTCGGTCTTACCAACAATTTTGCCTACAAAGGTTTCAACCTGAGTTTCCTGATCGATTTCCGCATTGGTGGTGATCTTTATTCGGCAACAGCTTCCAACCTGTATGCTCGTGGTAATGCAGCCGGAACAGTTGTGAACGGTGGCCGTGAAAACTTTGTCGTACCGAACTCAGTCGTTCAGACTCCTGATGGATATAAAGAAAATAATGTCGCCGTGACTCCGCAGAATTACTGGGAACGTATCGGTTCGACCGGTAACTATGGCTTGCCGGAAATGTACACCTATGATGCAACAAATATCCGTCTGCGTAATATCACGCTCGGATACGATTTTAACCGGGCAATATTAAAGAGTACACCATTTCAGCGTTTGCGTCTGTCGGCAACATGTAATAATGTATGGATGATCCATTATAACCTGCCGGGTATCGACCCTGAGTCAGTATCGGCAACGAATACAAATGCTACCGGGTTTGAAAATGGAGCAGCTCCGACCAGCCGGTCGTTTACGTTTAATGTGACGGTAGGGTTTTAATACATTTCCTTTTGAATTTGTTTAGACACCCTAAACGCTTCTGTTTGGAGATCGCAAACACTCCTGTTTGGACATCATAAACACTGCTGTTGTGACATCATAAACAAATTTAAAGCTGATAAGTAGAAATAACAATAAAGAAATAAAGTAAGATGAATACAAAAAATATATTATTAGCCGGTCTATTCTCAATAGCTGCCTTGCTGTCTTCCTGCTCTGATTTCGAAGAGATCAATGAAGATCCAAACCAGGTGGGAGAGAGTAAGGTGAAGCCCGAATGGTTTCTCAATGCCTCCATTATCGGCGCACAGATGAACCCGGAAATTGCCGAACGTATCTTTATTGCCGAATGGAACCGTGCTTCACGCTTCAATCGCGGAAGTGGTTTCACGATCGGTACCGATAATAACGACTACATCACGCTCTATCTGAGCAACTCTTATGCTGTAAGTTGGCTAAACAAAGCCACTAAAGCAATCGAGTTGGGTGAAAAGAAAGTGGCTGAAGGTGAAGCTGAACAGTATCCTTATTATAAGAATGTCATCCAGATGGCCCGTATCTGGCGTGCCTATCTGAATTCGGAAGTATCCGACGGTTTCGGACCGATTCCTGCCCTGTCTGCCTTCACCGGTGTTCCGGCTGAGTATGATAGCGTAGAAACGATTTATGGATTTATCCTGAAAGAATTGAAAGAGGCTGAGGCTGCTCTCGATCCATCTATCGATATGTCGGACATGGCAAACGAAGATGCTTTCTATGCCGGGAATATCAATGAATGGAAGAAGTATGCGAACTCCCTGCGTATGCGTTTCGCTATGCGTATCTCCGGTATTTCGCCCGCTCTGGCAAAGACAGAGTTTGAAGATGCGGCAAGTAAGACTTTTATCTCTACACTCGATGATATGGCTGCCGTACAGGAAAAAGACGGGTGGGGTGATCTGACCGGTGTTATGTCGCGTACATGGAATGCACAAGCAATGTCGGTAACATTCAAGAATCTGGTAGTCGGTCTGGGTAATACTGAGTTCCCGGTACCCGACTCTTTGAAAAGTCACCTGAAAGATCCTCATACCTACATGGGATTATACCTGAGTAAACATTTCCCGCTGAACACAAACGATCCATGTGCCGGATTCTACTTTGATGGTATACCTCAGTATGTCGATCCACGTGCCCCGAAACTGTTCAGCGTAGTGGGATGGAATGATGGCGTAGTCTATTCCGACTATATCGGTGCCGCCAACAGCGTAGTACCTGTGAATCTGATGGATCCAAGCGATAATTCCAAACCAATGCTTACCATCGATCCGAAATATACCTGGGGAACCTGGGTTGCCGGAGAATGGAATGACCTGACCGGTCTGGTCAGCGAACTGACGGGAAAAAATTACAATTACCCTTCTATGGCTAAACAGTATCGTATGAGTACGATGAAACGTGTGTTCTTCGGTCCGTGGGAAAGTTATTTCTTGATGGCAGAAGCAGCAGTTAAGGGGTGGACTGTTCCGGGAACAGCAAAGTCGAATTACGAAAATGGTATCACTGCCAGCTTCCAGTATCATGGCATAGTAAGCGAAGTTGGTAAATATCTGGCTTCTACCGATTATAACCGTGTAGGTACTTCCGTTAGTTTCGATCATACAACCGAAGCACAGCCTTATACCGTCAATTATGTAGATCCGTATACAAAAGAAAATAAGACGATGACTTATACTTATCCGAAGAATTCGATCTATCGTGGCGGTTCTTATAATAACGATGCATTGACAAAGATCATCACCCAAAAATATATCGCACAGGTACCCTGGTTACCCGAAGAAGCATGGAGCGATCATCGTCGTCTTGGCTTACCGTTCTTTGAAAATCAGGCAGTTGAAAAAGACTATAACCCATTGAATCAGGTTCCTCTGACGATGGCAACCGCTAAAGAATGTCGCCTGGATTTCTACCCGAAACGCTACCGTTATCCGGCCAATATCCAGACCAACAATCAGGAAGGTTACCAAAAAGCATTAGAGTTGTTAGGAGGACCTGATCTGACGACAACATCTTTATGGTGGAATCTAAAATAGAAAAAATGTGGATCTTTTTTATGAGGCAGCGCCTCATGTCGTAGGCTCTATTTTGCCGTCTGCTTCAGCTGACGGATAGATGCTCCGGCAAAGCCGGGTTCCTCTGTGGGTTTTTAACCCCTTTCATATAGGAAGAAAGCTTTGGTTAATAAAGGGGCTTAAGCCCACAAAGGAAGAGGCTTTGCCTCCTGATTATTAAACCGTCAGCTGAAGCAGACGGTAAAATAGAGCCTGCGGCATGGGGTAAGCCCCATTAAAGACAAGGATACAAACGGGCTCACATTTGACAATATCCGAACCAAACCTTAAACGCCAATGTTTTATATATAAAGTATGACAACCATCTTAAACAAAAAGAATTATGGCACATAAACTATTCATCCGTGACGTAACGCTTCGTGACGGTCAGCAATCCTCTTTTGCAACACGCATGTCACAACAGCAAATCGACCGTGTACTTCCTTTCTATAAAAATGTAGGTTTCTATGCTATGGAAGTATGGGGAGGAGCCGTACCGGACACCATTATGCGTTATCTGAATGAGAACCCATGGGAACGGTTGGAGAAGATCAAGGCTGTCGTGGGTAAATCCACCAAACTTGCCGCCCTTTGCCGGGGACGTGATTTGTTTGGCTACAATCCCTATCCGGATGCTGTTGTAAAAAGTCTTTGCCGTAATACGATTGAGGCGGGTATCGACATTATGCGCATTTTCGATGCCATGAACGATATTGACAATATGAAATCAGCAATTAAATATACTGACCGATATGGAGGAATGGTGGATTGTGCAGTTTGTTATTCAATAGATCCCCATCATTCGGCATTAGAGCGTATCGAAGCCGCCTTGCACGGTCATCCATTGCATAAACCGGTCTTTACCAACGATTATTTCTTGTCAAAAGCACAACAGATGGAGCATATCACAGCCGATATCATTACTCTTGAAGATGCTAACGGACTGATTACTCCGCGAAAGACTGGTGAACTCGTCCGCCTCTTTAAGAAGGAACTGAAAGCCCCGATCGATTTCCATACCCGTTGTACAGCCGGTTACGGCCTTGCATCTATGCTCTCTGCTATCGTCAACGGCGTAGATATTGTAGATACCAATATCTGGTATTTTGCCGGAGGTTATTCCGCCCCCGCCATCGAATTGATCTACGTGTTCTGTAAGAAGATGGGAATAGAACTGGAGATCGATATGGAAGCTATCGCCCGCATCAACTCCGAATTATTAAAGATACGTAAAGAGTTAAAAGGCTACGACGCTTCAAGAGAATTACCCAACCCCTTCGATCCGCTGACTGATAAATTACCTACCGAGATCGACCGTTTTTTCAACGATGCCATCGATGCCGCTCGTAAAGATAAAGAAGAAGACGTGTTGATTTTCTGCCATGCCATTGAGGAATATTTCAACTTCCCATCCCCCGATGAGATTGTACAGAAATCGCAGATACCGGCCAGCATGTTCAATCAAATCGTAGCCCAGCTAAAACAGCAAGGTCATCCCGAGCTTTTAGAGAAAACTATGATGCTGATCCCACGGATACGGATGGATGCCGGTCTTCCTCCATTAGTTACTCCTGTAAACAGAGTGATAGCTTCCCAGGCTGTATCGAGTGCATTGTGCGAAATGAACGGACAACCAATATACAGCAAACCTGTTTATCCTTTCGTCTCCCTGGTACGCGGTGAGTATGGAAAGACTCCGCTTCCTATCGATCCCGAATTTCGCTTTCAGATAACAGGTGATAGAGAAGAGTATTTCTACGACGCCTCCGATTACGAAATGGAAGAAAACCCCTTCATCGAAGAACTGGGTATATTGGTAGCCGAAAATGAGAAAGAAGTCTTATTACTCGAACTTTTCCCCATGGTAGCTCGCAACTTCCTGACAAAACGAAAGAAAGACAAGTTCCGGGATAGTATGCCTTTAGCTTGATGATAGATAAGTAACAATAAAATAGCCGATACTGTCTGTTTTTATAACAGTATCGGCCATATTAAGAGAATGCAAAGCGTTATATGATAGGTTTTTATTACCAGAAATAGATATAGAATGCCACTGTGATCAAGAGAATAATGCAAGAATGTATTACATCCCATTTATTCCAGCTGGCACGGGTCGCTGCTCGTTGTTCCGGAGTAGAAGAACCAAATGTGAGTCCTTGTATCTGAGCTTCCGGTGCAGCTGGGGTGAACTTACTGATGATAGCAATTGCGGCTAGACAGAATACCAGCATACCGCCACAGAAGAACAACCAGTTCGTATCGAAGAACAAAGCTTTGAACCAACTGTCGCCGGCATCGATGCCAGCCGTTGTATAATAAACCTTTGCCCCAAGGCGGGTAATACCAATAATGAAACCGATAATCAGTCCCCACATACCTCCCAGCGGAGTAGTCCGTTTAGACAGGATACCCAATAGGAATGCCGCTGCGATACCCGGTGCCAGTACAGATTGTACGTCCTGCAGATAGTTATACAATACCGATCCTACACTCTTCATCACCGGTATCCAGAGAATACCCAGGACAACGACAACAACTGTTGCTATACGTCCTACATAAAGCAATGTTTTTTCACTGGCTTCCGGTTTGTATTTCTTATAGAAGTCGATCGTGAACAACATGGCTGATGAGTTGAACAGAGAAGCTAACGAACTCATTAAAGCAGCCAGAATACCACACACTACTAATCCTTTAAATCCGGCAGGCAACAATTGAGCAACCAATGAAGGGAAAGCTGCATCGGCTGTACTCATTGTGAAAGGAACGCCATTGATGGTCACCCCGTTCTTCTGCATGGCAAAAGCAATCATACCCGGGATAAGGAATAGGAATACCGGAGTTAGTTTCAAGTAAGCACCGAAGATAGTACCACGACGAGCCTGTTGCTCATTTTTACCTGATAATACGCGTTGAACGATGAACTGGTCGGTACACCAGTACCAGAAACCGATGATCGAAGAACCGATCAAAGCTCCCAGCCAGGGGAAATCCGGGTCGCGGTTGTCACGGATCAGATTCACCATCGTATCTCCGTATTCGTTAGCCGGGGTCAGGCTACAAGCTGCCAGGACCTGATCCCATCCGCCAACGGCTTTTAATCCAAGTACAAGAATTACCAAGGAGCCCAGAAGTAAAATAGGAGTTTGTAATACAGAGGTGTAAAGAACCGATTTCATACCTCCTACAACTGTATAAAGGGCTGTCAGTACAACCAATCCGATAGCTGCGATCCAGAAGAAATCGATTCCCCAGAGTTCCTGGATACCGAATACTTCTTTAAACACCAGACCTCCGGCATATACCGTAACGGCCACCTTGGTCAGTACATAACTGACCAGCGAGATAAGCGAGAGGATGGTGCGTGATTCTTTGTTATAACGTTTCTCAAGAAATTCGGGCATGGTCAATACCATACTTCGTTCGTAGAAAGGTACGAATACCCAACCGAGGATAAGGATCATCCACCCCTGGATTTCCCAGTGTGCCATCGCCATACCGCTGGAAGCTCCTGCTCCGGCAAGGCCGATAAGGTGTTCTGAACCGATGTTTGATGCGAAAATGGAAGCTCCGATCGCTAGCCAAGTGGCATCACGACCTGCAAGGAAGTAGTCGCCGGAGCTGTCTTGTTTTTGTTTAAATACCCATACAATAATCCCAATTAGAGCTAAAGCGAATAGCCCTATTACAATATAATCTAATGTTACCATAATAGTGTCTTACATGATATACCCGTTGTTTTTACAACGGGATTTTGTCAATTCTGCGTATGTGCCGACCACCTTCGAACGGGGTGTTCAGAAAGGTTTCGACAGTGTGAGTGGCTTCCTCTTGACTGATAAATCTACCGGGCATGACAAGTATATTGGCATCGTTATGCTCGCGAGCTAGTTTCGCGATATCTTCCTGCCAGCACAATGCGGCCCGTATTCCCTGGTGTTTGTTTAAAGTCATTGCAATACCGTTTCCTGATCCGCAAATAGCTATTCCGGGATATACTTCCCCAGCTTCTAATGCATAAGCCAACGGATGAGCGAAATCCGGATAATCACAACTTTCTGTTGAACAGGTTCCGAAATCTTTATAGGTTATCCCTTTAGAATCCAGTAATTGTTTTACAAACTCTTTTAATTCGTAACCTGCGTGGTCACAACATAAACCTAGTGTTTTCATCTTTATCTGTTAGAGGTTAATAAAAAGGGATATAGAGAATCCCTTTTTATTAATGGTTTCTTATGCTAATAATTCTTTTACCTGATTGTATACATTCTTTCCTGTGAAGCCCAATTTTTCGTCCAGAACCTTGTAAGGAGCGGAGAAGCCGAATGACTCGAGCCCCCATACCTTACCGTTTGCTCCAACCAATCCTTCCAGATTGACAGGCAGACCGGCTGTCAGACCAAATACTTTACTTCCTGTAGGAATAACAGATTCCTGGTATTCCTTGCTCTGGTTGCGGAACAACCCTTCGGAAGGAACGGATACGACGCGAACCTTTACGCCATCGGCACGAAGCAATGCAGCTCCTTCTTCCAACGTAGAGACTTCCGAACCGGAAGCTACCAGAATAACATCTGGGTTTGCGTCGCTTTCTACAATATAGGCACCCTTTTCAGCCTGCAAAGCTTCGTCGTAACGATTTTCTTTGGCGGGCAGGTCAGTAATGTTCTGACGGGAAAGAATCAAAGCGGTAGGAGTGGCTGTGTTTTCCATAGCCATCTTCCATGCAACGGTCGTTTCGATGACATCGGCCGGACGGAGAACCAGCATAGAGTTGTGTCCCTTATGGTTCTTCAGTTTTTCCATCAGGCGGATCTGTGCTTCCTGTTCAACCGGTTCGTGAGTAGGTCCGTCTTCACCAACACGGAAAGCATCGTGCGACCAGATAAACTTAACCGGTTGCTCCATCAATGCTGCCATACGAATTGCAGGCTTCATATAATCGGAGAATACGAAGAAAGTACCGCAAGCTACGATCACGCCACCGTGTAATGACATACCGATACATACACAAGCCATGGTCAGTTCCGAAACACCGGCCTGGAAGAAGGCACCACTGAAATCACCTTTTCTGAATGAATGTGTTTTCTTCAGGAAACCGTCGGTCTTATCCGAGTTGGAAAGGTCGGCAGAAGAACATACCATATTTTCAACCTTTGTTGCCAATACGCCTAATACTGTGGCGGAAGCGGCACGAGTTGCCTGGTTTGCTTTCTGTTCGATAGCTGCCCAGTCCAGTTCCGGAGCTTTACCTGAGAACCAGAATGCCATCTTTTCAGCCAGTTCTGGATTTGCTTTAGCCCATACTTCTTTAGCGGCATAACGTTCGGCTACGATAGCTTCCAGTTCTTTTGCACGTTTTGCATATAGTTCGGCAACATCCGTGAATACGGCGAACGGATTCTTTGGATCACCTCCCAGGTTCTTGATTGTCTCTTCGATAGATGCACCGGCTGCAGACAGAGGCTGACCGTGAGTGGATACTTTATTTTCGTAACTACTGTCGTCGGCTCCGCGGGCACCTTTACCCATAATGGTATTACCGATGATCAAAGTAGGACGGTTGGCTTCTGCTTTTGCTTCATCCAGTGCCTTACGGATTTCATTTACGTCATTTCCGTTGATGCTGATTACTTTCCATCCCCATGCTTCGTACTTCATGGCAACATTTTCAGCTGTTACTTCTTCTACGGTGGTAGAAAGCTGGATGTTGTTGGAGTCGTAAAACATGATCAGGTTATCGAGTCCGAGTGTTCCGGCAACACGTCCGGCACCTTGCGAGATCTCTTCCTGGATGCCACCATCGGATATATATGCATAAATAGTCTGGTTCATTACATCTCCCAGGCGGGCTTTCAGGAACTTGGCGGCAATAGCAGCACCCACTGCGTATGTGTGGCCTTGTCCCAGCGGACCTGAAGTATTTTCGATACCCCGCTTGATGTCTACTTCAGGATGACCCGGAGTAGGGCTTCCCCACTGGCGGAACTGTGACAGTTCTTCCATGGTGAATTTGCCAGTAAGAGCGAGGGCTGAATAAAGCATGGGCGACATATGTCCCGGGTCCTGGAAGTAGCGATCCCTGCCTTCCCATTCCGGGTTCTTAGGATCATAGACCAAATACTCTGAGAATAGTACATTAATAAAATCTGCACCACCCATTGCACCACCCGGATGACCGGAATTAGCCTTTTCTACCATTGACGCTGCCAGGACGCGGATATTGTCCGCTGCTCTGTTCATTACTTTAATATCGTTCATTTTGATGAATTAGTTTAATTTTTGTACAAAGATAGGGAATCTCTTCATATAGACCGCCATATCATACAAACAATTCATTTTCTGTAAAGTTCCCTAACTTGCGATATTTCTCATAGAGAGCTAGATAGGCCTGGTGATTCTCGTGATTCGGATAATATTCTTTCGCGAATCCTTGTCCCATAGCTTGCTGAGCGTCTTCTATTTTAGCGTATACACCGGCAGCTACTGCGGCGAACATAGAGGCACCGAAGGCACAGGCTTGTTCTGCTTTGGCTACTTTGATCGGCATATTCAGTACGTCTGCCAACGTTTGCATGACGAACGGTGATTTCAGGGAGATACCACCAATACCGATCACACTTTCGATCTTGATACCGTTTTCCAGGAAGCGGTCTACAATAGCTTTCGATCCGAATGCGGTTGCTTCAACCAGTGCACGGAAGATAAGCGGAGCAGAGCTTGCCAGATTCAGGCCTGTTATCGTTCCTTTGACCAGTTGGCTGGCATCAGGTGTGCGGCGCCCGTTCATCCAGTCTACAGCTAGAATGGTACTTTCGCTTACCGGAACTTTGGCTGCTTCCTCGGAAAGAATGGGTATAATCTTACCGGCTGTTTCTTCAATCAGCTTAGCTTTTGTCTCTTCGTCGATCAGGCTACTTTTAGACAGGATATTTTCGACTGGCCATGCCAATACATTTTTGAACCAGGCATAGATATCGCCGAATCCGGATTGTCCGGCTTCCAGTCCGATCATACCGGGGATAACGGAACCATCTACCTGTCCGCAGATGCCGGGAACCAGTTTATCGCCCATCTCTTCATAAGAGGATACCATGATGTCACAGGTAGAAGTACCGATTACACGGACAAATGTGCGTGGAGTAATTTCAGCACCTACTGCACCCATATGGCAGTCGAATGCCCCTACGGCTACGGCTACATTGGTTGTTAGCCCCAGGCGTTTAGCCCATTCTTCTGTCAGGTGACCTATGGAAATGTCACTGGTATATGTCTTTTCAAACAGGTGACTGCGGAAACCGGCCAGTAGCGGTTCGAGTGTTGTCAGGAACTCTTCGGAAGGAAGACCATCCCATTTTTCTAACCACATAGCTTTGTGTCCGGCTGCACAACGACTGCGATACACTTCTTCCGGTTTGTTCTTTCCTGTGATCAGGGCCGGTAACCAGTCGCAATGTTCGATCCAGGCATAAGCCGCTTTGCGGATGCTTTCATCTTCACGAAGTACATGTGCCATCTTGGCCCATACCCATTCGGAGGAGTAAATACCTCCTTCATAGGCAGTATAATCGATGCCCCAGCGTTTTGCCAGTTCATTGATTTCTGCAGCTTCTTTAATCGCTGTATGGTCTTTCCAAAGTACGAACATGGCATTCGGATTTTCTGCAAACTCAGGCAGAAGGGCGAGGGGAGTACCTTCTTTATCTGTCAGGACGGGGGTACTACCCGTTGTATCGAAGGCAATACCCACTACTTTTTCAGCAGTACCTGCCGGACATTTAGCCAATGACTCTTTTATGGTAGTTTCCAGTCCTTCAATATAATCCAACGGATGCTGGCGGTAACGATTTTTGAGTGGATCGCAGTATTTGCCTTCCATCCAGCGCGAATAATATTTAACGGCGGAAGCTAACTCTTCACCTGTGGCTGCGTTTACGACTACGGCGCGACAAGAGTCGCTACCGTAATCCAAACCTATTACATATCTTTCGTTAGCCATGATTTAAGATTGTAAAGCGCGGTTCAACATATAATACAGGTCGTTGTACTGCAATTCTTTCTTGAAAGAGGAAATAGTTGTATCCTTGTCGATAACTACCATTTCGATACCGGCTATGTCGGCATAATCTTCCAGGTATTCTACAGTCAGGTCGTATGAGAAACTGGTGTGGTGTGTTCCACCGGCCAGAATCCAGGCAGCAGCTCCAATTTCGAGGTTGGGCTGTGGAATCCACAAAGCACTGGCTACCGGAAGTTTGGGAAGCGGCTTGCTCTTGATGCAGTCAACTTTATTTACGATGAGGCGGAAACGGTTGCCCATGTCTACGATGGTTGCAGCTACTCCTTCACCTGGTTTGCTGGTGAATACAAGGCGTGCTGTTTCGCTATCGATACCGATACTCAGGCGGTGTACTTCCAGTTTCGGCTTCTGTTCTGCGATAAGCGGACAGATTTCCAACATGTGAGCTTGCAGGATAGCACTCTGTTCGCCGTCGAAATTCAGGGTATAGTCTTCAAGGAAAGAACAACCTTTCGGCATACCTTGGCTCATGAACCACATGGTACGGAACAAAGCAGCAGTTTTCCAGTCACCTTCTGCGCCGAAACCATATCCTTCTGCCATCAGACGCTGTGAGGCCAGTCCGGGAATCTGATCAAAATTACCCAGGTCGTCGAAATTGGTGGTAAATGCTTTGGCTCCTTTCTCTTTCAGGATACGACGGATAGCGATTTCTGCTTTAGCTGAATTCCAAATCTTTGTATAGGCTTCTGTTTTTTCATCTTCCAATTCGGGAGCGTGATCGTACTCTGCAAAATATTGCTGAACGAGTGCACGTGTGTCTTTGTCATCTACTGCATTGTAGTATTCCATAACGTCATTGATTGGGCAATAGTCGACGTGATAACCTAACTTTAGTTCGGCTTCTACCTTGTCGCCATCTGTCACGGCTACATTGTTCATCTGGTCGCCAAAGCGGATGATCAGCATATCCTGTGCATCTGCCCATGCAGCAGCAACGCGCATCCATACAGCGATACGAGCCTGTGCTTTTTCATCTTGCCAGTGACCGACTACCACTTTGCGGTTTTTACGCATGCGGCTTACCATATGGCCGAATTCGCGATCACCGTGGGCGGATTGGTTCAGGTTCATGAAGTCCATATCCATGGTTTCCCAGGGAATTTCTTTGTTGAACTGTGTGTGGAAATGCAATAACGGTTTTTTCAGCTCCTGTAATCCGTGTATCCACATTTTAGCCGGAGAGAAAGTGTGCATCCAGGTGATGACACCTACGCACTTATCGTCGTTGTTGGCAGCTTTGAAAGCAGCAGTAACTTCTTTGGCAGAGTTAACAGTGCCTTTGTAGACTACTTTGATGGGAAGGTTTCCGGAATCATTCAATCCCTTTACCATTTCATTGGAATGTGCATCCACTTGTACGACTGCGTCGCCTCCGTACAGAAGCTGGGCTCCTGTAACGAACCATACTTCTAAATCTTTAAAATTCATGGTTTGTTGATTTAATAGTTATAATGATTGATTGTTTATTTTTGTCCGTAGTAAGCATTAGGACCGTGTTTACGGTAAAAATGCTTAGTTATCAGATGTTTGTTCATTGTAAGTCCGGGATTGATGCCATAGGAGATATAAGCCATCTTGGCTACCTGTTCCATTACGACCGCATTATGTACGGCGTCATCGGCATTCTTTCCCCAGGAAAACGGACCGTGGTTCTCAACCAGTACCCCAGGTATGTGAACCGGATTTAAATTGTTAAATCGTTCAACGATCACATTTCCGGTTTCTTTTTCATATTCACCTTCAATCTCTTGCTGTGTCATCTGGCGTGTACAAGGGATTGCATCACTGAAATAGTCAGCATGCGTTGTGCCTATATTAGGAATGTCCCGTCCGGCCTGTGCCCAGGATGTTGCGTAGGTGGAATGTGTATGTACGATGCCTCCGATTTCTGGAAAGGCATTATATAATACTAAATGAGTAGGAGTGTCAGACGACGGTTTTAGAGTTCCCTCCAGAATATTACCCTGTAAATCGAGAACAACCATATCACTGGTTTTCATTGTTTCATAAGAAACCCCAGATGGTTTGATCACAACCAAACCTTTTTCGCGGTCAATTGCGCTCACATTTCCCCAGGTAAAAATGACTAATCCATGTTTTACCAGATCTAAGTTAGCTTTGAAAACCTTTTCTTTTAATTCTTCAACCATTACCGTTATTGTTTTGTGGTTTATTATATACTTAATATATAGTTTGTATATAATAATAAGTATAGATATATACACTTATTATTGATGGTGTAAAAGTAACACCTTATTCGGATAATGGTACAAAAAAAGCTATGTTTTAAAACATAGCTTGTGACTTTTTAAGAGTATACTTAACAAGTAAAGGGAAAAATATTTCTATTCTTCTTTATTATAAGGAGAAATAGAATCCTTGGTCAAGCAACCGATCATATTTTTCTTTGTTGAACATATAATAGAAAGCGCCTCTTTTGGAACTTTTTTTGTCTTTCTCGTCAAGTTTCTCAAGGATATCCATAGAGTTGAGTTTCTTGCGGAAATTACGTTTATCCAGTGGAGTCTGGTAAATAGCTTCATACAAACTTTGAAGCTGGGGTAGGGTGAATTTCTCAGGAAGAAGATTAAAACCGACCGGACGGGTAGCAGCTTTTCTCTTCAGGCGAGCCAGCGTGTCGGTAATCATTTGGTTATGGTCAAAGATCAGATTGGGTACTTCGCTGAGCTTTGTCCATTCGGCATTATGTTCTTTCAATAATTCCGGGTTGAAGTCATTCATATTGACTAATGAATAGTATGCTACGGAGATAACCCGTTCCCCTAAGTCGCGGGTAACATCTCCGTAGGCACCTACCTGTTCCATAAAAAGATTATCGATACCGGAGCATTCGGTAAGTACGCGTGAAGCCGCTTCGCCGATGCTTTCGCCGGATTTGATAAAACCGCCCATCAGAGACCACTGTCCTTGTAGTGGCTCAAAATTCCGTTTGTAAAGTAAAACATTGAGTTCACTATTATTAAACCCCAGGATGATACAATCTACTGAAACAAAAAATTTGACTTCGTTCTGATAAAATGCGGCTGTCATGATTTTATGGATATTGAATTAATTTATTAAGCGAGTTTGCGTGCACCGTCGCTGATTACTACTTCGTATACTTTAGGTTCGTGACCGAATTTCTTTGTATAAGAATCGAAAGCTTCTTTGATAAATGCATCATGCAATTCGTCTTTTACAAGGTTGATAGTACAACCTCCGAAGCCACCACCCATTACACGTGAACCTGTTACGCCACATTTCTTGGCAACATCGTTCAGGAAGTCCAACTCTTCGCAGCTTACTTCGTATAGCTTGCTCATTCCATGATGAGTTTCATACATTTTCAGACCTACAGTTTCGTAGTCACCTTTTTCCAAAGCTTCGCAAACGTCGAGTACGCGCTGTACTTCTTCGATCACGTATTCGGCACGCATATAATCTTCTGCGCTGATATCGCCTTTCACTTCGTTCAGCATGTCCATTGTTGCGTCACGCAGGAATTCTACTTCTGGGTGATTGCGACGGATGGCAGCTGCTGCATTTTCACAAGACTGGCGACGTTTGTTATAAGCAGAAGATGCCAGTTCGTGTTTTACAACAGAGTCCAGCAAAACCAGTTTATAACCAACCGGATTGAATGGGAAATATTTATATTCTAAAGAACGGCAATCTAAACGAATTAAGCTTCCTTCTTTACCGAATACGGAAGCGAACTGGTCCATAATACCGCAGTTAACACCACAATAGTTGTGTTCTGTAGATTGACCGATCTTAGCTAATTCGAATTTGTCAATGCCTAGAGAGAAAAGATCATTCAATGCGAATGCGTAAGTGCTTTCTAAAGCGGCAGATGAAGACATTCCGGCACCCAGAGGTACATCACCGGCAAATACAGTATCGAATCCCTGGATTTGACCGCCACGTTTGATGATCTCACGGCATACACCGAAAATGTATCTAGCCCAGCTTGCTTTTGGTGCATCTTCTTCGTTCAATCCGAATTCAGCATAGTCATTCAGGTCGATAGAGAATGCGCGAACTTTACCTGTGCCGTTCGGCTTGATCTCTGCGATCATACCTTTGTCGATAGCACCAGGAAATACGAAACCGCCATTATAGTCTGTGTGTTCACCGATCAGGTTAATACGACCAGGAGAAGCATATACACTACCTTCTGTATTAAATAACTCTTGAAATTTATCTCTGATTTTTTTCTGCATGATATTATTACTTTTAAAGGTTATATAAAAGATGAAGAAATTATCCGACCACAAATATAGTTAGATAATTTCTTCAATCATAAATTTTACACTTATTTTTTATTTAACAGGAATATCTGTATTTACATTTTTACATCCGATCAATGCATAGAACAACAGGTAAGCCAAGGCAATGATAATTACTACGAAACTTGCCATAAATCCAACAGAGTCGGATACTGCACCCTGAAGTAATGGTAACAAACCACCACCGCAAACCAATACCATAAAGAGACCGGAAGCAGCTTCTGTATATTTACCCAAACCTTCAACTGCCAGGTTAAAAATGCCACCCCACATGATAGAAGTACAAAGTCCGCAAAGCGCAAAGAACATGATGCTGATAGGAACCTGTGCCATACCGAATGAGATATCGCTCATAAATACCGGCATACTTACGTGTGTTGTAATCGGGCAGACGAATGCTAAAGCGATAAAAATTAGTCCTAAGGTAGAAGCAAAAGTAAGCATTTGTTTACTTGAGAACTTAGCACCCAGTGATGCACCTACTAAACGGCCGATCAACATAAGGAACCAGTAAGTACCTACAACAGATCCTGCGATAGTAGAGTCGATAGCCAGACCACCGCCAGCTTCCGGAGTCATCATAAACAGACCTGCGAAGTGAGGGATACCAACTTCAATACCAACATATACGAAAATAGCCAAAGCGCCCAGTTTGAAGTGACGGAATGATAAAGGACTGTGAGTATCTTTCACATCTTTCTTAGCAATAGACAAGTTCGGTTCCGGAATGTTCATGATGAACAATACCAGGAATGCAATAGCGAAGATAGCCATAGCGATATACAATGCCGGCAATGCTTTTGCAATCGTACGTTCTTCTACAACTGTACCCATCAGGTAACCAACCAATACAGGAACGATAGTAGCTGACAAAGAGTTCAGTGAACCACCCATCTGGATCAACTGATTACCTTTCTTACCACCACCACCTAATGTGTTCAACATCGGGTTAACTACTGTATTCAACATACACATAGAGAAGCCTGAAACGAATGCACCGGTTACATAAACGGCAAATCCCATTGTAGAGGAGAGAGCCTGAATACCTACACCTACGAAACCAACAACGATCGCGATCAATGCTGTTTTCTTATAACCGATCTTCTGTAATAACAGACCGGAAGGGATACCCATAAAGGCGTAAGCGATAAAGTTAGCAGCAAAACCCAGCGTAGCTTGCAAGTTAGTTGCTCCGAATTCGCTCTGCACAATTGCACCGAAAGGTGCCGGCAGACCGGTAACGAAAGAGATCATTGCGAATAATGCGAACATCATCGCAATGGGGAGTGCATAATTCTTCTTTTTTGTAGATTCCATTTCTTTTGATTATTTAGATTATTAATGAATCGAGTTTACTATTCAGCAGAGAACTTGTAGATCGTTTTGCTTTTGAATACTTCTCCCGGACGAAGAACTGTCGACGGGTATTCCGAATGATTAGGACTGTCGGGATAATGTTGTGTTTCCAGGCAGAGAGCAGCTCTTGCCGGATAGCGTTGTCCGTTCTTTCCTTCAAAATTGCCGGTCATCCAGTTTCCTGTATATAATTGTACGCCCGGTTCAGTAGTATAGGTTTCCATAATGATACCGGTTTTGGGAGATGAACAGCGGGCGCAGAATCCCAGTTCTCCCTGTTCTTTATTTAATATAAAGGTATGGTCGTAACCTCTTGCCCAGGTTAACTGGTCGATCGGCTCGTCGATACGCGCACCAACCAGATAGGGGGTACGGAAATCCATCGGTGTACCTTCCACTTTCTCCGGGACACCGAAAGGGATTGCTGTATCATCTGTCGGCAGATAATAGTCGGCGTTGATTGTCAGGGTATGATCTGCCACTGAAGGATCACCTGCTCCCGAAAGGTTGAAATAGGAGTGGTTGGTCAGATTCAGAACGGTAGGTTTGTCTGTTACTGCCTGATACATGATAACGACTTCATTGTCATTTGTCAGGTGATAAGTAACGGTGGTCTGAAGTGTTCCGGGGAAACCTTCTTCTCCGTCGACCGAAGTGTATTTCAGTTCAACGGTTTGATCGTCGGTCTGGTTCAGGTCCCAAACAACAGAATTGAATCCTTTAATTCCGCCATGAAGGCTGTTCGGGCCATTATTTATCGCCAGTTTATCGTACACAACACCATCCAGAGTGAATGTACCTTTGGCGATACGGTTTCCGTAACGTCCACAGATAGCTCCGAAATAGGGCTCTTCAGAGACCAGATATTCATCGAGGGAATTGTGTCCGGTGACTACATCGGTTAACTTGCCGGACCGATCCGGTACCATAAGCGATACAATTTTTGCACCGTAGTTGGTAATGGTAAGTTCTGCACCTTTTTTATTGGTCAGGATACATAGCATCGTCTCCTTTCCGTCTATAAGCTTGCTGAAGTTTGCTACAGTCAAGCCAGACAGCGTACTCTTGTTCTTCATGTATGTAATGTTATCAAAATTGCGTGTAAAATTAGCCTACTTCTTCGTAATGTAGACGCATGAAAAGATGTTATAGAGCATAAAATAGCTTTTTATCCACCAAATAGGTGTATTTGTCCACCTTATGTATGGGTAATTAGTGTATATTTGCAACTAAATAAATCTTTTATTTCACAGAAAAACACTTGATATGAGAAGAAGCATGAAAAACGCTATCTCCCTGTTCCTCTTAAGCATGGGGGTAAGCAGTCTGATGGCACAGACTAGTGAGTTCAAAATAGACGTGCAGCAAACGGGTGCGTCTATCCAATCCACCATGTACGGTATCTTTTTTGAAGATATCAACTTCGGAGCGGATGGAGGATTGTATGCAGAGTTGATTAAGAACCGTTCTTTTGAGTTTGAAAATCCTTTCGGGGGCTGGGTTCCTTTTGGAAATGTAACAGTACAGACCAAATCTCCTTGTTTTGACAAGAATCCGCATTATGTACGGCTTTCTTATAATAAAGAATTAACCGGTACCGGACTGGATAACGAAGGTTTTAAAGGTATTGGCATTAAGGCAGGGGAGAAGTATGACTTTTCTTTCTATGCCCGTACGGTAACTAACGGTCCGATCAAGTTTCGTATAAATCTGGTAAATAGTGGGCATGACATTTATGAAACAAAGGAAGTTGAGATAAACGGCAAAGATTGGAAAAAGTATTCCGTTGTCCTGACTCCTGAGGCAACAGAAGCCCATTCCCGTTTACGTATCACGATGCTTACACAGGGAACGGCTGATCTCGAACATATATCTTTATTTCCTCAGAAAACATTCAATAACCGTCCGAACGGTATGCGTGCCGATCTTGCACAGGCATTGAAAGATCTTAAACCGGGTGTATTCCGCTTCCCTGGAGGTTGTATCGTGGAAGGAACGAACCTGGCCACTCGTTATCAGTGGAAAAATACGGTTGGTCCGGTTGAAAACCGACCGATCAATATCAATCGTTGGAATTATACATTTCCTCATAAGAAGTTCTCCGATTATTATCAGTCTTATGGTTTAGGTTTCTTTGAATATTTCCAGTTGAGTGAGGATATCGGTGCCGAGCCACTTCCTGTATTGAACTGCGGTCTTTCTTGTCAGTATGAAAATGATGATCCGAAAGAAAACTGTCCGGTCGATAAATTGCAACCTTATATTGACGATGCACTTGACCTGATCGAGTTTGCCAACGGTCCTGTGACTTCTAAATGGGGAAAACTGCGTGCCGATATGGGACATCCGGTTCCTTTCAACCTGAAGTTTATAGCTATTGGTAATGAGCAGTGGGGTACTTTGTTTACCGAACGCCTGGAACCTTTCGTAAAGGCTATTCGTGCCAAATATCCGGATATCAAAGTTATTGGTAGTTCTGGTCCACAAGCGGAAGGGGAAGATTTCGACTTCTTGTGGCCTGAAATGAAGCGGATGAAAGTCGATTTGGTAGATGAACATTTTTACCGTTCTCCCGAATGGTTTCTGAATGGTGCCAAACGCTATGATTCATACGATCGTAATGGTCCTAAGGTTTTTGCTGGTGAATATGCCTGTCATCCGAACAATCGCGAGAATAGTTTCCTGACAGCATTGGCTGAGGCGGCTTTTATGACTGGTTTTGAGCGTAATGCGGATGTTGTACATATCTGTACTTATGCACCTCTGTTTGCCCATGTGGATGCCTGGCAATGGCGTCCGGATTTGATCTGGTTCGATAATCTTTCTTTGGTGAAGACACCTAATTATTATGTACAGCAACTTTACGGTCATAATGTCGGTACGAATGTTGTGCCTTTGACTATGCAGAACGAACCAGTTACTGGACAAAATGATCTGTATGCAACAGCAGCAGTCGATAAGAAGACAAATGAGTTGATCATTAAGATCGCCAATACTGGCATTCAAAACAGAAAAGTGAAACTGGATTTAAACGGCCTTTCCGGTGGAAAACATAAAGGTACAGTAACCGTACTTCACGCCTCTGACCTGGAAGCTAAAAATACGATCTGCAAACCGGACCAGGTAGTGCCTGTTGTTTCAGAAATTGAACTGGAAGCTCCGGCAGCAGAAGTAGTACTTCGCCCGTTAAGTTTCTCTGTTTATCGCATTGCGTTTTGATATTCCTATTTATATGGTGCAGGTTTCTTCGGATTCCTGTACCATAATTTGATTTGAATAACCTCCAATTAACCTGTCCTTTTTTTGTAAATGCCGATCTTTGTTGCGTACTTTGCGTAAAAGGTATTATTTCAATCAGATAAATTATGGCAAAGCTTTATCCTATCGGTATACAGAATTTTGAGAGTCTTCGTGAGGACGGATATATCTATGTTGACAAAACAGAGCTGGTTTATCAATTAGTGAAAACTGGACGCTATTATTTACTAAATCGCCCACGCCGTTTTGGTAAAAGTTTGCTTATTTCTACCCTGGAAGCTTATTTTCTGGGAAAAAAGGAGTTGTTTAAAGACTTGGCTATCGAAAAGCTGGAAAAGGATTGGTTGGAATATCCTGTACTTCATTTGGATTTGAACGCCGAAAAATTCGGCAGTCCTGAGCGTCTGGATGCTTTGTTAAGTAATCAGTTGACTCAGTGGGAAGAACTTTATGGTCATGGACCGGATGAAACAACACTTTCACTGCGCTTTAAAGGAGTAATTCGCAGAGCAGCCAAGCAGACCGGTCAACGCGTTGTAATCCTGATTGACGAATACGACAAGCCGATGTTGCAGGCATTGGAAAATGATGAACTGCAAGAAAAATTCCGTGATACTTTGATGGCTTTTTATGGTGTGATGAAGAGTATGGACGGGGATATCAAATTTGCTTTTTTGACCGGTGTAACCAAGTTCGGGAAAGTAAGTGTATTTAGTGATCTGAATAATCTGATGGATATATCAATGGACGATCGTAATGCGAACATTTGTGGTATAACGGAACCGGAGATACATGCTTATTTTAAAGATGATTTGCATGAATTAGCTCGCGTACAGAATATGGATTATGATCAGGTTTGTATAGCATTGAGAGAATTTTATGACGGATATCATTTTACGGAGAATTCGAAAGGAATTTATAATCCTTTCAGTTTGCTTAATACCTTTAAGTATTTACAATTCGGTAGCTATTGGTTTGAAACAGGTACACCAACCTATTTGGTGAAATTGTTAAAGCACTCTCATTATAACCTGTATAACATGGCGCATATGGAAACGGATGCCGATGTTTTGAATAGCATTGACTCCACATCAGTTAATCCAATCCCTGTGATTTATCAGAATGGATATCTTACAATCAAAGGATATGATCGTGAATTTGGTATTTATCGTCTGGGATTTCCTAATCGTGAAGTGGAGGAGGGCTTTATGAAATATCTGCTTCCTTTCTATGCTAATACGGATAAAGTCGATTCTTCTTTCCATATTCAGAAGTTTGTTCGTGAGATACGTTCCGGCGATTATAATTCCTTCTTTCGCCGTTTGCAAAGTCTTTTTGCTGATACTCCTTACGAGTTGGTTCGTGATTTGGAGTTACATTACCAAAATGTCCTGTTTATTGTGTTCAAGTTGATTGGCTTCTATGTAAAAGCAGAATATCATACTTCGGAAGGCCGTATTGACTTGGTTTTACAAACGGATCGTTTCATTTACCTGATGGAATTCAAACTGAATGGAACAGCTGACGACGCTCTGCGGCAAATCAATGAAAAAGGCTATGCGCTTCCTTTTGCAGCCGATCCCCGTCAATTATTTAAGATAGGAGTGAATTTTAGTGCAAAGACACGCAATATAGAGGAGTGGAAAATAGAATCTAAATAATGACTTATGAAAGTTGGAATTATCAGATGTATGCAGACAGAAGATTACTGTCCGGGTACAACAGACTTTAAGGTGATCAGAGAAAGAAAAGGGGCGTTTGAAGGTATAACAGAAGATATAGAAATTGTCGGTTTCTGCAATTGTGGAGGGTGTCCTGCAAAGAAATCTGTACTAAGGGCAAGAGAGCTTGTGAAAAGAGGTGCCGATACTATTGCATTTGCCTCGTGTATTCAGAAAGGTACTCCATTAGGTTACCCATGCCCTTTCGCCAAGAAAATGAAAATGTTAATTGAGAATGATTTACCTGAGGGTATTCGTTTTTTAGATTATACTCACTAGGCTTAAAGTTCATAATAAATACGAAACTGACGTTTTGACAAACTGTTAATTCATCTATCTTTTCTTTGCCATGTATAAGGGCTAAAGAGAGTTCAAAAACATTTATTCCCTTAATCCGGAGTTCAGTAATGACGGATTGAGGGAGTTTCTTTTGGGAGGAGATATTTGAGAGGAGAAAAATATAATCATTGCAATGTTTTTAGAGCTAGTGACAGGAAAAAGATAAAATCTGCTGCAATTTGTCAATTGAAAATGAACTGTTCAGAAAAAGTATCTAGCTTTCCGAAAAGCACGTAAACCTGTTTTTAGAGTATAATCTGAAGAAAATCCCCCCCATATTTTGTAGTGTTAAAATTTTCATCACAATGATTGTCCCACTTCATTGTGATGAGTGCGTGAAGTCATTGTGATGACTCTGTCGGGAGATTGTGATGATAGGGAAGAATCATTGCAATGATTTCCGAAAGGAGAGGTTATGAAGGGTGGAAAACAGGGTGATAAGGCGGGTTTTTCTTCCGGAACAGCTGTTTGAGTGAAAACGGCTGTTAGCCTGATCGGTAAAAATCGAACATTCTGAAAGTTATGAATGTTTATCTTTATCTTTTTGATTAATCCGAATAAAATGGAGGAAGAGTTATGAAGAAAAGAGATTTTTATGGACAGATGCTGTTGCAGGAAGAGGATAAACGTTCCTGTGGCGATGAAAGTACGGCTGATCTGTATCGGGCAGTGCGTAATCATTTTATATGTTTCTCGGGTGGTAAGGAATTGTGTCTGAAAGAAGTGACACCGGCTTTGGTTGAGGCGTTTTTGAAATGGTTGCGTGAAAAAGGGTTGCGTGTCAATACGGTGAACAGTTACATGAGTAACCTTCGGGCGATGTATAACCGAGCCCGTCGGGAGTCGAAGGAGAAAAGGGGAGAGTCGCCTTTTGCCGGGATTCACCTCAGACGGGAGGAGACGCACAAGCGTGCTGTGCCGGTGGAAGTGATAAAGGAAATAGCTGCTCTGGATTTGAAGAGTGAGCCGAAGAAACAGCTTGCTATCGATCTGGCACTATTTTCGTTTATGGCTTGCGGTATTCCTTTTGTGGATATCGTGCATCTGACGGGTGAGAATCTGGTGGAGAACGGTACGGTATTGCAATACCACCGGCAGAAGACGGGAGCCTTTATCCAGATGGAAGTGACTTCGGGGATGCAGATGCTGCTCGACCGGTATAAAGACGAAGAGAGGCGTTACCTTTTTCCGGTATTGCCGGAAGATGCGACCCACGAACAGTATAAAAGCTGTCTGGCGACGGAAAACCGTTACCTGAAAGAAATCAGTGTGATGCTGGATTTGCCGGAAACGTTGACGACCTATTCGTTCCGTCATGCCTGGGCTTCGGAGGCGTACCGCCTGCATGTCGCTATCGGCGTGATCAGCCAGGCACTGGGGCATACGTCGGAAAAAACGACCCGTATCTATTTGCAGAAGTTTGACGTATCGGAAATAGCCAAAGCAAACCGGCAGGTTTCCGAAGCGGTCGGCAGCTGTTTGCGGGTGGGGTAAACCTTATTTATATAATAAGGGTAAACATCCTCTTTCTATCTTACAATCAGTGTCTTATAAATAAGAAAAATCCTGAATTGTAATGAAGTACGTAGCAAACGTAAGAAGAAAAAAATGAAAAAACAAGGAGTGTAGGGTGTTTTCTTAAAAAACGCATATTTATTTTACTAAATTTCACAAGTTAACCTATTTTTTAGCCATATAATATGAATTTCATTACAAGATGGTATAAAACAGGCCCGGACTGCCATCGTTTTTAAATCTGTTAAGAGAAAACTGCTATTTCCGCAGTTCCGTTTCTTCCTCCAAAAAGACTCAAAAAGACATCAATCCTTCATTTTTTACCCTAAAAACTCCCAAAGGAGGTTCTTCGGGAAAGGGCTTTTTTTACCCTCTACCCTTATTATATAAATAAGGTGAACATTTACAGAGAGTTAGTGATAATCATAGTCACTGTTCAATATTGAACAAACTGGTATTATATGTTAATATGTATAGGATAAAAGGTCCACACCGGAAAATACAGGTAAGAACAATCTTCCTGTTGCTGCTTTGCTTCCTTTTGAGGATGGAAACGGATGCCCAGACTACGACCTATTATAAGGCTGAATCGTTCCTATTCTCTTTCCGTCAGGACAACGACCTGTTCCTTGCCGACTACGGAGACAACGCTTATCAACTGGAACGGATGGGCGGTTTACTCGATGTATCCCGCGATCAAATCCTGAAAGGTGATTGCCATTTGTTGATCGTCTCGCATGTGAATGCCTATGAATACGAAGATACAGAGGTGGTGAACGAAGCCTCACTGCGTGCAGGTCGTATCCGCGCCTACCTGAAAACCCGTTTCGATATTCCCCACGATTGTGTTGCCTTCTATATCGACCGTAGCGGAAACTATCGCGACCAGGTACATGTCTATAAAGTTTATAAACCACTTCCGTGGTTTGCGAACATTTCGATTCATTACAGTGAAAGCCGTTACCCTGTAGCGGTAGAGGCTGCCATGGGTGAATATGGGGCAGTCCCTTATGTAGACCTGTACCGTCGTGGTGAGACAGGAGGTTACGACCGTGAAGTGTACCGTATCGACGATCCTCTTTTCGACCGAACGGAACTGGAAGATTACCGTCTGGCTTCCGTAACGGATACGGTACGCCATAGTAAACGGATAGAAGAGCCGGACATTGCTTTAGCCACCACTGTAACAACGAGGGAAACTGTGCGGAAGGTGACAAAGTATAAAGAGACAACCGGGAAAACAATTGTTTCCGAGAAAACCGGATTGCAAGCAGATAATAAAGAACAGACGGAGAAAGACCGGAAAAGACAGTCAACTGAATCTGTAAGGACGGAAGAAACTCCGGTGAAACAAAGCCCTGTATATCTGGGGGTAAAAACGAACCTTCTTCCCTGGTGTGGCGTAGCCCCGTCGATTCGTTTAGGAACCGGTGAAACGAAAATAGAAACGGGTGCATTTATGCCGAACCTGGAAGTGGAGTGCAGTTTCGCCGGTCGTTGGTCGGTAGCCTTGTCGGGCATGTATTCCGACTTTGCCTATAAAGACAAGACGCGCGATCACTGGGCTGTATCCGAAATTTCCCTCGAACCCAGCGTCTGGCTATCTCCTTCGGGAAGGTTTACCGGATTGAATACCGGCTTGTTTGCCGAATACGGAGATTTCGATGTACGTGGAAGCGCGATCGACTTGTCGGAAGATATGCTTTACGGGCGGACGGGTTGTTTCTGGTCGGCAGGTCTGTCGATGGGTTATCGCTTCTCTCTGGTTGGTGGTTTTGGAGTAGATATGTGTGTCCGTGCCGGTTACCGCAGTGTTTTCAGTGGGAAGAAATACCGATATGATCCGCTTGATAACCGTAATTATCTGGAAACCCGTTTTGCATCCACCGGATTTATGGTCGGTTTAAAGATCAGTTTATCCTATCGTTTTCAAATCAGATAAAAGGAGGTGAGGATATGGAAAGATATAAAAATAAAAGAGGTATAAGATATAAAGGATATAGGATGATGCAGGTAGCCGTTTGGGTGATCGGTATCGTCTGGATTATGATGATTTCATCCTGTGCCTACCGTATGACGGATGAAGATTGGGAGAAGAACGGAAAGGTACGTTTGCTGCTTCGAAGGTCAAACAGTGGTTGCCCGGATAATATGACCTGGTATTTCTACCCGGAAGATTCGGAAAGTCCGCTCATGCGTACAGGGGACGTTTCGGGATATGAGGGTACGTTGCCTTTGGGGCGTTACCGGGTAGCCGTCTGTAATACGGGTTGTACGGGTGTCACGCTTGAAATGGAGAAGGGGTATGAGGAAGCCTGCGGAAGGGCGAAACAACTCTCTTCCTTAAAATCAAGCTCCGTACAGATCGCCTGTCCGGGTAGTCTGTATGGTACAGGTCTGGAACAGATTGAGGTAGTCGGAGGGGAAACGGTAGCAAAGGAGTTGACTCCGGCAAACCTTGTCCGTACTTTGGAAATGAATATAAAAGTCACAGGAGGGGATAAGGGGGATGTCGTTCCTACGGTATTGTCCGGAAGGTTGACCGGTGTATCGTCACGGGTTCATATACCTTCCGGCAAGCCGCTGTTCGATACGCCTGCTTTTATGACGTTCGAGCCGGAAGAGGTCAGTCCGGGTGTGTATGCCTCTTCCCTGAGCTTATTCGGTTTATCCCCGGGTGAGGAAGAGGAGGGAAGCGACGAACCCGTCGACCTTTCCCTTACGATGACATTGGCAGATGGAAAGGAAATCACTTCATCGACGGATATAACGGAAGAAGTAAAAGATGCGTTCACCGCAACTGTCACGACACATGTGATACTTGACCTGGTTGTCCGCTATGATGAAATAAGCGGTTTGACGATCACGCTGACGGACTGGAAACCGGGCAGTGACGGTTCGGGTGTGGTAACTCCCTGAAACGAAATGAAAATGAGAACAATAGTAACAATAAAAACACTGGTATAAAATGAAAACAGGAAAATTATTGATCATGAGTCTGTTAGTGGCTGCTTTCTTAGGTGGTTGCACGAACACGGAAGAGCCGGTGACGGATGGAACAGCGCAGGCAATAGAAGTGAATGCCGGAATAGCGGAGTCTACCCGTGCAGTGATCAGCGGCGGTTATACGAATGACCTTGAAGTCTCGTTCGCCCGTCTGGATAGCCCCGGAACAACGGGTGCTCAATGGAATACCCCGGTTATCGATGCGGTTCGTACAGGAGGTACAGGTAACACGGTTCTTACATTTGAACCGGAGCAAACCTATCTGACGGAAGAAGGCGAGTCCGTCCTGATCGGTTACTATCCACGCAGGGCATTGAACAGTGGAACCGCCAACCCGGTCAGTGTCACTTACACTATTACCGGTGAGGAGGATATAATGGCAACAGGAGTGCAGACCGGTTCGCTGGTGAATAAGTTCGAGACTTTCACCTTCAGCCATCTGCTTACCCAATTGCAGTTTAAATGTACGGGTTCTACCGGAGCGATCGCAAAATGGACGGCGATAACTTCCATTAAAGTAAAGAATGTAGCAACAGGATTGAAACTATCGCTCGATAAAACCAAGGGGGCTCAACTGACGGCAACAGGAACAGCCGACCAAACGCTAACGGTTAAAAACTGTCCGTCTACAGTTTCGGCTTTGGATGCCGAAAAACCATCGACCGGCTATCTGTTGCTTTACCCGGCAGCGAATATGGGAACAGAAGATTTACCTGTCAGTTTAGAGGTGAAAGGAACTTATGACGGAAATCCCAAAACATTGAACGTCGCCGTCTCCAATATCAGTGAAGGCGTGAAAGCCGGTTATTCGCACCTTATCACGCTCACCTTTACGGAGGACGGCAAAATAGCAGTAGAAACCGGTATCTCCCAGTGGCAACCGGGTAATAACGGCAGTACTATCATTACCCCCAAAGAGTAACCTTTCCCCTCTTCGAGAGGGGGCAGGGGGTATGTAATTTAAAAAACAAGACAACTATCAAAATCATGAATAACTTCATAGTCATAGCATTCATATCCATCGCCATCCTTCCGGGCCTCGCCGCCTGTTCAGACAGCAATCCTACTCCGGAGCCGGTTCCGGAAACAGCGGTCTGCCTGGAAGGGGCGATCGGACAATCAACGCGCGGAGTGATCGGTTCCGGCTATGAACAGGATTTAGAGGTTTGCTTTGCCCGTCAGGATGAAACGGTCGTCACGACAGAAAGTTATGGTATGTGGAACATGTATGAGGCAGTACGAACAGGCGGTAAGGGGAACCGTCCGATCGTGTTTGCCGAGTCCCAGTCATACCCGGAGGATGGTCGTCATATCCGCCTGCACGGCTATTATCCGGCAAAGGGTGAAGCGGAAGCTGTGGCAGGAACGGGCAAAGTAACCTTTAGCGTTGACAGAACAACTGATATTATGTCAACGGGAATACTGACGGGTAGCGGGTATGCACCGATACAAACCTGTACGTTCCGTCATTTACTGACACAGGTACGTTTGGTTTGTTACAGTGACCGATCCGATAGCTGGGGAACGATAAAAACGATCGAAGTGCTAGACGTACATACACGGCAGGAACTGGATTTGAAACAGGGAACTCCCCATTTGGATGATATATCGTCAGATGATGGAATAAAAAATATCCCGGTACAGGATATAGCAAACTTGCCGATCCCGGAGGTAACAGCCGACGAAGACCTTCCCGAACCGCAAGGATATCTCTTGCTCCCGGTTTCCCCGGTGGACGGAACTGCAGAACACCCGTTGCACCTTCGGATAACAACAACGAAAGACGGCAGGGGAACCGAACATGAAACGGTTTCGGAAGTCTCTTTCCATATAGAAGGGGGTTTCCAGACAGGTAAAAGCCATGTCGTAACACTCTTCTTTACGGATAAAAGCCAGATACAGACTACATCTGTCAGTGTGGAAGCCTGGACGGATCATGAACAGGAGGATATGCCGATATAAAATATTACATAGAAACACTTTAAAACGAAGGAAAATGAAAACAACTAAGACAATGTGGGTTATGTTGATAGCCCTTCTGACAGCGACAAGCTGCTCGGAAACAGAAACAGAAATCGACCCTGAACCGGGTAGTGGCGGTCAGGTAGCTTTGGGTATCACTCCCAACCTGAAAGTGGATGCGGGAACCAGGGCGGAAACGAAATCGGTGGTAAGCGGTGGAGCAATCACCTATCCGGTAGACCAATACGCCAGTTCCGATTATGCGCCGGGATTGGGCGTATGGGTTACCAATAGCGGAGCAACCGGTTGGTACACTCCCGACGGAACAGAGTATGAAGGCCACCATGTCTGGTATATGGGTGACGAAACAGGAAAGAACTGGATTTCGGTCAAGGATAAGAAAGATACTTATAAATTAACGAAAGAAGTCCCTTATTATCTGACCAAAACGGTCGGAAAGGTTTATGCTTATTATCCTTATGATGCAACTCTAACAACTACCCTTTCTTCCATAAGTAGTGAATCCGACCTTAAAATCCCAGTAAAGGTCCTTGCCAGCGGTGAGATAGATGCCTCTACAGACAATGCTAAAAGACGTTGGGTAGATGGTAAGTGGTCACCTGTAAGTAATAAAACTCCGGAAAACTTGTCGTTGTCGACCGAGAAGGATTACCTGTATTTTGCCGCAACAGAAGGCCGTTATGTCAACAATGGACGTGCGGACGGACAAACCCCTGTAACACCGGATGCCGATCCGGATAATAACAATGCAGACAACCCCGGTTATAAGATCAATCTGGATATGCATCATGGGATGGCGATGATCTCTTTCCGTGTGTACGATGGCGGGCACTTAAGCGATAACGATGTGAAGTTTACAAAGTTTGAGGTAAAGAACCATACCGGTGGTACGAACCTGTTTAAGACCGGCAACGGAAAGATGGCACTGAAAGACGGGGCAATCACGGAAACGTCTACCACTACCGGTATGGCACGTACGATAACTAATTATATATTGATGAGACAGATAGAAGAAGGAGGGACTGAAGGTGCACATGCTTTCATTGCTGCCGGAAGCGGTTCGTCTGCTATAAAAGGTACATTCGTTTCCAGGACAGTCAGCGCGGTTATTTATCCGATTGAAACTTTTGGAGACAATGAAATCGATGTGGAGATCACGTTGCAGGAAGGGTCGAAAACGGCAGTCGTTTATCCGATCACCTTGCCCGGAAACAGTTGGGATGCCGGAAGCAATTACATCTATACGTTTTCGGCCGGACGTAACAAGCTGACGATAATGGATGTAACGGTAGAAGCCTGGGCTGAAAGTGAGCAGGAAGAAATACCGTTGTAATTAACTTATATTAAAGACAAAGCCCATGAAACAGAACTTATACATATTACCGGTTATACTCCTGTTGCTGTGTATCGGTTGTACCGAGGCGGATATCGTTTCGCCCGGGCCCGGTGGTGGTGAAAGGGAAGAAGGTGTTCCTCTAGGTATCAGGGACCTGGGCTTGTCATTGGAAGTAGAATCCCGGAGTGTCGTTACAGGGGGTCCGGGGGAGGAAGACAAGAATCCGAACCCGCTCACCTCTGTTGCGGTATGCGTTACCAAACAAAATAGCAGCGGTGCTGTCAGTTTCTATGAAAGCAGTGTCCGGGGTCAGTTATTTACATACAATGCCGTGGCTACACCGCCTGTCTGGGAGTTGGCGGAAGGAGAAGAACCGCTTTACCTCTATACGGAAAAAGGGACTGTTTATGCTTATGCCCCGTCCGAGAAAAGCGTTTCGCTTTCGGGAACTCCGAAAGTGCCGTTGATGAGTGGTGTCAAGGTATTGGACAAGCAGAAGTTTTACTTCTATGACGGCGGTCAGCCGGTGGATGCCGCGACCGATGTGCAATGGGAAACCGACCAGGACGATTACCTCTACTGCATGGCGGCGGAGCTATTAATAAAGAACTGGAGGAGGAGATACAACAACTGCCTAATATAGTCTACTCGACTTATGGCATGACAGAAACACTTTCACACATTGCCTTACGAAGATTGAACGGAGCAGAAGCCTCACAGGTTTNTATGCGTGGTATCGGGAGCGTGACAGGAACGGGAGAGAACCCAAAAACACCTGTTCAGGCATTCGGGTTGGTTGTTCCGGTGACGGGTGCCGGTGTCACATTGGAACTGACGCTGGATGACGGGCGTATCTTTACGATGAAGCCGTCTGAGAGTAGCGGAACGGATCCCGGCACGTTTACTGCCAAATGGGAAAAGGGATATAATTATATCTATAATATCCGTATGCAGGCGCAGGGTATCGAACTGACGGATATACAGGTGGCAGGCTGGAATGATGGCGGTGAATATGATATACCGGTAGAATAATGGAACATACATAAAACATTATAACATGAAACGATATTTGATCTATCTGATAGGGTTACTGTTTTGTGGATTGCTGATCGGTTGCACAGCCGGTCCGGTGGAGGATATGCCGGAAACGGCGCAGCTGGTGGCAATCAGTTTCGGGAAGCCCGACCTGGGTATCCCGGTCGTCCTGACCCGTGCAGATGAAACGGTAACGCCAGCCCCGGAACCGGCCTTCTTACCCGCAGGTGCGACCGTGCGTATCAGCGGCTATCTGAGAGGAGAGGCGGGTACGTCTACCTCTCCTGTATCTTTTGCAACGGCTGCCCCTTCGTTTGAAGTGACCTATGTGGTGGAAGCGGACGGTTCTTTATCTCCCTGTGTGGTGGATGATACCGGAACGGAGCTTCCCGGAAATGCCGGAGAACTGATCGTAAGGGGAGGTGTCTATGATTTTTATGCCGTTTCCCCAGCCCGAAAGCCGGTGAAAGATGCCGATAATCGTTATACAATGACCGCTCTTCCTCATAAGGAAGACATAATGACCTCTTTTGCCCGTGAGGTTACGATCTCGCGTACTTCGCGTGTGGTGGAGCTGGAAACCTTCCGCAGGCAATGTGCGCTTCTGGTGTTCAATGTCGCCCCTTCGCCGGGTAACGCACTCGCGTTTGAACAACTATTCGGAACGAAGCTGGTATTGAGCAATATCTCTTCTTCCGGTGCCGGTCTGATCATCGGTGCCGATACGGGAATATCCCCGACCGGCGGTGAAGGCGGTGCGGAGACGGAGGTGTTATTCGGTAGCGACGAGTTTGTTCCTGTGGAAGAAGGTTCCGATCCGAAGAATATGAAACTGAACAAGGCGAAAGGAGTTATCCTTCCTAAAAACGACCTGCCTTTCGAGGTGGAGATCAGCGTACAGAGGGATAACGAGACAGCCACCCTGAAAGCGACCGTCGACAAACGGATCACTTTCGATGCGGGCAAACGGTATGTATTTACCCTGGAAGTAAGGAACGACGAAAGCCGTTTGAATCTGAGGGTATTGGCATGGAACGCCGTTCCTTTTTCCGACGGAAATGTGGGAGGTCCCGATAAACCTTATCCTGACCCCGATATCCATCAGGGGATTGGTGTCGTGATGACTGTGGCAAGTTGGAAGAATATCATCTGGAGCGGAAACGGAGAAGTCGGAAACGGAGAATAATGTAAGAAACAATACGACAATGAAACGGATGAGTGAAATAAAGAACGGACTTCGGTTTAGCCTGTTTGTCTGGGCTGTCTTTTATTTTTTATCAGGTTGCACGCAGACGGAAGTGGTGGATGAACCGCAGTTGCCTAAAGGAGGTAAAGAAGTTCAGGCGACGTTTCACCTGAATGTGCTGGCGAACCGGGACTCTCAGACACGTAGCATCGCGTTTACAGCCGATGGTACGATTGAAACGGACTCCATTCCGGTAAATCCGAAAGATACAGTTAAGACCAAGGCGGCCGACCAGTTGCCCGAAGGGGAGGATAGCCGGATCGCTCATCTATGGATCGGTCAGTATGATGCGGATGGCAATTGTATCTTCAACCAGTATTTTTCTGTAATAACCGGTAACGAGGTGGATGTCCGTTTGAAAGATAGCGGAGGCAAGGAACATCATATCTGGTTTGTAGCGAATACCTGTGACCTGAAAAAGATCGAAACCGAAGCGGCTTTGCAGAAACATGTGTTGACGTATTCATCAGAAGGAGACGGTCTGCCTTCAAACCGATTGTGCGAGATGGTGGGTTCATGGAGTGGTCCTATCGATGTGGGAGGTGTAGAAAATATCCATGTGGATTTGACGCGGTTGGCGGCAAAAATATCATTTGCCTATCTGATCGGAGGAACAGACTTCTCATTTACTCCAACGTCGGTGACATTGAACTCCGTACCGGACAGATATCAGATCAAAGCTCCGGTAAATCAGTTGACGGCCGATATGATTTATAAAACATATAACGGAACTGCCGGTAAGGACGGTGCTACGATGTATTGGTACTTGCCTGAGAATATGGCCGGTACGGTAAGCGGTGAGAATGCTGTCAAGTCAGATAAGAAGAAAACGGGTAAAGGGGTGACGAATGCCACTTATATAGAACTGACCGGTCAGGCGGTGCAGTCCGGAGTGACTTATGAGAATGTCCGTTTCCGTTTTTATCCGGGCAGCAATGAGAATAATTACGATATCGAACGTAACTCTCATTATACGATGAATGTCACATTGGCGGGTATAGATATAACCGACGAACGTATCACGGTGGGTACGATTCCTCCGGTCGAGATCACTCCGGGGAATATGCCTGCGGGGGTAGGCGGTGAAAAGGAGTTACAGATCACGGCTCGTCCGGGACAGCCATGGATGATTAAATTGCCGGACTGGCTGTCGGCACAGGTAAAAGATAAAAATCTTACAGTACCCGTAAGTGGTAGTATTTCCTATCAAGGCCCTGCTCAACTACTGTTTAAGGCGGAAACAGCCAATCCCAAAGCGGAAACCCGTACTTTTTCTTTTCCTCTTACTATAACGGGTGAAGAACAAACGATAGAGATTGTACAGGACGGTTCGACTTTGGAGGCTGGCGGTTCGATATCTCTTGGTGCCGTTTCCGGTTCGGAGGGCAGTTCTACTTTTACGGCAACGAAAGGTTTGCCGTGGCGTGCTGTCCTGTCGGATGGAAGTTGGTTGACCTGGGCATCAACCAATCCGGGAATCGGCGGTGATGCGGCCACAGGTGAAAGCCAGAATTTGATAGTAAAAGCTACGGCCAGTAATCCGTATGCAAAGGGACGCTCGGTAAATATAACGGTGGAAGGAGGGGAGTCGATCGGAAGTGTGGATTATCACAATCTTCAAAAGAATATATCGGTTAAACAGGCAGCTTCTACGATACAAGGGTCAGAAGTAGAGGTGGAGCCGGAAGCGGCCAATGCTCAATCATCATCCTTTATCGCTACCCCCGGCTTAGTTTGGGTAGCAAAGGTGACGAATGGTGATTGGATCTCTTTTTCGGGGGCAACATCAGGCAGTCCCACAACAGGAAGTGCCCAGAGTGTTTCATTTGATGTAATGGTGAATCCGACAGCCTCCCAACGGAGCGGTGCGATCACAGTTCGGGCAGGTGATGAAACCGAAGGTCCGACAGGTGTGATAACGATAAAGCAGAAAGCTTCATCGCTAACAGCTTCCGGTGACAAAACAACATTGGAAGCAACAGCCGATGACAGTGGTGCACTAACGTATCAGGCAACTAAAGGATTACCTTTGTCTATTACCCATCCTGAGTGGTTAACTCTGATAACACCCAAATCGGAAACTGCGACCGGTGGTGAACAGATACTTGAATATAGAACAAGCAATCTGAATTTAAACGGTACAAACAATAAAGGTAACATATCGGTAACAGCCGGAGAAATGACTGCAAATGTGGCGGTCGAACAAGAAGCATCCGTTTTTAGCACTACCAATGGAGCAGCGACAATATCCGCGACCGGAGGAAACACTAGTGGTTCTGTTACTGCTACTACCGGTTTGGCATGGACTATATCTCCAGAAGCACATAATGGCATAACCGTGAGTCCGACCAGTGGTACCGGTAATAAAGATTTAACTTTTACAGGAACTGCTAATACCGGTGCTATACGTACGGGAACATTTAATGTAACGGTTACGGGTGCAAGTCCTGCACGTACGATATCAGTCAGTGCTACACAGGCGGCAGGAGAAGTTTATATCGGAGCTTATATAGGTGATCTTCATGTTTGTAAGACAGATGATGGATATTGTAATTGGGGTACAGCGAATAGTAATTGTAACAATTCGACAAAGGAAGGGTTTGATGATTGGCGTTTGCCTACACTATCGGAGATGCAAACTATGTATACAAATATAGGTAAGTTACAGTCTGTAAAAGGGTTCAAAGCACTAGATACGATCAATTATTATTGGAGTGGCACGTCCGCCGCAAGTGGCAAACACTATATATTGTTTTTCAAAGGGGGAGGCACCTCTAGCTACAGCGACCACGGCAAATATAATGTTCGTTGCGTCAGGGACAAAAAATAGGTGTACCCAGCCAATTTGTCAATAAATGATGGTCTGTATACCGAGGTTTGGAGGGCGATAGAATACCCCTATGACAGAGAGTGCAGAAAATGGTTCATCGGTAAAGAGTGTTCAAGCACATTTACCAAACCGTGCTCCGGTGCTTCCCCGGAATGTGGGAGGTGTAAGAAAGAAGAAAAAAGAAACCCTGCCCGGGGAGCGGTCGGGCGGTTTTAATAAACTAAATAAACTACTATTATGGCAGACATAAAGACAAATTATGTATGGTCGTTCGATCTCATAGAGAACACAATGACCAAAGATGTCAAGGAAGATTTCGTAGCCTCTGTGCGTACGCAGAAGTCGATGACGATAGATGATATCGCCAGTCAGATTGCGTTGGAACGTACGGAGTATCGGATCGACACCATCAAAAATATCCATACGCTGATCGACGAGAAAATCCGTCAATTGGTGTGTTCGGGTTATACGGTGGTGACAAATTCGGCGCAATACGCTCCTTCGCTTCCCGGTGTTTTCACCGGCGATAAAGGGGTAATCGATCCGAATGTAAATAAATGTGCGGTCAACCTCACCCCATCGCAAGCCTTGCGTGCGGAGGTGGCGAAGGTTGAACCGAAGTTCTCCGGCACCGTCCGTCGTATGGGTGGTGCCCGTATCTCGCTGGTGCTCGACGTGGCAACCGGCAAGACCGACGGCACGATCACACCGGGTGGCATGCTGGACGTGACAGGCACCAAGATCCGCAGCATCAATGCCGATGGTACCGGCCTGGGTACGGTGAAACTGCTTAAAGCCTCCGGCCAGTCGGTGGCCGCCAGCTTCACCCAACTGGGTATCAACGACCCGAGCCGCCTGATGTTCACCCTTCCGGCAGACCTTGCCAATGGCGAATACCAGTTGGTCATTGAAACTTGGTTTAGTACCACCAGCACGTTGCTAAAGGAAATGCGCACCTTGGCTTATCCGCTGCCGCTTGTTGTCGGTAGTGGTGGCAGTGGCGGCGACGACCGTCCCGAAATCGAGTAATCCTCCTCATGGAGCATGAGCCGTTCCCCTCATGCTTTGTGAGCCGAGGCACTCATGTTACGTGAGGCGAAGCGCTCATAGGGCATGAGGCTATCGGTTCATATACTATGAGTAGGACGCACTTTTTTATGTCTTCATAAATTTAGTATAACAAACAGATCATTATGAACAAAGCAGATTTTATCAGCAAACTGGCTGTGGAGATGAATACTTCGCAGCAGCAATCACGTGAATTTATGAAAGCTTTTCAGGTAGTGTTAACAAAAGCAATGAAACAAGATACTCCTGTTATGCTTCAAGGTTTCGGTGCTTTTACTCCATGGTCGCAAAAAGAGCGTATCGGCCGTAATCCCCATACCGGTATCTCTTGTGCAATACCGGCACGTACGAGTGTCAAGTTTAAACCAGGAAAGTTTTTACTCAAAGAGTTAAACTCTTGAAAAGGCAAGTACACAGAGGGTAGTGGTACAGGATTTTAATTTGCAGGATTTTAATGTACGATCGAAACGGATTCCATTCCGGCAAGTCCGAAAGATACGGTTAAGACAAAAGCGACCGACTGAAAGGCAGCGGTGAGAGAACCGTGTCAGGTGAATATATAAGAACAGATAAAAGCGATCTTTGATATATTGAGGGTTTGAAGAAAAATAGTAAGGTAAGCTGTAAGTGATATCGATTGGAATTGATTACATTTGCATGTGAACGATTAATCGTATTGCCTTATGAAAGATAATTACATCCGTTTCGACTGGGCCATAAAGAGGCTTCTGCGGCAAAAAGCCAATTTCGGAGTGCTGGAAGGTTTACTGACCGTGCTGCTGGATGAAAAGGTGGAGATCATCGAACTGCTGGAAAGCGAAGGCAACCAGCAAACCCTTGACGACAAATTCAACCGGGTAGACATCAAGGCTAAAAACAGCAAAGGAGAGATCATCATTGTGGAGGTGCAGAACACTCGTGAACTGACTTTCCTGGAACGTATCCTCTATGGTGTGGCAAAAGCCATTACCGAGCATATCTCTTTGGGTGATAGTTATTACGAGGTGAAGAAAATCTACTCCGTAAATATTCTTTACTTCGATATCGGCAAGGGAAACGATTATCTGTATCATGGGCAGAATATCTTTACCGGCGTACATACCGGTGATCGTCTGGAAGTGAGTGTAAAGGAAAAAGATGTCCTGGTGCATAAGCTGCCGGCGGAAATTTTTCCGGAGTACTTTCTGATTCGTGTGAACGAGTTCAACCAGGTGGCTGTCACTCCGTTGGAGGAATGGATAGAATATTTGAAAGACGGAACCATCCGTGCCGATACCACCGCTCCCGGTTTGAAGGAGGCTCGTGAAAAGTTACTCTATCACAATATGAGCGACGAGGAACGCCGCGCCTACGACGAACACCTCAGCGATATCATGATACAAAATGATGCGTTGGACGGAGCCAAGTTGGAAGGCCGGATGGAAGGACGTATGGAAGGTGAACTTCTTAAACAAAGAGAGATCGCAACCAACATGAAGCAGTTAGGTGCGGATATTCAGTTTATTTCGCAGGTAACCGGTTTGACTGCCGAAGAAATAGGTAAACTGTAACATACTGTAGAAGACTATTTATCTTTAAACCCTCAATATCTCAAACAGAGAGATATTGAGGGCTTTTTTATGCCCTCACAAAGAAAGTAAAGTTAAAAACGATAATGATAACATTTTAAACAACTGATTATGAACAAAGTAAAATTAGTAAACGAATTAGCGGAAAAGATGAATATCATGCAAGAGCAGTCGCGCCAATTTGTCAATGTCTTTCAGAAAATATTAATGGAAGTGATCAAGCAGGAGACTCCTGTCATGCCCTAAGTCTGTATTTGATTTCCCTCAATAGATTATTCATTCAACGCCTATCAGAAATACCCATGAAGAAGCAAAACAAATTAGAAGCATTATTCCCCAATGGGAAAGTGCCGGACGCAAAAGCCTTTAACCGAAGCCTCGACAAAATGTCGAAAGAAGGTCGTAACCATTTCCATGAAAAGATCTACAAAATAGCCTTCACCGTCTGGTGCACCTTACCTAAGAAGCATCAGAAATTTATCCGGGAAGTAATCATCCACGACCGCCAGTCATACGTCGATTTTATAATACAAAGAACCGTCATGTCCTGCCTCCGTTGTCCCCTCCGTTACCCTGTTTTGTTTATCCGAATGCTCCACCTAACCGAAATTGTCGAACGTACCGCACAAACCTCTGTAAATCACATCGCAATGTCCGTCCTGATCTGCTTTCAAATTTGTGGCAAGATCGGTACGCTTGCCGGACATCTTGGCAAAGATGAGATTGCCTATGAAGAGGCATTAGTGTTGGTGGGGAAGATGACGATTGTAGAGTTTTGCAGGGGATAGGTAATTATTGAGATTTTCTTTGTCTGATTTTGTATTGATTGTGCTTTTTTCATATATTTACCGCAAAATATACGGAGATTATGAGCGCTATCTATATTTGGCAACAGACAGAATGGCCTAATTTTACTTGGGATGATACAAAGTTATCCTATAAATTAGGGAAGGTACGAGGACTACAAGGTAAGCTTGTTGGCAAAATGAGTGCGTTAGGCTTTGATCTGAAGAATAGTGCGATGCTTGATACATTGACTGCTGATATTACCAAATCTTCAGAAATAGAAGGGGAAATATTGAATAGTGATCAGGTACGTTCTTCTGTTGCTCGTCATTTGGGCATAGAAACTGAAGGGTTACCTGAGGCAGATCGTTATGTCGATGGAGTAGTACAACTAATGATGGATGCTACTCAAAATTATATGAATCCGTTGACTGATGAACGTCTTTTTAATTGGCACGCTGCGTTGTTTCCGACAGGTAGAAGTGGTATATATAAAATTACGGTTGCAGATTGGAGACAAGGGGTAGAACCTATGCAGGTTATATCAGGACCGATGGGTAAAGAGAAAGTTCATTATCAAGCTCCAGATTCGGATAATATACCTTTCCAAATGAAATTGTTTTTGGAGTGGGCGAATGATAATCAGAAGATTGATCCGGTTTTAAAAGCTGCTATTGCTCATTTATGGTTTGTAACTATCCATCCATTCGATGATAGAAACGGACGTATAGCTCGTACAATCATGGATTTATTTTTGGCTCGTGCCGATGAAATGCCACATCGTTTTTATAGTATGTCTACAGAGATACGTAAGCAGCGTAAAGGTTATTATGAGATATTGGAGAAAACACAAAAAGGCGGTTTAGATATAACCGGCTGGCTTGAGTGGTTTCTCGATTGTCTGGAAGCGGCATTGATCAATACAGAAAAATCAATCAGTACAGTTTTACAGAAAGCAGCTTTCTGGGATAAGTATCGATTAGTCCCCATGAATGAACGACAAATAAAAATGGTAAATTTGCTTTGGGATGGTTTTGATGGAAAATTGACATCCTCTAAATGGGGTAAAATCACAAAATGTTCAGCTGATACGGCTTTGCGTGATATACAGGATTTGATAACGAAAGGTGTGTTACGTAAAACGGATGAAGGCGGAAGAAGTACTAATTATGAACTTGTAATATGATAGTTTGCGGGGATTAATATTTGTATTTGCCGTATAGTATGCGGAGATTAGTTGCCGTATTCTCCGCATATGGAATATGACTACCCAAAAGTACATTAGTTAAACTTATTTCGTATCTAACCTGTTCCTATGAAAAACGTTTATCATGGAAAAGTTCAGTTTTGTATTTTTGATTCGTGAAGACACTTGCTGGAATCAGTTGTTTTCACATGTGGATAATTTGAAAAAGTCATCAGACGAAGTTGGGAACATCGCTGTTGTTGCTGTAGGAACTGCTTTACTTTCTTGTTTGCGATTCACGAATTTGGAAACTATCAAAGAAACTATATCACGCCTGTCGTATGAGGGTACACAATTTTATTTATGTATAAATACGATGTCTCGCTATGGTATCCGGGAAGACATGTTACTTCCTCAGATAGCCATTGCCCATGAAGGTGGCCTTTTGAAAGTCGCAAAACTGGAATCAATGGGCTATCATCAGATTGTTTTATAAAAACTCTTGCAATATATCGAAGAGTTTTGTTTTATCGATAGGCTTCATCAGATATTCATTGCAACCGGCGGTCAAAGCTGCTTGGCGGTCTGCATCGAATGCGTGAGCTGTGAGGGCTATAATCGGTAGTTTGGTGTTGAACTGCCGGATCTTCTCTGTTGCTATCAATCCATTCATAATAGGCATTTTCATGTCTATCAGCAGTAAATCGATAGGCTGACTTTTGATAATATCCATAGCTTCCTGCCCGTTTTTAGCCCGGATCAAGTCATAATCTTTCTTTAAGATAGTCGAAACCAATAAGTAATTGCTTTCGATATCCTCTGCTATCAGAATCGTTTTCCGTTCGTTTGAAATGGATGATTTGTTTGAAACCGGGACGGCTTTTTTCTCCGTTTGAAGCTGTTTTTCCTGGTGTATCTCCGTTTCACAAGGCAGAAAGGCCCAAAACAAAGAACCCTGACCAAACGTTGATTCAAAGCCGACGTTACCACCCATCGCTTCGGCAATGGCTTTGCAGATGGATAGTCCTAATCCTGTGCCTTGAGCAAATTCGTCCAACTTTTCGAAACGCTGGAACAGTTTATTCTTCTTTTCATCGGGAATACCGATGCCACTGTCTCTCACATAGAGGCGAATGCCATTCTCTACCACCTCGTATCCCATTTCGATAAATCCTTTTGGGGTATATTTGATCGCATTGGTGACGTAGTTGGTTATGATTTGGGTGACACGGTTCCGGTCCAGATTAACTTTGCAATCCGGGTAGGGATTATGAGAAAGCAATCGTACATATGAATTTGTTATCCGCTGCTTCATCGAGATGACCAGGTCCTCGAAGTAGGTTGAGATATCGAATTTGTCATACTTTAATTCAACAGTTCCGGATTCGATTTTCGATAAGTCCAGGATGTCGCTGATTAGTTTCAGCAACAGTTCGTTGTTGATATTGATGATTTTGATGTATTCGGCTTTCTCTTCCGGCTCGGTTGTCTCCATCAACAGATCGGAAAATCCGACGATAGCGTTCAATGGAGTCCGTATTTCGTGACTCATATTGGCAAGGAATGCAGACTTGAGTTTGTCGGACTGTTCTGCAAGGGTCTTGGCATGTTTCAGTTCCTGTATCATATTTTCCCGTTCGGTTACATCGTCCATGCGGATGACAATACCATCTGCTGTCCCGTCTTCTTTGAAAACGGGGGTACAGAAAATTTCAAGGGTATGTCCGTTTTCAAACGTGTTCTGCATCTGTTCCGTTTGTCGGGAAAGGATTGCTTGTTGCATAACGCAATCCTCGCAAGGGGAAGTAAGCCCGTAAGACTCATAACAGTGGCTTCCTTTTTTGTAAGCTTCGTAGGTGAGGCTGGCCGAACAGTTGGCGACGTTTTCCCATTGTACGATATAGTCCGTGGTGATATAGACCAGGCCGGAGTAGGTATTGTTGAGTATAAGCTCGTTTTGTTGGATGAGGCCGTTCAGTTTCTTTTCGTTTTCCCGCATCATCGTCAATTCATTCTGCTTGTGCTTGTCGATGCTGATGGTCATACCGAACATAAATGTATAAGGACCTTCGTCGCGTTGGGTTGTTTCGACTAATCCTTGTGTCTGCCACCAGTTATAGGTGCCGTTATTATTCAGGTCGGCACGGTACTCTACGTTCCACTTTTCGTTTTCATGGGTTATTGCATGTCGGAAAGAGTCCAGGAAGAGTTTTCGGTCGTCGGGATGGACGAAGCTGATGAATTTTTTTAGAGAATCGTGCAATACGGGGTTAATTATGAGATTATTGGAACCTTCGCCAAAACTGAACTGATCTTTATCCGGCTCGTAGAACCAGGTATGGGCGTTCATTATTTCCATGGACAGGTCGAGCATCTTAGTCCGTCGTTTAAGGTCGTTTTGCAGACTCTGGTCCCAACGGACAGTAAGCAACATACGTTTGCCACTGTCGAATATAACACTTTTACGGACGAGTGTGTCGAAACTCCGGCCGTCCTTCAATTCGATATGTTCCAATCCGTTGTAGGGGTTGCCGGTGGCGAATACTTCCTTGTCGGTCTTTTCGATGCGGCTGACACGTTTAGCCTCCATCACATCGTGAATCGTTTTATCGACACTGATTCCGAACAACCGCTGACTCTCATCATTACAGAATACATAACGCGAATTATCTTCTATATCTTTGATTTGTATGCAAGCCGGAATACTGTTGAGGATGTTGTCCTGTAATTGTTTTTTCTCTTCGAGTTGCCTGGTAGCACGTACTGTCTCGGTTACGTTCTGTACGATAAACAGATAATTTTCGAGTTGTCCGCGAGCATCTGTAATGGGGCGGCCGATACATTCTATGTGAATGTTGCCATCCTGAGCTGTCGTATAGTAACTGGAATCTTTTACTGTTTCAAAACTGTATGGAAAGGAACAGCGGATATCACCACCTTCCATCACTACTTTTTTTACTTTGTCAGGGAGGTTTGGATTGCCATTAATATTTACGCCGCTGATGTCAAAAGTCTCTTTGGGGATACCGAATATCTTGAAATCTGTGTCGTTAAGGAATTGCATCTTACCGTCCGGTGAGTATATCTCAACGCCTACTGGCAACGTATTCACGATGGTGGTCATCTGATTGTATAAGGATTCGTATTTTTGCTGGAGCAACCAGCTTTCGGCTGTATTTTCGAGTTTTCCGTATTCCTTTGTCTCTATCTGGTTTCGTTTGATTACGATATCGGTGATGTCGCGTATTTCGTTGAGTATCTGCCCGTCGGATAATTTGCTGATCGTCGATTCTAGGTAGTTGTCGAGGATTTTGAAATGGTATTTTACCGGAACTCCTGTCGTGGAAACGGATTCGAATGCGTCGTTCAGCATTGAACAAGCCTGATGGAATGGTGAAGTGGGGTCATTGGCATACATGAGAATATTCGTACCGAGGATATCGTCAACCGATTTGCCTGCCAGTATTTTTAGTGAGAGGTTGAAGATACCGATTATATTTTTGTCCTTATCCAGAAGTATCATCGATTGTGGCAAAGCCTTTATTATGGTTTTGTAAAATTTCAACTCTTCTTCTTGGGTGTAATCCTGAATGAATTTCATGGCTTATGTGTATTGTACATGGCAAAGGTAATATAATTCATCATCTTTCAACTAAAAAGTAACCGAAAAGTCATGATATACATTCGACATAGAGAAAACCAACTGAATACGGCTCTTACATTCTCCGGAAATGCTAAAGAAACGATAGTGGGGGATACCAAAAACTGGTTTTGTTTGATGGCATTCGTTAGATACTCCTTGTAATTGACTAAAATGAGCAATAAATCGTTATCTTTGCCCCGAAATTATAAATATTCACGTTTTGGGAGCAATTCTTAAATTTATACTGGCTTAATATTAGCCTCATAAACCGCAGGCTGATAATTCTTTCGTTTGAGTAGTCCTACTCGAACAGGTTTCTTATTTAATTTTTTTCATTCACAGCATTGAACTTTAAGGGCATAGGCCTTTGATGTGGTTGTTTATGGTGACTTCTGAGTTTGCTATAACTGTAATGCTGTGGATCATAATCAAATATTTCAAAGAATATCAAGCACAGTATAAAGAATGGAAACTGAATATATATGGGAGATAAAGCCTAAAAATACTCCTGCCTTAAAAAGAAAATGTAATCACTGTAATTGCGACCGGTTTTATTGTAGTAACAAATTCAGAATGAATGCGCAAAAAAGGAATATCGATGTCTGGTTGATTTATAGATGCATAGAATGTGATAGTACATATAACCTAACGATTTTGTCACGCACAAAACCTGAACAGATAAAGAAAGAGCTATTTCGTAAGTTTTCGGAAAACGATGAAGAACTTGCGTGGGAGTATGCTTTTTCTTCCGAAACAGGGCGAAAAAATAGTGTCGAGTTAGATTATAGCAGTGTCGAATATGAGATATTGCATGACGATATTTCGATAAATGATATCTTGAACGCGGATGATGAGTTTGTAACATTCAAGATTCAAACCCGTTTTGAGTTTGGGTTAAAGTTATCTTCTGTCATTCGAATTTGTTTAGGGTTGTCTGCAAATCAGTTAAATCGGCTGATAGAGGCAAAAGCGATATTCAGTCCTGAGGGTTATCCGCTAAAGAAACATAAAGTAAAGGATGGAGATGTTGTGCTGGTAAACAAACATATTGCGGGAATGTTTTAATTTTGTAGTGATATAGAAAAGTATTTTAATCAAATAAGTCAGCATTATGAATTTAGAAGAAGTCCTCAATTACCGCCGTTCGGTACGGGCATATGATAAAGAAAAACCGATGGATCCGGAAAGGGTGAAGCATTGTCTGGAACTGGCGACATTGGCTCCCAACAGTTCGAATATGCAGTTGTGGGAGTTTTACCATATTACGGAGCCCGAATTGTTGGCGGAAGTTTCAAGAGCTTGTCTCGACCAGAAAGCGGCTTCGACTGCTTCGCAAATCGTTGTTTTCGTTGTACGGCGGGATTTGTACAAGAAACATGCTCGGTTCGTTCTCGATTTCGAACGGGAGAATATTCGCCGGAACAGTCCGAAAGAACGTCAGGATAAACGTATCAAAGACCGGGAATTGTACTACGGGAAATTGATGCCGTTTGTTTATGCCCGGTTTTTCGGGGTTTTGGGGTTGTTCAGGAAGCTGCTGGCTAATACTATCAGTATCTTTCGTCCGATGATGCTCGAAGTATCCGAGAATGATGTGCGTGTGGTTGCCCATAAATCGTGTGCACTTGCTGCCCAGACATTTATGATTGCGATGGCAAACGAAGGGTATGATACTTGTCCTTTAGAAGGACTGGATAACCGGCGGCTGAAAAAGGCACTGAAGTTACCTCACGGGGCTGAAATAAATATGGCTATTCCCTGCGGAATACGAGACGGAAATAAAGGAATCTGGGGAGAACGGTGCAGGCTGCCGTTTGAGGATGTTTATCGGAGGGTTTGAGGTTACTCGTTTACTGATAAACCTCTTTATTTCTAAATAAATACTTGATGGAGACTGTCTTATTCGTTGAATGGATAGTCTTCGTCTTGTCATAACAAAAAACGCTTCATAAGATCTATTAATTCTTTATCTGATATAGTATCCTGATCGGCTTTATCGTAAATATAGAGTAAAGTGATTACTCCGTCTTCTACACTGACAATTGCTGTGTGGGTAATCACTCTGGCTCCATGACTTTTACCTTTTCCTTTGGAGGCAATAGACATACGGACTTTGTGAAGTCCGTTTCCTAAGTCGGCACCGAGGGTGGGATTTTGCTCAAGCTCTTTTACTAGTGCTGCCAGATCGCTTTTTAGTGAATGGTATTTTTTACTCAAGCGTTTGAACTCTTTGTCAAACTCTATATATGTGTCTATCCTATATTTCATTGAGTAACTCATTTACATCTTTGAACATACCCTTAGTCTCTTTTCCATCCTTGCGAGCTTTAATGGCTAATAATCCATTTTTTATACTATCCAGCATCTCTTCCTTGGTTGGCTCCCGGTCTTCCTGGTCAACATTGGAGGCCGCTTGTTTCATACGGCGGATAGAAGTTAAAGCTTTTTTGACGAGTGCTTCATCATCGAGGATAGTGGCAATTTCCTGTAAGAGGGTAAGTCTTAATTCTACTGCTGTCATATATAACTCCTTTCTATTAAATAAATCTTCTCGCAAAGATATACTTTTTTAAGGATGATATATAGGTAAATACAATTAAATTACTTGAACTGCTCCTGATTTAGAGAGTAATATTTTCCTTTTAAGCGGAGAAGTTCTTCATGATTTCCCCGTTCTACGATCTGTCCGTGTTCGAGTACCAGGATCACGTCTGCGTTTCTGATGGTAGAGAGGCGGTGGGCGATGATCAGGCTGGTGCGTCCTTGCATCAGTTGGTCGAGGCCTTTCTGGATGAGTATCTCGCTACGGGTGTCGATATTGCTGGTTGCTTCGTCCAATAATAGGATAGGAGGGTCGGCAATAGCGGCACGGGCGATATTGAGCAACTGACGTTGTCCCTGGCTGAGGTTGGCACCGTCGTTTTCCAGCAGGGTATCATATCCCTGGGGCAGACGTTTGATGAAAGAATGGGCAGCAGTCAGTTTGGCTGCTTGTATAACTTCTTCATCGGTCGCGTCCAGACGTCCGAAGCGGATATTTTCGCGGACAGTTCCTGTGAACAGGTGAGTGTCTTGTAAAACGATCGCCATGGATTGGCGCAGGCTGTTTCGTTTGATCAGTTGTATCGGGTGACCGTCTACGGCAATTTCGCCCGACTGGATATCGAAGAAACGGGGGAGCATGTTCAGTATGGTTGTCTTCCCGGCTCCGGTGGCACCGACTAATGCTATTTTACAACCGGCAGAGGCATGGAGCGAGATACCTTTCAGGATTGTTTTCTCCGGTTTGTAAATAGAAAGTACGAAAAAGGATTAAGTTATTGAAAACCAGCCGTTGAGTTAGGCTGCTTATCGTAATAGGTTACGAATAAGTTATATACAGAATGTTTAGGATTTCTGTGCTTTGCATAACTTCAAATAACTCTATGCAAATATACATCAAAAATCGGATATAGCAAAAAAAATCGCTATATTTCGTGAACCTAAATACGTGATTATATGGAAACTTCGATTTTTGAAGATGCAGTAAAGGCATACGCCAGATATTGCAAGAAGAACGGCTACCTTTTCAGCCAGCCGAACGAAAGTCTGTCCGCCGTAGGACGTAAATACGTCCACTTGGAAAACACGAACGGGAAATTGGGCAAATATGAAATTGCCACAGGAAAGATCATCGCAAAGTAAAAAGTCAGTTTCGATTTTCCGGCTATAACGAAGCCGCAGATATATAATCCCTCGTTTCTATGGAGCGAGGGATTTTTTATGCGCTCCTCAAAGCGCATTTTCAGGATTGGCAGCCCAATCCCTTTTCTTGCAGAATAGCGCTGGGCGCTATCTTTACTTTCTCGAATCTGCCTAATAATTCGTTTACCTCCATTAAAGGCAGTCCTCCAATCGCATCAGTCATTTCGTTCTTCAGGTGCAAAGGTGCTTACGAGGTCTTCACGGACGTACAAGGTCGAGCCTTGAGGTTTGGCAAAAAATCTTCCCTGCGCCCGCTGGTTGCGAGGTATTTTATGCCAAAACCTTGTACGTCCTAACCTCTACACCGAAAAGCCCCTGAAACGAAACGACCGACGCGACCGAAAGACGCATCAAAAAAAATGTCGGATAAACGAGCGGCAGATTAGGATAAGAAACTCACTCCCTCGGCTCTCAAATCCGCATCAAATCGAAAAAAGGAGGTCAAAGATGAAAGCAGTATTGAAAATAGCATTTTGGATGGTTTTGGCGATGTTTGTCAGCAGTATGTTCGGCGGCAGCCTTTGGGCATGGTCGATAGGTCTGTGGCTCTGCAAAGAGGTTGTTTTGGGCATCATCCGCTTTCTGTTCGGGTGCATCATTTTCCTGCTCTCTGCGGTTGCTTTCTTCGGTTTTCTCTTTTGGTTATTAACACTCTAATTACAAAGCATTATGAACGTAACGATTGAAAATTTCTTTTGTCCCTATTGCGACGAAGCAACGGAAGCATATTTCCGGCTGATAAACACCATCCTATTTGCCGAAGACGAAAACAGTTTGCGGCAAGGTATCGAACGACTGAAAGGCCAAATACCGCTCGACGACTATTTCGTGTACGGTTTCGGCGCACATCATCTTTGGGTACACCAGCGCAAGGCCAGCGACCGGACAAAATATTTTGAGTATCGGTTTTTGAAAGCGGAGTTTTAACCCTCAAACGAATAGCACAATGAAAACAGAAATGAATGTAAACGGCGTATCGGTTTGTCCGACAGGAGAAGAACGCCACGAGTATTTTACCCTCACTCTTTCTGCCCGCAAGAAGAAGCGTCTTTGCCAATACGATTACCGGCACACAGACGGCGAATTGTATTCATGCGTGGCTCCGACATTGGAGGATTGCAGGGCTAAACGGGATATATGGTTGAATAATAAATAGACGAAATAATGGAAACTAACGCAGTAAATTACCGGACAATGATAGTAACCTTTGCGGAACCGATCCGCACATTGGATAACTTTTTCGACGACGTGGAAGCATGGGGCGCCGCCTCGCTCAAAGAGTGGATCGACTGCTATGAAAGCACGCGCTTCACGCAGACAGGCGAGCGTATGGCGGTTATCACCTCCGAATACAACATGGAGTGTGTGAAAGAGTGGCTGGAACGCTATATGCCCATCGACAACCTCTTTTCGGCCTAACCCGAAAGAACGCCAACAAAGTATTAACCCACACATTCAGAAGATATGAAACCCATACAGGAATATACCAGAGAAGAGAAATTAGAGGCGATATTGGAATATAGCCCGTGCCGTATAGAGCGTAACGCAGTATTGCGTTACCTCTTGGCCGTGCGTCGGGACAACGCCGAGCAGGTCGCCTATTTCGAGGGCTTCGGCGACAGCGTCCGCAAGATTATCCTTAACGTGCGGACATACGAACGCGGACTGCTTTTCGGCTATACGGCCAAACAATTCGACGAGTACGGATGGATACGCGGGATGCTTCCTATTGTGGAACGTATCGAGTTAGATATACTCAATACAATCCTTATCGGGCAGTCGATAGACGGCACGTATGCCGTAACGGTCAATTGGAGTACGGGCGGCGCAGGCGGCGGCAGTCATCCGTCGGTTTGGGACGAACCGATAACAGACTATAAAGAGGCTGTAAAGCAAGGTATCGCCGAGTTGGAGAAACAGTACGCTTACGCGATGGCGAACAGCTCCGACGGCTGCAACTACAATGCCTCGAAGATACGCAAACTCATGGCGAAACTCAAAGAGGTCAAACGGCAGTATTTAGAACCGAAACAGCTATCCCTGTTCGAGTGTGCATAGCATGACAAAATAAAGACCTCCGACGGCATTGCGCAATCGGAGGTCTTTTTCACGTTTCCCCATCGGGTTATCACAGCTTCAATTTTTCCATATCCGCCCACATCCGGCTCTTTTCCCCTTTGACCGCCGCAAGGTTCTCAAATACGATTTGTTTGGGCAGCACCTTGTGGCAAAAGTAGCTCGAACTGAAATATACGGCGTTCTTTTCCGAGTAGTTTATCCGTTTGTCGAACAGAAGCATCTGCAACTCCCGCTCCTTGAAAAATCGGCACGGTGCGCTGCTGTTCAGCCATAAATTCGTCAGGAGCAGTGCGAACGGCTTGCCCAGCGTGAGGCAGCGTTCCACGATCTGCTGCTTGCGGCTGAACGGCGGATTGGAAACGATGATGTCCCACTGCTGCGGCTCATACTCGAAAAAGTCCTGCCCCGTGAAGATATGCGAATACACGACCTCATATCCGGCCTCTTTCAGTGCGATGACAAATTCGCTGTTTGCGGTATCGAACGGACACCAAATAACCGCATTTCGGGGCAGGTACTTGATAATCGGCAGCACCGCATGACGCGGTGTGTACTGTTCATCACCTTCGGGATTATTCTTACCTCCAGCATATATCATCTACACCTCCTCCTTTTCTTCGTTTTCATTGTTGAAGTCGAACGTGAGCTGCACGCACTGCCCGAAATTGTCCTCGACATAAATGTCGATGGTCTGCTGGTCGGACGATGCGGAGGTATAGTAGAGGCGGAACACCTCGCGGTCGAGCGGATAGCGGTCGTTGGGCAGGAACACCGTGCCGTCGTCCATGCGGAGCGTGCCTTTGCCGTCGGGTTGGAAATAGCGGATTGTGTACCGCGCCTCGTCGTAGCGTCCCTCGCGGCGGAGCGTGCAGCGAATTTCGGCGGTTTCCCCGCGCACGATTTTCGTTTGCACGGGCATCGTTTCGAGGGTGAACGGATATGCCTGCTGAATATCCACCTCGTTATCGCAGGAAGAGAGCAGGCAGGCTATTATCCCGATGAAAAGGGAAAGCCCTAATCTTGAAATATTGATACTTTTGTTCATAACCTAAATTTTACAGTTTTGTTATTCATTGTTTTCTCCTGCACTTTCTTTTGCAGGTGTTCATTGAGGTCTTTGCAGCCTGCATAAACCCCTGAACAGTCTATGACTTTATCTTTGTAGCGGGCACGCAGCGCCTCGATGGTCTTTCGTCCGGCTTCGTCATTGTCCAGATAGCAGTTGATTTTCTTATAGCCGTCCAGATACCGGAATGACTTGGCCAGATTGCCGACCGAATTAAGCACCAGCGCGTCGCTGTCTTTGGTCATTCCGAGCGTCGCGGCGGAGAGGAAGTCGAAGAACCCCTCGAATACGTTGCAGGCATCCGTCGGTGCGTCCTGCCGCGCCACGAGGGAGATGTCCTTCGGGGGTATGCACCCCTTGAACAGCTTGCTGCGGAGTTCCCATCCTCCCGACACGTTCGGAAAGCCGATGGCGAAATAGGGCTTCCCGTGTACACGGTAACTGACCTGCCGACAGTGGCGGGCGGCCACGTCAGCGGGAATGCCCCGCTGCGCGAGATACCCTTTCAACGCATCGTACATCAGTGCCTTTTGTTCGACCTCCTGAAATGCAGGCTCGGCGGCACGCTCCTTTGCTGGTCGCGGCGCGGGGAGCGGCACGAAATTCCCTCCCGTCGTGTCCGAAATATACTTGGCCTGCGTGAGAAAATCCGTGCTGCGGATCAGCTCCCCGGCAAGGGTGAAAATATCCCCTCCACGTCCAGCCCCGAAGTCGAACCAAATATTCCTGTCCGTATTGACCTTGAACGACGGCGTCTTTTCCTCGCGGTAAGGAGCGTTGTACCACAGCTCGTTTCGTTTCTGCGTGGCCGGATGATACCCCAACCGTTGCAGAAAGGTTTCCAAAGGCAACTGCCGCATTTCCTCAATCGTCATAAAAGGCGTCAGTTGATGATGAACTTGACACCAATGCCGTATTGTGTATGGAAATGCCCCGTAGAGCCGCCCCACAAGCAGCGCTCGCGCACGTTCACGAGCAGCGCTATCCGGTCGGTGATGTAGCTTTCCAATTCCAGCGAAATCGCACCCCCGTACACGAAAGCGTCCTTATCCGCGAGGCGCGAGCCGTCGAACAGCACCTTGTCGCCCCAATTCACGGTTTCATATCCGGCGAGCGCCGAACCGCCGAGATAGAGGAAGAAAATCTTTCGCGCGTCGGAGAGGAAATTGTAGTAGAAGCCGCCCTCCGCCGTGAACTGCGCCGAAGGGATGCGGCTCTCCTTATAGGGGTTGTAGCGTTGCAGGTACTCGCCGCCGAACACCCACTTGTTGCCGCCTTTGGTATAGGTCGAGAGCGCCGCCCCGAAATAATACCCCGCGTCGGCACGGTTCGCGTGCGAGTAGAACCCGTCAGCCATGCCCGTTTTCAGCTCGATGCCCCGCATCTTGGGGAGGCATCGTTGGGCGTCTGCCCGCCCCGTAAAGAGGGCGAGCGACGCTACAAGGATGATTAGAAACCGCTTCATCGTTATTTCACTTTGAGTTCGTTAATGACATTCGCCCGCACGAGGTCTTCGTTCTCGACGACGAACGACTGATGACGGCCTCCGTTCTTTTCGTTCAGCTCCACGACCAGACATTTGTCATCGGGGATGGTGAATTTCGCCATTGTGAAGACGGTGCGTTCGTCCGTCTTTCCGGCCACGCGCGTAGCGTAGTTGTGGGCACGCAGCGGGAAGATCACCTGCTCTTGGATTGCCGTGCGCTTGGCGACCTTTTGATCGACGATTTTGAACGTGATAAAGTCCACGTCGAACGGCACATTGGAGCCGTTGCGAATCTGCGTATGGAAATACAGCAGGCCGTTGTGGGTATAGATACCTTTGAGGAGGTACTGAATCCCGAAGCGTTTGCAGCCGATATGCTTCACTTCCCGCTTGTTCTGCTTGTAGATGGACTGCATGATAAGACGCACGAGCATCGGGCTTTCGCTGCCCAGCTCCGAGAGGTAAACCTCCATTGCGTTGTTGGGGCGGTTCACGGCGCTGCCGTCGTGGATGAAGTCGCACATCTCGACATTCAGGAGCAGCGGTTCATCGGCATATTTCACATTGAACGTGTAGAACGAGCCGTCCTCGGTAATGACCGACATGTTGGTTTCCGTCCGGAAATTCCTTACCGTCGCCTTTACGCGGATGACGTTCTCCGCGCCGTCGGCCTTGCCCGCTATCAGGTTGGGCGAACCCAGATCGACGTAGCGCACCGCCGCCGGAAAAATGACGTGGACGGTCTTGTCGTAGGTAACCTCCAGCCCGTGCGGGGGTATCATGCGGTCGAAGGTGAGTTTCTTCGTGAGGCCGTGATAGAGGTCGCCGTCCTGCTCCGAAAGCGGATAGACCTCTTTCTGCAAGGTCAGCCCCTCGGTCGGTTCCGCAGTTTCTTCGGCCTGCACCTGTGCCGCCGCGTTCTGCTCGTTCGTTACTTCCTGCGCGTTTACCGCGCCCATGCCCAGCGTGAGGGCAAACATCATTACAAAATACTTTTTCATTTTACTGTGGATTTAGTGGTTTGTGGGGTTCGGAAACCCCGGTTGTTATTCATTGTTTTTCGTTAATTCTCCGGTTGGTAAAGCATGACTTTATACCCGGCTTTCAGATGCACTTTGACGGTGCGCATCTTCTTTGCGATATATTGGCTCGCGCCCTGAATGACACCTTTCCCCAAATCGGAGGCAAGCTGCGCCCCGGCATCGGTGGAGATGTTGATGCTCGAACCGAGCGACGAACCCATATTGGCGGCCACCTCCTTGACGGCGCTGACCTCCATCGAATTGGGGATGAAGATACCCTCCTGACCGTCGCTGTCGTACACGGCGAGTTCAACGGGAATAATCGTACCCTTATATTCGAGCGAGGTAATCTCCACGCCGAGGCGTTCGCCCTGCACACGTGCCGCTCCCACGACGACCGTATTTCGGGGGATACGTGTTCCGGCTACTTCCATTGGCTCCAGCAGCCGCAGGCGCACGGCCTGCCCGTCGGTGATGGTCTGGTCGGCATGTACGCACGCCGCGATGGTATTCTTATCGTCCGTCTGTACGTTCCCGATAGCCGTGTTGAAACCGTAGTTCCGCTCTCCGCTGTTGGCCGCGATAAACTCCGCGCTGGTCATCGGCTGCGTGAGCGCCGATACTACCTGCGTCGTTACCTGCTGCACGGGCATCGCCAGCGCCTTGCCGTTGCGTGTCGCCCCGTTGCGCTTCTTCTCGGCATACGCCCGCGTGTCATCGCTCGCGGACACCTGTCCCGTGCCGCCCTGTCCTGCGGGCATGTACTTCGCGGCCAGCTCGTAGGACTTTTCCAGCAGGGCGACCTGATCGTCGAGCGACGTGCCGGACGGTTCCGCCTGTCGTGTCATCATTGCCTCCAGCTCCTCGACGCGCTCGCGCAACTCCTCCTTTTCGGGATCGTCGGCGGGCTTCTCGTAGAAACTGCCCAGCGTGCGGTTGATGTCGTGGTAGGCCGACGCGGAAGATTGGATCGTCTGCCGGGAGCTGCCGCCGCCGTGAGAACGGGCGGGCTGCTCCGGTTCGGGGTTCAGCAGGTCGAAGTCGCCGCCCCCGTCCTCCGCGTCTTCCTTGCCGTCCGAAAACAGCGAGGCGAGGTCGTGCATCTGTGAGCGGCGTTCCTGCTGCTTTTCCTCCATCTGCGCCTGCTCGTAGGCGGTACGCTTGTCGGCGATGATGCCCGATTCTGCGGGCAGCGGCATTTCGGTATTGAAGCCGACGCCTTGCTGCTGTTCGGCTTTCTCCTTATCGGAGGGCGCGAAAATCAGCCACATCGACCCCGCGAAAAGCAGCCCCATCAGCGGGTACACGAGCATTTTTTTACGTTTCTGCCGCTGCGCTTCGGTCAGCGGCTTTTCAGGCTTCGCCTCTTTCGGGGAGGCCGTCGGATTTTTGTTCTGTTCCTTCTGTTCCATAATCGTAATACTTATAAAGGTTGATACTGTCCTGCTTTTGGGGCAGGTCTAACTGTTGGATATGTTCGATCTCTATCTGCCGTCCGTTCTCCCTGCCGATTTCGTAGAGCGCCGTCCCGAACGTGAAGAGGGCGCAGGCGGTGAAAAAGGCAAAGATTACGAGGACGACGGCGAGTTTCGTGCGTTGCGGCAGCGCCTCCAGCTTTTGACGCAGCCGTTCGTCCTGCCTGTCCGTCCATGCGTTTACACGCGCGATTATCTTTCTCATGGGCTTATCGTTTCAATGTTTGCAAATCGCGGTTTTCCAGAATGGTGAACCCCTCGATGGTGAACCCGTTGGGGTTGTCGTCCGAACGCGAGGCGTTCAATAGGCGGCACGATGTCCGCAGGCTCCGTTCCGTAACATTACTCTCGCGGATAATCATTTGCCGCGCGTAGGTGCTGACCTCGTAGGGATAGCGGTCGAAATTGCAGACAACAGAATCGACCTGCAACACTTGGTTGATGTTGCCCGCGATGACGCGGTTGTAGTAGCCTTTCTCGGCGAAGTCCACGTAGTAATTGTAGGCGCTTTTGTCCGCCAGCAGCAGGGCACGTTTCACATTGTGTTCGATGGCGCTCTTTTCGGGCGAGAGTGAGAAGAACAACTCGTGAAAGCGGCGGACGTGTTCGCGTGCCTCCGCAGGGCGGTTCTGCGACAAATCCTGCGAGAGCGCGAGCATCAGCGATTTGCCCCCGTCCAGCACATAGATCTTCTCGCGCTGCCGCTCGGCGAAGCGGTAAGCGCTGAAAACCGAATAGACGGAGACGGCGGCGCACAGCGAGATGAAGACGATCCCGAACAGGCGTATCTGCCTGAACGACGTTTCGATATTTTTCAATGACTTAAATTCCATCATGTTACATTTATAGGGTTATTTACGTTTGAATAATTTTCCGGCGGTATGGTTCCATGCAGCCCTGCCCATGCTTGCGCCCGCTCTTCCGGCACGTCCGGCGGCATTACCAACGGCAGCACCCGCCACTCCTCCGGCAAGTCCGGCTCCTCGTCCGGCAAGCTGCGTAACGGCGCGTCCGTAGCTGCCCGAACCTCCGGCTTGGATAATCCACCCGGCGACGGTCGGAATCGTGAAATACCCGATAATGCCGATAATCAGGAACACGATATAGACGCCGTTGGAGGCTTCGAGTGAGAAATTCGGATTGTTCTGCAACTCCGAGATGTCGTTTTGCAGCATCAGCACTTGGATTTTCGCCAATATGGTGCTGAACAGGTCGGCGACGGGAAGCCACAGGTATATCTGCACATAGCGGCATATCCACTGCGTGAGCGTGGAATGAAAGCCGTCCCAGACGGAGATAGCAAAGGCTATCGGGCCGAGGATGGAAAGGACAATCAGAAAGAACGTCCGCAGCGTGTCAATCAGCAGCGCGGCAGCGGCGAACAACAGCTCCAGCACCTCGCGGAAAAAGTCGCGGATGGATTTCTTCATGTTATACATACCGCGTTCGATATACATTCCGGCCATCGTAATCATATCGCCCGGCGACCATCCCAGCTCTTCGAGTTGTCGGTCGAACTCCTCGTTGCTGACAAGGTAGGCCGTTTCGGGGTTGCGCATCATCGCTTCGTATTCGAGCTTGTCTTTCTGTGCCCGGTATTCGTTCATGTCCATCGTCTGCGTTTCGAGCATCCGGTGCGTACCCTGCACGACGGGGCTTAATACCCCGTTAATCGTGCCCAGCACAATGGTCGGAAAGAACATGATACAGAAGCCCACGGCGAAAGGTCGCAACAGGGGATACACGTCGATGGCCTCGGCGCGGGCGAGCGACTGCCACACGCGCACCGCCACATAGAAGAGTGCGCCCAGCCCCGCGATACCTTTTGCCACGCCCGCCATGTCCGCACAGAGGGGCGTCATCTCTTGATAAAGCGAACGCAGGATCGTATGCAGGTTGTCAAATTCGATTGCTAACATCATAATCGTTTCGTTTTGAGGTTACCAATAGCGCTCGCTGCCGTTGCCGTACAAGGCAAGCACCCTGTCCATGTCGTTCTTCTTTTTCGCCCGCAGGTAGCTCACCGAGATATTCTTGTTGGTGTAATAGCTCACGAGGTTGCGGTAACGCTTCATCGAGTTGTAGCACCTGTCCACCACGTCCATGCGCTCCTTGTCGGTCATCGAGAGCGTGGTGATGTTCACCACGTCTTTCATTTCCGTCAGTACGCCGTTGCTTTCCTCCAGCAGTTTGGTATAGCCGAAGGCGATGGCCGAAAGCTCTTCGGGCGTATAATTCTCATCGCGCAGCATTTTCTGGAAGCTGTTCACGTAGATGTCCGATACCTCGCCGACCATCAGGATCACTTCGCGCACCTTGCGGGCGTCTTTGACGAGGTTATTTACCTTTTTCAGTGCGTCGTAATATTTCTTACCCTGTTCGTATATCTTGACGGTTTCCTGAAAATTGCTGACCATATTGGTCGCTGTTTTCGAGGTGTGGATGATGTTCTTCGAGGCATTGATGATGCCCTGCGCAAGATTGCCCGGATCGCTGACAACCCATTGCGCCCGCGCCGTGCCCGCAAGGAGCAGGCACGCGCTGAAAAGTAGGATGATTCTATGTTTCATACTCTTGTGGATTTAGTGGTTTGTTTACTGCTTCTCGCTGGCACGGGTATAGTCGCCGTGCGGCGAGAAGGTCAGCACGTCCGCCGCCTCGTTGTAGGCGATGTCGATGCGGTAGCCCGTGTTGATAAAGAGGTTGCCGTTCTCCTCGCGCAGCAGGTAGGTCGCGGGCTTCAAACGGCGCGAGAGGCCGCTGCGTTTGAATACCGTAACTTTGTAGGCATCGCCCTCGCGGAAAATCAGCACGTCGGGTTTCCCTGCGACGCTTACCCAATTGCCGCACAACTTGCGGCAGTCCGTTTCCTTGACTTCGGTGCAGGCTTGCAGCATCAGAGCCGCCACGCCCACCAGATAGCTGCTCAACGTGAGCAGCCGTTCTTTGCTTATACTCATAACTTTCTTGTTTTAATGATGATTACTGTTTGTTTCTGCGACGCTCGGCCAACTGCCGGATCGCCGCCTCGATGTCCCCGCCCAGCTTCTCGGCCAGCGCGTAAACCTCCATCTTTTCGGTTTCCTCCGTCGTGAACGCCAGATATTCCTCGGCACTCACCTCCGTAGCGTACACCGCCGACTGCGTACCGCCCAGCCCGATCCACACCTCTTTATAGAGCCGCGAGGGGTGGTTGGCCATGTTGATCGAAAGGATTTGCCCCTTTTCCTTGTCGGTCAGTCCCAAAAGCGCCTGTATCGCGTCGAACTTGTTGATATACTTGCGCTGGTCGAGCAGGATTTTGCAATCCGAGTTGTTGATGATACTTTCCTTGACAATCGGCGAGGCGATGATGTCGTCCACCTCCTGCGTAACCACGACGGCCTCGCCGTAGAACTTGCGGACGGTCTTGTACAAATATTTTATGTAGGAGGCCATATTCGCCGAGGCGATGGCCTTCCATGCCTCCTCGATCAATATCATCTTGCGGATGCCTTTAAGCCTGCGCATCTTATTGATGAACAGCTCCATAATGATAATCGTCGTTACCGGAAAGAGGATGGGATGATCCTTAATGGCGTCGATCTCGAAGACGATGAACCGCTTTTGCAGCAGGTCTAACTGCTTGTTGCTGTTCAGCAGGTAGTCGTACTCCCCGCCCCGGTAGTACGGCTCCAGCACATTGAGGAAATTGGCGAGGTCGAAGTCCTTTTCGCGCACCTTTTTCTCCTCCAGCACGGTGCGGTAGTCGCTCCTGACAAATTCGTAAAAGGTGTTGAACGACGGCTCGACGTCCGCCTCCCGCTTGATGCGCTCGATGTAGAGCGCCACAGCATTCGAGAGGGCGACTTCCTCGGAGCGCGTGGCAGGCTCGGTGTCCTTTTTCCACAGCGTGAGCAGCAGCGTTTTGATACTCTCGCGTTTCTCGATGTCGAAGACCTTATCGTCGGTGTAGAACGGATTGAACGCGATGGGGCTTTCGTCCGTATAGGTGAAATAAATCCCGTCCTCGCCTCCGGTCTTGCGGCGGATCATCTCGCACAAACCCTGATAGGAGTTTCCCGTGTCGATCAGTACGACGTGCGTTCCCTGCTCGTAGTATTGCCTTACCATGTGGTTCGTGAAAAAAGACTTTCCCGAACCGCTCGGCCCCAAGATGAACTTGTTGCGGTTGGTTATCACGCCTTTTTTCATCGGCAGGTCGCTGATGTCCAGATGCAGCGGTTTGCCCGTGAGCCTATCGACCATCTTGATGCCGAACGGCGAGAGCGAGGAGCGGTAGTTCGTTTCCTCGGTAAAGAGGCAGACCGCCTGCTCGATGAACGTGTAGAAGCTCTCCTCGGCGGGGAAGTCGCCCGCGCCGCCCGGTATGGCCGCCCAGAACAGCGTCGGGCAGTCCACAGTGTTGTGGCGCGGGGTACATTCCATCGCCGCGAGCTGGCTGCCCGTGTCGTTCTTGATATGCTTCAGCTCCTCGCGGTCGTCTGACCACGCCATGACGTTGAAATGGGCACGCACGGAGGTTAGGCCGAGGCTGTGCGCTTCGTTCAGGTACTCGTCGATCCACTCCTTGTTGATTTGGTTGGAACGCGAGTAGCGCGAAAGCGACTGCATATTGCGGGCGCTTTTCTCGAAACGCTGCAAATTATCCTCGCTGTTGTCGATTAGCAAATACTGATTGTAAATATGGTTACAGGGCAGCAGCAGGCCGACGGGCGAGGCGAACGACAGGCGGCAGTCGCTCCGGTCGGTGGAGAGCTTCTCGTAGCGGGTGTCCGTCGCCACGCCCGACGGCAGGTCTTCCGCGTCGGAAAGCGTGTGCAGGCACAGGATGTTGTCGCCGATGCGCATCTCCTCCGCCGAGAGGGAGATGTCCTGCAAGCAGGCGGTGTTCTCCAATGAAAGAGAAAAGTATTTCTCAACCAATCCCGCACTCGTGGCCGTGCCGGTAATCTCGTCGGAGGTAAGGCGGCGCAGGCGGATGAAGCCGCAGTCGTTCATAATGCGCTCGAACTGCTCCGTCGCCTCGATGAACTTGGCCGCAGCGTCCTTGTCGCGGATCTCCTTCGGAATGATGTGCCCACGGCACAAGGTGCTGAAATTGCTCTGCTGGCGGCTCCGCTCTTTGGTGGTTTTCGTCAGGTACAGGTAGCACGAGTGGTTCAGATACGGGCGCTCGTTGAAATGCCGCTCGAACGAACGCGACAGGAAACTCATGTCGTCCTTTTGCAGCTCCGGGCGGTACTGCTCGCGCACGAACCAATCCTGCTTGTGGACGATGCTGTAATCGGGCAAGACCTTGATGGCCTTGCACCATGCCGAATGGATGGCCTCGTACTCGGCGGAGGTTACGGTGTACAGCTCCGGCAATTCGACCTCGAAGGCCACTGTGATGTCTGCATCTTTCGAGAGGATGCAGCCGTGTTCGACGGCCAGCAGCGGAAATTTCGATTCGAGCGTCGATGCTTTAAGTATGTTTCTCATTCTTCTCTTTTTTACGGGTAAATAATCGGGCGATGCGGCGACGGTTGATCAGGTAGCGCGGGTGGCTGCGCACGGCTCCCAGCTTCATCAGTCCGTGTTCCCCGTACCGGGCGTTCAGGGCGAATGTCTGCCAGACCAGAACGGACGCAGAAATCACCCCGAAGCCGATACAGAACCATTGGTTGATACCAACCATGTACATGATGACGAAGAGGACGAACAGCACGAGCAACCCTCCTGCGAAGATGAAAAGGTATTGTGCCTTTAATCCCTTGAACTCAACCGAGCGGCCGATCCCCTTGTTGATAGGGTACTCTGCCATAACTCGCCGTATTACAGGAAGAATGAACGGAGGATAGTCGCGGCCACGATAAGGAAGATACACGCTCCGAACCACGAAGCGGCGGTTTTCGACGTGTCCGGATCGCCCGACGAAAACTTCCCGTACACCTTGACGCCCCCGATCAGACCGACCACCGCGCCGATGGCGTAGATCAATTTTGTGTCGAGTAGGTCAGCCCCATTGCTGGGGCTTTCCCCTCTAAGAACCGTGCATGAGAGTTTCCCCTCACACGGCTCAAGCAACGCATTACCATTCTTACTGAAGGAATAGTTCTGCCTCATTTCCTACTAATTTTATTAGGGTTAAACTTCTTGTTCTTGCATGAACTGTGTATGAGAATCTTGAACGGTTTGCCGTTGACAGTCTCCTTGATAGTCGTCCATCTTCGTTCATCGTCAATAATCTCTCCACAGATTGGGCAACGCATTTCTTGGTGAATCCAAATCATACGCAGCAGGTCATCAATCTCACGTAGTTGGTTCTCCGTGTTCTTTGACTTGCGCCGTGCATAGTAAGGAGCATCGGCAGGGTCGTATGGATTAGTATTGGTTCTGACACGCACGTACTTCAATATGGGAGTGTCCGCCAGCCTTTTAAGACTTAAAGTCGTTTCCTTACCCGACTTCTTGTTCTTGGTTATAGTGGCGAAGCACCATTCACGTCCATGCAATTGTTTGAAATACCTGTCTTTAATCCAATGTTTGCCCTTTTTCGGATGCCTGCGTCTTGCCCATTGCCAAAGCGTCTTGTACACCTCGTAGTCCACACGTGAGAATGCTTTCGATGATGCCCCGTAACGGTAATAGTTTGCCCATCCGGGAATCATGTGGTTAAGCATCCTTATAAGTGAGGAAGCCTTTGCCGACTTGTTGCTCTTGATTTTCGTACGAACCTTGTCACAGAAATTCTTCATCGCGTCCTTTGACGGCTTAGTCAGAAGTTTTCCGTTTGACTTGTATTCCCTGATGTTGAAGCCGAGGAAATCAAAGCCCTCACTGATATGAGTAATCCTTGTCTTTTCTTCCGACAACATCAGTCCACGTTCTGCCATAAACTGCCGTATAAGGGGCAGGATAACATCCTCAATTGTTTCCTTATCCTTTGCAGTGACAATAAAGTCATCAGCATAGCGCACGAGATTGATTTTGGGCTTAATCCATTTACGTCCGTCTGCGGTAGGTTGCCAATAGGGTTTCACCGCCTTTTGGACAAGGGATTGTAGCCCGTCAAGAGTCATGTTGGCAAGGGTTGGGGAGATTATGCCTCCTTGTGGAGTTCCCTCCTCGGTCGGAAAAAGACTTCCATTGAATACATAACCACTTTTGAGCCATTTTCTCAGCACCCCCTTATCCATAGGGATATTGTTAAGAAGCCATTCATGGCTGATGTGGTCGAAGCATCCTTTGATGTCTCCCTCCAAAATCCATTTGGGGGCAACATCCCTTGAAAGGACATTGTGACACTGGGCTATTGCATCTTGGCAGCTGCGATATTTACGGAAGCCGTAGGAGTGTTGGTCGCCTGTCGTTTCCGCAATAGGGTCGAGAGCCATCAGATAGAGAGCCTGCATCGCACGGTCTTTCATCGTAGGGATTCCCAAGGGGCGTTTCTTCCCGTTCTTCTTCGGTATTTCCACACGGCGCAGGGGCATCGGTTGATAGCCACGGCGTTTGAGTGTGTCAATAGCTTTGACTTTTGCCGCATCGGACGACCACCTTACATGGTCAACTCCTGCGGTGTCTTTACCCTTATTAGTAGTAACCCGGACTACGGCAAGATAGCGACCGTAGAACGAGTGGGTCAACAGCCATTGCAAGGACTTGACCTTGCCGTGTCTGCCTTCCCTTTGAGCCTTTACAATACGTGCTTGCAGCTTCCGAACATACTCCTCTGCCTTGTGTCGGTCAATGCTTTTCCAACGTTCGGTATCAGAGAGGACCATATTTTCAGGCGCACACTTTTCTTTCGATTTGTTCATTTGCTTTCCTTTCTTTAGAAGTTCTATAAGTTTATTGTAAAGAGTTACCTTGTGGAAGTGGGCACACTTTCGTGTCGGATGATGTGGCTCCCTGCCATACATGGCAATGAGGTCAATCCGTATCCGCTCCATTACAGAGCGGCATTCGCTTTTTCCACGTTCCTATACCCGCACCCCATATAGGCTTGCCTTGCGGCTCGCTTACCTCCTCAAAGAGGGGGAGAGATACGGGCTTACCACGTTCCATGCAAGTGACGATAATGGGTTAGGTCTGTCCTATCCACCGGCAGTCATTATGTCCGTGCAACCCCACCTGGACAGGGAGTTGACCGACTGCGCACCTTTTGGTTCAAGCCTACAGCCTCGCTTTTGGAGCGAAGCCCTCAACATCATTTGGCTTGTTCTTCGTAACGATGTTTATCGGACATTCACATTGGTTGACCATACCATCAAGTCTCGCCCCTCGGCAGAACGATGTTATCTGCCTTAACCTCCACTCACGCTTCGGTCTATTCCTTTCGGAAAGGGTACTTTGTCAGAGCAGCTTCGCACAAAGAGATTACTCGCAATGCACGTACTCTCAGACTACTGCAAACGGAATTGCAGGTGTAATCAATGAATTAAATCATAGTCACACAATCACTTACACGGCTTTTACGTGTCACACGGCCGGGTCGAAATAGCTGGTTACCATACTTGTAGCCTCGTTGATACCGCTAAGGCCGTTGCCCTGTGCAAAGGCCGAAGATGCAGCCAGAAGAAGGGCTGCCGAGAAAAGAAGATGTTTCTTATTCATAAATTGTTTCGGATTGTGCCGGACGGTTGGATAGGCCGCCCGGCGGGTTGATACTGATTTTTTACTCTGTGGATTTAGTGGTCTGCATTTTCGGGGGTGCAGCTACCCATACTCTTTTTCTTTCATTGTTCGTTACTCTTTTAATCGTTATACAAAATCCCGAATGTCGAAGCCTGCAAAGCCGTCCGGCATTTCGGCTATGGTTTGGGGCTGGGCTGCCACAGCAGGCGGCGGACTTAAATAGTAGTCCATCAACCCCGAAATTTTCTCCCCGATGTCGGCGGAGCCGCTGACCAATCGGTCGAAAAGCTCCGTACCTCCAATCTGGCCGAAAACCTGTCCCGCCAGCCTGCGTTCGGCATCCGAGGCCGAGGCGTTGCCTGCGGTCTTCACCGCTTCGGCAATCTCCTCGAAGCTCGCACCCGAAGCGTATCCCTGACGGCCTGCGGCCAGCGGCATTTCCTCCTCGTCCTCCGGATAGTCGTCGTCCTCGTATTCGAGCGGAACGTCGGGAATTTCCAGATGCTCGAAAGCCTCGTCCAGCTTCTCGTCGGGAATGCGTGCCGAGGGGCTGTTTGCGGTTTCGGGGGCAAATGTAGGCGCATTTTCCATCGGTTTTTCACTTTCCGATTCCGTGGCAGCGTGTGGCGTCGGAATGGCAGTGTTTGGCGTTTTCGGCATCCGAAAGGTGCTTTTGCCTACAATGTCCATCGGCTCCTGCGGCCTTTCCGTCGGGAGCGCGGACGTACCCGACGGGGACTTTCCCGCCTCGCGTTTCTCCCAGCAGAGGTAGGCGGCCAGCCATACCCCGTAGCCGACAAGAAGGCATACTAACAGCGTTTCCATAGGTCAAAAGATAGATTGGTTATGTTCATTATACAATTCTGTTATCTCACTCTGAAAAGAGGAGAAATGATGCGCCAGCACGTTGTCGATGTAGCTAAATAGCGACACTTCGTCCTTGCCGATTACCCGCAAAATAAGCTGTATGCGTTCGTGATACTCTTTGCGGATATAAACTGTCTTGCCCATCCTTGCAGGTATAGTCGCTTCTTTGAGAAAGAGCGCCCCGTAATCCTGCTCTTTACTTCTGTTTTTTCGGCGGCGAGGCTCCTCCCGCTGCTCTTCCGGCGGCATGGGTTCGGGAACTGCCGTTTCCGCGTCGGTCGAGCTTTCCGTCGCCCGTGCTGCGGGCGGGATTGTCAGGTCGTCCTGCCGGAACGAGTTGATGATGAAATTCTCATCTATCCCTTCGATATTCGTTTTTTTCGCCATGTTCCTATCGCTTTATGATTTTCAGAATTTCATCGACAAGCGCATTGAGGTTACTGCCCCGCACGAGAGTTTTATCCGCCGGAAAGAGCGTCGAGCGGAATACCGCCTTGCGTTCCGTGGCGGCCTCCTTGCGAAACCGCTTGCTGTCCGGCAGGTAAGTTTGCAGGATCGGAAGTGCCAGCTCCGCACAGATTTTCTCGTAGGCAGCGTAAAGCTCCGTTTTCTCCCGTCCGTCCACCATGTTCCACACCAGATACAACCCTTTGATATTGGTTTTCCCCGTGCTTATCATGTGTTCGTTGATAACGGCGGCGAACTGCATGGAGCTTGTCATAACAACACGGTCAGCAGCGATGGGACAGAAGATATAGTCCATCGAGGCGATGGTCTTTACCACACTCGGATTGTTGATCGTTCCCGGCAGGTCGAAAAAAACGAAATCCAGAGGCGCTCCCGAATCGGTAAGCCGTGCTGCGGCATCCGGTGCATCGTCCGGTTTGCTGCACAGCACCGGATAGGCTTTCTTGTCGAGACGCTTGAATTGCTCGTAGGCCAGCGCTTTGTAATGGTCGTCTTTCATCGTCATATCCATATCGCGCTTACGCATATCGTGGATGCTGTACTGCGGAAAGTCGCAATCGACAACTGCCACGTTGTAACCTTTGACATAGTGCAGGTAGCTTGCGACCAGCACCGTGAGCGTTGTTTTTCCGGCTCCTCCTTTCTGCGTGGAGAAAGCTACATAAATTGGTTCGTTCATACTGACATACATTTTAATCGTTATACATTGGTTTATCCGTTGCTTCAAACATTTGTCCTTCCGTCGTTACCAACCGACGGACGTTTCTATCCCTGTACGTTGGTTTGTTTTGCCCAACAGCCCAACATTGGTTGGTTGCGACATTGGTACATCGGTTCTTATTTGCCGCCGCACCGACGTATGCAGGTTGTGCCGTCGGTTCATTCGTTTGTCGGTTCTTTAATACCGACAAACATTTCTACCTACCATCCGCCCGCCATACCTTCCGACGTTGGTTCGTACCGCAAATAAACAAGGAAAAAATATCGCTTGTATCGGCTGCGGCGCAGGTGGCAGCTTGTGGCGTCGAGATGGCAGCCTTTGGCGTTTTCGGCCTCTGAAATCCGGCTCCGAAAGCCTCTACATTTGCACCCAAGCGACAGGGCGCACCACGCGGCTTCATGCTGCGGTCGGATCGGTTCCTCCCGCAATCCGTCTTCGGACGGATTTTTATGTTCTCCAGAACATAGCAAGGTGTGTATCGAGTAACTCGATACTTTTCGGGTTACTCCCGAAAACCTTGCCCTTGCAGGGGGCTGGGCTGTCCCTCCGAAGTCGGGCAGCCAGAAAACGGAACCTGCGGTAGGCATCCGCGTGGTGGCTTATGTCGCGCAACCCACTAAATCCACAGGATATGAAAAGTAAGACAGGAAATGTCGGGGGCAAACCGCCCAAACCCGACAAAGCCGCGCACCCGGTCATGGTGCGCTTCACGGACGAGGAATACGCCCGTTTTCTCGCCTTGTACGAGCAGTCGGGCGTGTATGCGAAAGCGGTTTTTATCAAAGCCCGCGTCTTCGGCGCGGAGTTTCGCGTGCTGAAAGTCGATAAAACGCTCGTCGATTATTACACGAAACTATCCTCCCTGCACGCCCAATACCGTGCCGTCGGGGTGAATTACAACCAGACCGTAAAGGAATTGAAAAGCCGCTTTTCAGAGAAAAAAGCGATGGCGCTGCTTTACAAATTGGAAAAAATGACGGTGGAACTTGCCGATTTAAGCCGCCAAATTCTCGCCTTAACCCACGAATTTCAGCAGCAATGGTTGCCAAAATTAACGTAGGAAGCTCCCTTATCGGGGCGTTGGCATACAACGGCGAAAAGGTGAACGAGGGACAGGGACGACTGCTGGCGACCAACAAAATCTTCGACGAGGGGACGGGCAAGCTCGACATCCGGCAGGCGGCGCAGGATTTTGCCCGTTACCTTCCGGAGCTGGTGCGCACGGCAAAGCCCGTCGTGCATATCTCCCTGAACCCGCATCCCGACGACCGCCTCACCGATGCGGAGTTGACGACCATCGCCGAGGAGTACCTCGCCCGGCTCGGTTACGCCAACCAGCCCTATGCCATATTCAAGCACGAGGACATCGACCGCCACCACCTGCACATCGTAACGCTATGCGTGGACGAAAAGGGGAAGAAGATCGGCGACAGCTTCCTGCACCGCCGCAGCAAGAATATCACCCGCGCGTTGGAACAGCAGTACGGTCTGCACCCCGCCGAACGCAAGCGGCAGACGCAGCACGAACCCCTGCGCCGCGTGGATGCAGCAGCGGGCGACGTGAAGAAGCAGATCGGAAACGTACTGAAAGGCATATCCGGCAGGTATCGGTTTCAGTCGCTCGGCGAATACCGCGCTCTGCTCTCCCTTTACCATGTAACCGTTGAGGAGTGCCGGGGCGAGGTGCTGGGACGTGAATATCACGGTTTCGTGTACTCCGCACTCGACACGCAGGGCGAGAAGGTCGGCACGCCGATTAAAGCCTCCCGCTTCGGCAAGCGGTACGGCTTCGAGGCGTTCGAGCGGTGGTGCGCCGTAAGCAAGGAGCAGATGAAGGAGCGGAAGATCGGCGACATGACAAAGGGGACGGCACTCGCCGTCCTGCGCCGCACGAAAGACCGAACAGAGTTTGTCGCGGCACTCAAAGCCAAAGGCGTGGACGTCATCCTGCGTGAAACCGACACGGGGCGCATATACGGCGCTACATTCATCGACCATCGCACGGGCTGCGTCGTGAACGGCTCGCGCATGGGCAAGGAGCTTTCCGCAAACGCCTTGCAGGAACATTTCGCACCTCCCGCTCCGGGTATTCCTCTGCCTATCGACTTGCCGCAACCCTCGGCAGAAACGACGGACAAGCTCCCGCAGTCCGCAGGCCATGAAGAGCTGCCGGACGCATTGGGGCTGTTCGCGGTGGATACGGGCGGAGCGGATGCCGAAGAGCAGGCATTCATGCGCGAGATGCAGCGACGAAATAAGAAAAAGAAAAAACAACGTAAAATCTAACCATTATGCAACAAGAAGATGACCTTCGGGCATTGGCGAAAATCATGGATTTTCTGCGTGCCGTAAGTATTTTATTAGTAGTAATGAATATCTATTGGTATTGCTACGAAGCAATACTCGCGTGGGGCGTGAACATCGGCGTGGTGGATAAAATTCTGATGAATTTTAACCGTACCGCCCACCTGTTCCACTCCATACTCTATACGAAACTCTTTGCCGTCGTGCTGCTCGCCCTCTCGTGCTTGGGAACGACGGGCATTAAGGACGAAAAAATTACGTGGCCGCGCATCGGCACGGCACTTACGGCGGGCTTCGTGCTGTTCTTCCTGAATTGGTGGCTGCTCGACCTGCCCCTGCCGCTCCTTGCCACGACGCTGCTCTACATCGCAACGATGGCGGCGGGTTATGTCTGCCTGCTGATGGGTGGCTTGTGGGTGAGCCGCCTTTTGAAGAACAACCTGATGGACGATCCGTTCAACAACGAGAACGAATCGTTCCAGCAGGAAACGCGCCTGCTCACGAACGAATATTCGGTGAACCTGCGCACACGCTTTTATTACCGCAAGCGGTGGAACGACGGCTGGATCAATATTCTTTTGCCGCAGCGTGCGTCCATCGTGTTGGGCACGCCCGGCAGCGGGAAAAGTTTCGCAGTGGTCAATTCCTACATCAAGCAGCAGATTGAAAAAGGGTACTCGATGTATATTTACGATTTCAAATTCCCCGATCTCTCAACGATTGCTTACAACCACCTGCTGAACCATCTGGACGGGTATAAGGTGAAGCCGAAATTCTATGTGATAAATTTTGACGACCCGCGCCGCTCGCATCGCTGCAACCCCATCCACCCCGACTTTATGGAGGATATTACGGACGCTTACGAGAGCGCCTATACCATCATGCTCAACCTCAATAAAACGTGGGTGCAGAAGCAGGGCGACTTCTTCGTAGAATCGCCTATAATTCTCTTTGCAGCAATCATTTGGTATCTCAAAATCTACCAGAACGGAAAGTATTGCACCTTCCCGCACGCCATCGAGTTTCTGAACCGCAGGTACGAGGATATTTTCCCGATTTTATCCTCTTATCCCGAACTCGAAAACTACCTCTCGCCCTTTATGGATGCGTGGCTCGGAGGTGCGGCGGAACAGTTGCAAGGCCAGATCGCGTCGGCCAAAATCCCGCTCTCGCGCATGATTTCGCCCCAGCTTTACTGGGTGATGTCGGACAGCGAATTTACGCTCGATATAAACAACCCGCAGGAGCCGAAAATCTTGGTCGTGGGCAACAATCCCGACCGTCAGAACATTTACGGCGCGGCGCTCGGTCTGTACAATTCGCGTATCGTGAAACTCGTCAATAAGAAAGGAAAACTCAAATCCTCCATTATCATCGACGAGCTGCCGACCATCTATTTCAAGGGTTTGGATAACCTGATAGCGACAGCGCGAAGCAACAAGGTCGCCGTGCTGTTAGGCTTTCAGGACTTCTCGCAGTTAGTCCGCGATTACGGGGACAAGGAGGCCAAAGTCGTGATGAACACCGTCGGCAATATCTTCTCCGGTCAGGTGGTCGGCGAAACGGCCAAAACGCTCTCCGAGCGTTTCGGCAAGGTCTTGCAGAAGCGGCAGAGCATAAGCATCAACCGCAACGACAAGTCCACCTCCATCAACACGCAGATGGATTCGCTCATCCCGCCCTCGAAGATTTCGGGACTTACGCAGGGAATGTTCGTCGGCTCCGTAGCCGATACGTTCGACGAGCGTATCGAGCAGAAGATTTTTCACTGCGAGATTGTCGTGGACGCCGAGCAGGTGAAGCGCGAGGAAAAAGCCTACAAGCCCATTCCGGTCATTACGGACTTTACCGATGAAGAGGGCAACGACCGCATGAAGGAGCAGATACAGGAGAACTACAACCGCATCAAAGCCGACGTGCGGCAGATTGTCGCCGACGAGCTGGAGCGCATACAGAACGATCCGGCGCTGGCGCATCTGTTGCAGCAGAAATAGGCGGACACAAAAAGGGCGGTAACTGCAAATTACCGCCCTTTTCATATATATAATGTATAGGCTATCGGCGTTGTTGCTCCCGCACATCGTCCCGCTGCATCCGCAGGTTCAGGCGTTCGCGCAGCTTGTCGAGAAAGTACGTCCGGCTCTCGTTCTTGCGGCGCTTCATATCCAGATAGGCGTCGTAGCAATGTCGGTCTTTAATTTCCCGACCGAGCAGCGAGCCGAAAAAAGCCGCCAGCTCTTTGATGTCGTTCCGTCCGTCGTTGATGCTGCCCATCTCGTCGAGGGCGTAGATAATTTCAATCAGCTCGACAAGGCTGCCCGTCCAGCGGAAAGGGGTTGTTTGGGATTGGGTTTTCGGGGTGGATAGTGGTGGCACTTGGGTGGAAGCGTGTTTCAACATCCGCCGGATAAACGACAGGGCTTTGCGGACATGGTAAACCTGCCCGTCGCCTGCCGAAGACAGTTTTTCATGCAGGCAGCACAGCTCGATCTCCGTGTAGGCGAGCGTTGGAAACAGCCGCCGTCCGTCGGAGGACGCAGCAAAGCAAAAGGTGAGAACCTCGTTTATAAACTCGTTGTAGGCCGCTTGCAGGTCGGGGCATCCGGCATCGTTATTTATCAGTCGGAAAAACTCGGTTTCCGTCAATATAAGGAAATCCATTCTTTTCTGTTTTAGGTCGTTATACTTCATTTAACTCTGTGCGCACGTTAAATAAAGGACAAACCCTATTCCGGCAGAACGGATTTTAAGAGGGCAATAATATATTTAATTGATTGTCTGTAAAATATCTGCCGATATTATTTTTTGCAGGTTTCAGGCAACGCAGGCAAAGTGTAAGGTAATCTTACAGAGTGTAAGGCGGATTTACATATTTACCGCCCTTTACGGCTGTATATCCGGCAGACGGCACGCCCCGATAGGGAATGTTCCGCCTGCATTTCCCACTCTTTCGTATCGACCAATTCGGAAAAAGCGTAGCCTTTGCCGACCTCGGCGGGCGAGGTATAGACAATCAGCTCATCCGCCAGATGGTACAGAAGCAAACCTTTAATCAAATCCGCCGTTTGCGGCGTGGCTTCTGCCAGGTAGATGCTGGCATCGCACGCCTTTCGTTTTTCGGCAAGCAGCAAGAGCAGGGAATCGTTCGTATGCAGCAGCATATCCGCCTTTTTTCGTAGTGCGGAAAGCGAGTGTTTTCCCTCGAAAGGCCAGCGGCGTTTGATTGTATCCGGCGGCAGCAGATAGCCGTCGGACGATACTGTTGCAGTTATTTGTATTTTCATGTTACCTCTTGTCTGATAGTGGAACGTATATAACCAAACAATGTTCCAAGAGGTCAAAAAAGTAGCGTGGTACTCACGCTACTCCAAGCAAGGCTCTGGTATGCCCAAGTAAGAATATACGCGAGCCCACGCTATGTTAAAACATAGCATAAGCCTCACGCAATCTGTTCTTACTTTGCTCAATTTACCAGATTTAGCTTGGAACGTCTTGCGAACTTATGTCTTATATCTTGATAGGAAACCCTGTTTCCCGTCTATTTTTCAATTTCGTTTTCAAAGATACATCTTTCCCTCCAATCTTTCTAAAAAACAGCTATTTTTCCATATCTATCCCGTATTTTTTCATCTTTTCATACAAGGTCGGACGGCTGATTTGCAGCAGCCCCGCCGCCAATGCCTTGTTGTATTTGGCCGCCTCCAGCGCTTTGACGATGCGCTCGCGCTCCTCGCTTTCTTCCCGCAGGGCAAAGCCTTTCGCGGCTGCGGCCTCCGTCAGATACAGCTCATCCAGACCGATGGTGTCCTTTGTGGCGAGCAGCACGGCACTGCGGACGGCATTTTTCAGCTCCCGCACGTTCCCCGGCCAGCCGTAGGCTTGCAGCCTCTTGCGTGCCTCGGCACTGAAACCCGTAATGTTCCGGTTCAGCTCTTCGGCGTATCGTTGCAGAAAGAACTCGGCCAGCGGCAAAATATCCTCCCGGCATTCCCGCAGGGGCGGAACCGCGACCGAAAATTCATTCAGGCGGTGAAACAAATCCTCCCGGAAGCGTCCCTCGCCGATTGCCTTTTCGATGTTCTCGTTCGTCGCGGCGACGATGCGCACGTCGCACGGCATTTCCCGCTTGCCGCCCACAGGACGGTAACAGCGTTCCTGCAACGCCCGAAGCAGAAGCACCTGCACCTCGTAGGGCAGGTTGCCGATTTCGTCCAGAAAGAGCGTGCCGCCCTCCGCTTCGTGGAATACGCCCGTTTTGTTTCCCGTCGCGCCCGTGAATGCGCCTTTGACGTGCCCGAAGAACTCCGAGGCCGCCAGCTCTCTGGAGATAGCCCCGCAATCGACGGCCACGAACGGTTTGTCCGCACGCGGGCTGGCCGTGTGGATCAGTCGGGCGATGTGTTCCTTGCCCGTACCGTTTTCGCCCCGGACAAGCACCGAAAGATCGGTCGCGGCAACCAGCTCCGCACGGCGCACAAGCTCGCGGACGGCCTCGCTCTCGCGGCGGAAAATCTTTTGCCCTCGCCTGCGTGCCGCCTCTTTGCGCCGCAGCAGTCCCTCCAGCATGGTATAGAGCGTTTCGGGCAAGAACGGCTTGGGCAGGTAGTCTTCCGCGCCCAGCTTCATGGCTCGCACGGCGGACGGCACTTCGGCGTGCTGCGTCATGACGATAAAGGGAATGCGGCAGCGCTGTTCGTTCATCCACTCCAGCAGTCCGATCCCGTCGCCGTCGGGCAGGCGCATATCCGAGAGGATTATGTCGGCATCCGTATCGGCAAGGGCTTTGTGGGCGGCGGCAAGCGTGGAAACGCACTCCACCTGCATCCGTTTCCGCTCCAGCCAATTCCGCAGCACCCGGCAGAGTACGAGGTCATCTTCGACAATCAGGATTTTACGCATAGCCGCCCTCCTTCAACTCCGCTTCGATTTGTTCGACCAGCCGTTTGCCCGTGTCGGCAATCCGGTCGGCGATGCTGCGGAGCGTGTCGCACGACGGATTGTCCGAGGATAAGGCGCTGCGCAGTTCGAGCAGCGCACTGTCGATCCGTAACGCCTCCCAAAGCGGCGAGAGGTGGTGCAGCAGTGCGGCGAGGGCTTCGGTGTCGCAATGCTCCGAAGCCGCTGCAAGCGCTTCCATGTTCTTCCGCGTTTCCCGAACCAGCAGCGCGAACATTTCCCGTTTGTCCTGCTCGTTGGTCAGAAGCATCGAGAAGTCGGCCACAGCAGTCTGTTCCGTCGCCTGCCCTGCGGTGCAGCGCGATACCACTGTCGCCAGCTCCGCACGCGAGAACGGTTTGAAAAGGCATCCGGCGAATCCGGCGCGGATGAACTCCTCCTCGCTGCGTTCCGCACGGGCGGTCATCGCCACGACGGGAACGGCTTTCGCCGCCGGGAGGTTCGAGGAGCGCAGCAGCTCCAGCAACCCGAAGCCGCTCATTCCGGGCATGACAATATCCGTCAGGATCAAATCGTAACGGCGGGTACGCATCCCCTCCAGCAGCTCGCGGGCGCTGCGGAAGCCGTCGGCGTAGATCTCGTTCCGGTCGAACATGCGTACCGTCATGGCCAGCAGTACGGCGTCGTTATCCACGACGGCAACCTGCAAATGCCGGACGCACGGCAGCGCCGATGGCGTCTGCGAAGCGTCGCCCGTGTCCTTGCAGAGCGGAAGCGGCAGGCGGACGGTGAAACGGCTCCCTTTGCCGGGACTGCTCGCAACCTCCAGCGTGCCGTTCAGCAGACTGACCAGCGCCAGCGTGATGGACAGTCCCAGCCCGAAGCCCTGCACCTCCGATTTGTCGAGCCGCTCGAAAGGCTGGAAGATGGCCTCCGTTTCCGCTTCGGTCATTCCTGCGCCCGTATCTTCGACCGTTACCGTAAGCTCGTCGGAGGCGTAGTGCATATTCAGGCGCACCGAACCCTGTGCGGTGAACTTGACCGCATTGGAGAGCAGGTTGGCGATGATTTCCAGCGTCCGTTCCCGATCTCCCGTAACGACGATGTCGCCGCCGTCGTAGTCCGTCGAGAACGCCAACTGTTTTTTCGCGGCAAGCGGGGCATATTCGCCCGTCAGGATGTCCGCCAGAGGTTGCAGGCGGAACGGCTTGTTTTCCGGCTGCTCCTTGCCTGTTTCCAGACGGTAGAAGCCCAGCAGCGTATTCAAAAGACCGAGCATCCGTTCGGACGATTGCAGGATGGCGTCGCTGTAACGGCGGCGGTTCTCCTTGTGTCGTTCGTCCGGCAGCAGCTCCGCATAGCCGCTGATAGCGGCCAAAGGCGCACGCAGGTCGTGGCTGATGGTGAGCATCATATTTTTGCGGGCGGAGAGCAGCTCTTCGTTTTCCCGTATGGTACGTTCCAGCCGCCTCCTGTTTTGAAGCCTTTCCCGCAAATCCCGATGAAGCAAATAATAGAAAAGAAAGGCAAACGCAAAGGCCGCCATACTCAACACAGAGATTGTCCGAATGATACGCTCGCGCCCCAGCAGACAGGCCGTTGTTGCCTCCTCTTTCAATTTAAGGTCGGTACGGCTGAACTCGGAAATCAGGCGGCTGATCTCACGGTTGAGATAACGGTTCTTATCGCCCAGACTATCGACGAGTGCAAACAGACGCTCCGTTTGTGCCGATTGCCTCCGGTCTATTTCCGAAGCTAAAGAACGCAGCGAGGCGGTCGTCTGCATTTCGTTTTGCTGCAAAATTTCCTCGCTGCGTTCTTTACTCCGGTTCCCGGCTTTCTTCCGGTTTCGGAACAAACCTCGCAGTCCGCCGCTCTTTTTAAGCTCTTCTTCATAGGCTGTCTGTAACTGTTCCTGCTGTCGGCGCGTTTGCCGAATAAGGCCGGGCAGACGTTCCCGGATAAGGGTATTCGACACCCTTTTGAGTGTGTGCCAGCTTTCCAACATGGAAAGCATGTGCATTTCTTTGACATCCAACAGAGAAAGAACGGCATCTATCCGTTCCTGCTGTTCGTTGGATTGGGATTGCGATTTGAGCTGCTCCAAGTGTACAGCCACCGTATCCTTTTGGGCGCGATAACGGGTTATTTCTTCATCCTCCCACGTGATAAGCTGCTCGCCCAAAAGTGAAAGGTCGAGAATTTCGACGGCTATCGCTTCGGTTTGGCGATGTTGTGCCAGCAATCTTTCCACTTGTGCATCCATTACTGCCATACTATCCTTTTCCCGGTAGGCGAGATAGAGGACAACCAAGAACAGCAGGACAAGCGAAACGTAGCCTGCGATGATCTTTATTCGTATAGTCAGTAATGGGTTATTCATAATAATTTATTGATTGTTGATTTTACCTAATAATGAATTTTTGCTATTTTCGATAACTTCTTCATGATGAAAATAAGCGCCGTAATTCACACCGTGTGTGTCACAATAATTACAGATAGCTTGGTCGTTGGCAATTAACTCTGCACGGACGTACTTCGTGTATATTTTCTCATACATGGGATAAAGAGCAGGATAATTGTCGTGTACATACTGCATGATAACAGGCTTGTATCCGCCACGTAAATTCAAATCCTCGAACCAATACTCGTCGATAAAGTTACTGCTGCGTTCGATAATGGCTTGCCAATCCGTGATTCCGATAAAAATGGGAGACATAAACAGAATTGTATAGATTCCTTCTTCGTGAAATCTGCGCAAGGTATCGAAACGCTCCCCAATCGTACTGCCCGAATCCATATCCGCTCTGAATCGTTCATCGGTAGTATTGACCGACATCGCTACACACAGATGCTTTATGCGTTTAAGCAGGTCGAGGTCGCGCAATATCAGTTTGTTTTTGGTCGAAATCTGTAGATAACAATCGCTATTTACCAACTGCTCCAGTATGGAACGGGTAATACCGTATTGCGCTTCAAAAGGGTTATATGGATCGGTAGCCGTACTCATGAACACATTTTTACCTGATATTTTCTTGAGGTCTATTTTCTTAGCGCATCTTTTCACATCCAGAAACTCACCCCACGGTTCCGGATGATTCGTAAACCGCTTCATGAACGAGGCATAACAATACTTGCAACCGTGAGGGCAACCTATATATGGATTGATGGCATACTGACCGATTTTGGTGGCTGTCAGCAGGCTTTTCGTTTCTTTTTCCGCTACAATCATTCCATTATGATTTATAAATTCAGATAATAAAGCTCTTTTGGCTCCCTTCTTTTACAATATCGCCGGGCTTGACATGTCCTATCATAAGCGGCGAAGACGGATCGTGGAGCTTGTAGTTCTCTATCGCTAACTCCGGTCTTTTGTTGGCATAACAATATTTGCAACCGTTCAGGCAGGTGTTGTAAGCTCCTATGTCGCGGGAAGGCATGCAACTGCATCCGATGCGGGTTCCTTTATGCGCCATTTTCCGGAACTGACACCCCAGCGCATTTCCCAGATTAGCAGTAGTCATACAACCGGAAATTTCGATGCCATATTGACGGTAACTTTCCACTGTTCCGCAGGTTTGTATGCGCAGTCCGTACCGGACGGCTATTTGTCCCATACCCTGCGCCAATGCTTGCTTGTCCTCATCGGTCAGCGGAATCAGCTCCGGCATATTAACATCCAACCTTTTATACATTTCAACGAAGCTAAAAATGCAAAAGCTCACGTAAGGAGCGATTCGGGACGCTATGTAGTCAAAGGTTTCCAAATGTCTGTCTATCGTGTAATACTTTGTAAGCAGCACCGGATCGTAACGCCACGCAATTTTCCCGCATCCCACTTTTTCCGATAATTCTATTAGTGTCCGGACACTTTCGTCGATGTCGGGCACATTGGGTTCGATGTCCTTGCCGTAAGCGGTTATGGTATAATGGCAAAACACATTGAACCGTTCTGTGATGCGGTGAATGCGGGATAATATGGGCTGATAGTTTTTAGAACAAAATACGACACAATCGACTACATCGGGAGCAAGTATGTATTTTGTAATATGATTGGGGAATAAAGGGTTACGCGAAAAGACGTACCCCTCCTCAAAACGCTTCAACAGCCAGTCGCTGTAATAATTGACGGTATCTGTCCGTCCCCCTGTATTTATAATCATGTCTTATGCAATATCTAAATTTTTTATATCTTCTCTTTTCTTACTCTGTGTCACCAGATAGACTCCGACAAATACCAACACTGCCGACAACAGTTTTTGCGTCGAGAATGTGTCCTGACCAATCGCAATTGCAATGATGGAAGCGATAATGGGTTGCACGTAATTGTACATGCTGACTGTGGTCGGGCGAATATATTTCAACGCCATCGGAATAAGCATGAATGCGACGAATGTGGCTCCGAACAGCAGATAGAAAAGTGCGCACAGTTCCGTCCTGTTGAAAGTCGTTCGGTGAAAGGTAGGAACATACTGCACGTACTTGACGCAAAACGGAGCCAATGTCAGTGCCGAGAACAGGAACATCCACTTCATAATCGTCACGGACGAATATCGTCCGGACAACGGTTTGGACAAGACCAAATAAACAGAGTACATCAACTGGTTCAGCAACATCAGCATATCTCCCCACAGACTATTGCCTCCATTGGTCGTTTGCGTAGAACTGAACACCAACATCAGACCGCCGCTTATACCCAAAACTACACCTAATGATTTTTTCTTGGTAATCGGCTCTTTCAGCACGGCGGCGGCCAACAGCAACACGAAAATAGGCACTGCCGTAGCAATAATAGAGGCATCAACAGGTGAAGATTTTTTCAGTCCGACAACGAATAACCATTGGTTGATGCCTACACCGCAAAGGGCGCAAACAAGGAGCAACATTAAATCTTTCGGCAGAACTTTTTCTTTTGGCATGAAAAAGGACACAAGCCAAAACATCACGCAGGCGAAAACCGCCCGCATGATGGTGATTGCTTCCGGTGGCACATTCGATGCCAACAGAAATTTGAAAATCGGCATGCTGACACCGAACAGAATGTTGGCCGACAATATAAAAATGTGTCCTTTCATCCTCATTGTTTACCAGACGTTGTGATGTATCCTGTCCCCGACGTTAATCTCTTTCTGCTTGCAGATGTGCGCGTTCTCGGCAGGATAACCGATTGCGAGAAAGCAAGTGAACTCGTATCCTTCAGGGGCATGGATGGCTTGCTTTACGTGTTCCGGCTCGTTACCGATGGGGATGCGGAATGCGCATGCCAGCCCTTCCGCCGTCGCCGCCAGCAGGATGTTCTCGACTGCCGCCCACGCGGAAGCGAAATAGTTCAGCGAACTCTGATCCACCGGATGGCACAGAGGGGCATTCATTTGCCGGAAAAATGGTAGGACAAGGCAGTCGCTTTCGATAAGCATCCGTTGCTGTTTGGGCAGGGCACTGACGAACATAGCGTGTTCGTCTTTGTCCATTACATCTGCTGCGGCTTCGAGCCCGGCCTGCTGAATATTTTTGGTGTTTTCCGCCACAGGCGAGATGATGCGGGAAATGTTTTCCTGTCCGCGCACCACGATAAACTCGAACTGGCGTAAGTGGTCGTTGGTCGGTGCTTTGAAAGCGGCTGACAGAATCTTGTCCAATACTTCGTCCGATACTTTTCGATTGGAAAAATCACGGATGGTTCTTCTTTTCTCTAATACTTCGTAGAAATCCATAACAATACGTTTTTAAGTTATATTTCTTGTTGTCGATGGCAAAGTTACGGTGCTTTCTTGTTTTGTATTTGTGTTATCATTTCTTATATTTGTCGTATATTTGCATTGAAACAAATTTGAGCTTTACTTTTATGGAAGATACCGCCATTCCTTATGAATTACCCGAAGTGGAGAATCACTCGTTTTTCTTTATCGACCAGCGAGTGGAAACAAGCATTGAAGCAAAATTGCACCGACACGATGCGTGGGAGTTGTATTACGTCGTTCACGGGTACGGTAACCGGATGGCAGGCGATACGTTGCAGCCCTTTGCGGCAGGCGACGTAGCTTTGATCCCGCCGTCCATGCTTCATCGTTGGGAGTATGCGCCCGATTCTGCCGATACGGATGGTTGCGTCCGTTATTTGATGGTGGCTTTCAGTCATTCGTTGGTGGAGCGGTGCATGGAGGTGTTTCCCGAATTGAGGAATAGATTGGTGGGAGTAATATTTCCGACCGATGCGTTGAAGTTCGGAACGGAAAGCTCACGAGTTATTCGTAAGATATTGACCGGAATGAAAGGTATGGACGAGTTAGGACGCTTGAGTGCGATGTTCTGCCTGCTGCCTGTCATCTTTACTTCGTCAGATCATACGTTTGCCGGACGGCCGATGCGTATCGAACGGGACGTGCGGCGGATGCAGCAGATTGCGGCATACGTGATGGCCCACTACGTCCATGCCATTTCTTTGGATGATATTGCAGCAGAAGTGGGAATGAACCGTTCGGCATTCTGTTCTTACTTCAAACGATGCAAAGGGATGACCTTCTCGCAGTTCGTCACCCAGTATCGTCTGAATACCGCTTGCGAGCTACTGAAACATTCGCAAAAGGGGGTATCCGAGATTTGCTATACGGTCGGTTTTAACGACCTGCCTCATTTCGTGCGGGTGTTCACGAATGCAATGGGGATGTCGCCGTCCAAGTATAGGAAGCAATTCAGATAGTTAGACAATCTCGACGGCTTTAACAAGCCTAACCGCACGCATTTATTAGATGTAAAAGCTCCCCCGAAATAATAAGGGAGAGCTTTCGGGCATACGATTTTACATGACGTTATATCTTAAACCCTTTGGATTGATTTTGCCCGCTATCGGATGTTTGCGGCCTGACGAAATGGATATGCTCCCGAATAAATGACGAGGTGTCTGCGGCTTGGGGTATATCCTCCTTCGGTGTCCGCATCCCGGCATTCGGGGATGTTCCCTCCGTGGGCGTAACTCCCTGCTGTCCGCTGACCGTTTGCCTTGTTTGCTCGTCGCCTTGTTCCTGCCCGGCTTCGGGTTTGGGCGGAGTGAGCGTCAGTTGTATTTTCCGCTCCAGCGCTGCGACCTCCGCTTTCAGAGCCTTCAACTCGTCCTCCTTCTTCCATACGCCGCCGACCGTTTCCTGTAAAATCGGAATATCGCGTTCGTATTCCACATTCTTCTCACGGTACTGCTCCACGAGCTTGGGTATGCGTTCCAGCGCGTTCAGAAAGTTCATAGCCGCCGCTTTGGTGTCCGACATGGCTATCAGTCCGTTGTTGTAGGTGTATCTGAATGCGCCCTCCACGAAGAAACGGTTTTGCTTGACCTCCTTGCCGTCTTTCAGGAGCGGTTCGGTCTTGACGAGCAGCGGGAAGCCGTACAGCTCGCCGATACGCACGTACTCGCCGCTCGTCGTGGCGTTCTTGGCTATTTCCTGCAAGCGCGTTCCGACGCTCTTGTGGTCGGTGGCCTCCAGCCCGTCGAGCCGCACGGCGTTGAGCTTGTTGCCCTCCTTGTCCGTCTGTACGCGGGAGAGGAACACATCGTAATCGGCTGACATCTTGGTGATGCAGTCGTTGTTGTGCGCCAGCGTCTTGGTGTACTCCTCCAATTTCCATACGGAGCTGCTCTTGGCCTTGTGGAACGTCTTGCGCTCGCTTTCCAGCGCCGCCACTTTCTTCTCCAGACGGGCTTTGTCGAGCAAATCCGTATTGCCGGAGAGAATCGCCATGTATTCCGAGAAATTCATGCCCGACTTCTCATCCATCGCGCCCTCGTCAATCGTTCTCGCACCCATCGCGCCGCTTTTGAGCTGCGAGATGAACGTCTGCTTGCAGTGCAGCAGGTTGAATTTATAGCTGTCGAGCGACTTTTCCACGGCGTAGATAATCACATCCACCTTGTCGCCCGCGAACAGTTTGGCGATCTCGTTGCCCTTACGCACGGCACGTCCGTCGCGCTGCGCGAGGTCGGAAGGCCGCCACGGGGTGTCGAGGTGATGCACCGCGACGGCTCGCTTCTGGGCGTTTACGCCCGTTCCGAGCATGGACGTGGAGCCGAAGATTACCCGCACCCGTCCGTCGTTCATCGCGTCGATAACGGCTTTGCGGGCGTTCTCGTTCTTGCACTCCTGAATGAAACGTATTTCGGAGGAGGGGATGCCGTAATCCTCCACGAGCTTGCGTTTAATCTCGCTATATACGTTCCATTGTCCCGGCTGGAACGTCCCCAAATCCGAGAAAACGAACTGCGTGCCTTTCTGCGCGTCGTACTTGTGGTAATACTCCGCTATCGTCGCCGCACAGTGGCTCGCCTTGTTGTCGGGGTGGTCTTCATACAGGTCGGGATCAATCAATCGCATGTCGAGCGCCATTTTCCGGGCATAGTCCGTTGCAATCAGCATCTTGGCTTTCTCTTCCGTTTCGGAGAGCGGCTGCCGCCCCAATATCGTCGCGTCGCCAGTTTGCGCGAACTCCATCAACTTCTCAATGAACTCCTCCTGCTGCGGCGTCGGGGGAATATTGTGGAGCTTCTCGTTCTTGTCGGGACGATCCACGCCCACATCCTCCGCCGTGCGGTAGTCGGTAATCTCGGAGTAGAACGCCGCCAGCTCCGGCACTTTGATAAAGTAGCGGAAACGCTCTTTCTGTACGATGTTGTTTGTTACTGAGAACTCGAAGTCCACGCTTTTCTTGGCGAAAATCGCCGCCCACGCATCGAAGCAGTTGATGTTCTGCCGTTCCAGCTCTTGCGGACGCAGGTATTTGAACAGCAGGTACAGCTCCGTGAGCGAGTTGCTGATGGTCGTGCCCGACAGGAACGTCGCGCCCAAATCCTTGCCCGTGCGCTCCTGAATGGTGCGGATGGCGTAAAGCATATTGAGCGCCTTTTGGCTGCCGTCCTGATTGCCCAGCCCGGCCACGCGGTCGTGGCGTGTGTTGAACATCAGGTTCTTGAATTGGTGGCTCTCGTCCACGAAAATATGGTCGATGCCCATTTGCTTGAAGTCCACCACGTCGTCCGTGCGTGTCTTGATGGCGTGCGCGATGTTCTCCAGCTTGACGGAAAGGTTGATTTTCCGCTTTTCCAATCCCCGCAGCATTGCCCGCGAAATATCCTTGCCCTGACTGCGCAGCACCTCCAGATTCTCTTCCACGGTGTCCAGCTCCGCTTGCAGGATGCGCTGCTGCATTTCGGGCGACTGCGGTATCTTGCCGAACTGGTCGTGCGACATGATGACACAGTCGTAATCGTTGTTTTTGATGTTGTTGAAGAACCGCACACGGTTGGCGGGCGAAAAATCCTTTTCCGAAGCGTAGAGAATCTTGGCATTCGGATAGGCCGTGCGGTAACACTCGGCAATCTCCGCGACGTTGGCTTTCAATCCGATTATCATCGGCTTGTGCGCCAGCCCCAACCGCTTCATTTCGTGCGCCGCAACGCACATAATCAGCGTTTTCCCCGTTCCGACCTCGTGATCGCAAATCCCGCCTCCGTTCTGTTTGAGCATCCAGATACAATCCTTTTGGCTCTGATATACGTCCTTGATATTGAAGCGTTTTTCGAGTGCTTTCAGGTCGAGGTCGGGGAACGATTGGTGCGAGCCGTCATACATTGGACGGACGAAGCAGTTGAACTTGCGGTTATACATGTCCGTTAGCCGCTGCTGAAACTCCGGCGACTGCTCCGCGAGCCATTCGACGAAACCGTTTCGTATCTCGTCGATTTTGGCGTTGGCAAGCTGTATGCCCTCGCTGTCGCGTACTTTGATGTCGTTGCCGTGTTCGTCTTTGCCCACGCTCTTGGTCATATCGGGGACGGTATTGACAAGGGCGTGTTTCATCAGGGCGATACCGTCGTAGGAGCGGTAATACCCCTTTACGCAGTATTGGTCGGAGATTTTGGCGTTTTTCACACCGCATTTCACCGAATACTCGTCCATGCTCTCCGAGTAGCCGACGCTGACCTCCGTGTCGAACAGGTAGGAGGCATAGGCCGCATAGATGCCCGTAGGTATCCATCGCTCGCCGAGGTTGAAGTCCAGCTCGTCGAACGATATAGGACGCGGGGCGGCTTCCTGCAAAGCGGTGAGGGCTTCTTTTTCCCGCTCGCCGTGCGGGTTCCCCTGCATCCATCGCTCGATGCGCTCCGCTTTCTCGACGACGTTGCCCGCGATGAAACGGTCTTTGATCTCGTAGCCTCCCGCCAGCGGATTGTAGAAGATGCGGCCTTTCAGCTCGTCGATCAGCTCCTCGCGGCTGTTGTCCGAGAGCGCCTCCATGTAGTCGAGGTTCACCTCGCCGTAGCGGTTGAGCGAAGCGGCGAGCGCTTCTTCGGGCGTATCGACGTGTGTTACCTGATTGAGTGAGAAAGCAACCGGATGGTCGAAAATGTCGGCTTTGACGAACTGCCCGTTTTCCGCCCGCTCCAGCGCGAGGATGTCGCGCCCCGAAGCGTCCATCATCAGGAGCTTCACATTGGCTTTGGCGTTGAGCGGGCCGTACCGCTTCACGAACTCGTCGTAGCGGGCGTTCAGGCTCTCGCGCATCGTCTTGTTTTCCTCGTGCTTGTCCGCTTCGTAGGTATAGAGCCGCTCGTAGATGTCGCGCACGGGAATATAGGCTGCTATTTTCTCCCGTTGCGCCTTTTCCAAATCGAGCGGGTGGAACGTCGCCCCGTAACGGGTAACGTCTTTCAGGTAGCCGATTTGATAACGTGCCCCGACGGTGTTTACTTTGACGAATGCCCCCTCGCGGTGGTGCGGTTCCAACAATCCCTCGAAAGGCCGGGGCTGCATCTCCTCCTCGTGCTTGCGCTGCTGCTCCTCTGCCGTGAGCTTCGCTTCATCCTCGCGTATCTGCCGCTCCACTTGGTCAATGCGTCGGTTCGCCTCCTCGCGGACAGCATTTTCCACAGGATAGACGGATGCGGAAGCATCGGCGGCTGTCTGCTGCTGCGTTTCGCTTTTGGCGGCGGGCATGTCGAACAACGACGGCTGCCGGGGTTGCACCAGCTTGGGGCGGTTATTCCGGCGGCGGGGCTTTCCGCCCGTCTGGGCGATGCGCCGTTCCTCCTCGGTGAAGCCGAACAGGTCGTAAAGGCTCATTACGGGAGGCTCTATTTCGGGTTTTTCTTCTTTCGGCGGTGCGGCAGGTGCGGCATTTTCTGCCGTCGTTTGTGCAGGCCGCGCCGTTTCCTCCACGACGGTCGCCTCCCCGATACGTTCGGTTTGCGCTGGCTGCTCATCCCACAGCGTCCGCTGCCCGCCCGCGAGCATCCCGTTCGCTGCCGATTGCTCCTGCGGTGTCGGCTCCTCCTGCAAGGTCGGCTCCGGGGTTACGGTTTCCGCCTGCCGCCTCCGTCGGATGCTTTCGAGCGTCCCCGTAACATTCATGTAGCGCCCCATGTCGAGGTGTTTGTAGAAATCCTCCGAGAGCATCCGCCGCAGATCTGCCGCGATACCCTCCGCGCCGCCCTCGTGCAGATAGACCATTGCAGGCTTGCCGTAGGGATCGGTGTCCTGCATGGCTTTCGTATGGACGATACGCGCCTTGTCGAGAAAAAGACCATTGACGATGATGCCCGTTTCCTGCCTTACAGAGCCGAAAAATTTGTGATCCTGTTCTGTGAAGCGTTCTTTTCGGGTGTTCTTTTGCAGGATGATAAGGTCGCTGCCGACCTCCGTTCCGGCGTTGTCGGTAAAAAGGTTGTTCGGCAGTCGTATGACCGATACGGGATCGGCATGACGGAGCATCTCGCGGCGTACCTCCTCATTCTGCGGGGAGTTGAGTACCCCTTGCGAGGTGATGAACGCCACGATACCGCCGTCGCGGACGGCATCCAGCCCTTTGAGGAAAAAGTAGTTGTGGATGGTTTTGGCCGCCGTGCGTCGTCCGGGCGCGTCGCTTGCGGAAAACGCCGGATCGAAGACCGCCACATCCCCGAACGGAATGTTGGAGGCCGCCACGTCGAAATAGTCGTTAAAGGGCTTCTCGATGCGCTCGAAGCCCTCCACCCGTATTTTCTTGTCGGGATAGAGGCACGCGAGAATCTTGCCCGTGAGCAGGTCTTTTTCAAAGGCCATCACGTCCGCAGCGGCATTTTTACGGGCAAATGCCTCGACGAACGCCCCATGTCCGGCGGAGGGTTCGAGCATCCGCAGCGGACGGACGTGGTAGTCGTGCAGCACGTCGGCCAAAGCCTCCGTAACCGCTGACGGGGTATAGAACGCCGTCAGCACGGAGCTTTTCAGGCTGTCGATATAACGCTTGTACTCGGTGTCGCTGTTGCTGTTCTCGCGGATCAGTCGGTGCAGCTCCGCCGTCATCGGGAACAGGTCGAGGTCGGATTTCGCCCACTGCACGGCATCGGTCAGGTCGGAGGCCGGGTTGAGAATACATTTCAACCCGCCGAAACCGCAATAGCGGGCAAGCCGCTCCCGCTCTTGGGGAGTGGCCGCCCGCTGTGCCTTGCCTAACTCAAACGCCGTGCGTATCGCCTCGATGTTGTCCCGCAGCTTGGCTTTACGGTTAAATGCCATCTTCTTCCAGCAGGATTTGGATAGCCCCCGTCAGCTCCGTATAGAGCTGCTCGTATTCGGGCGAGTAGGCGAAATCGTCCGAGAGCGGGTATTGGTAGAATATGCCCTCCAGCGAGGGCTGCAATTTCAGGGCGGCGGCAGGGGCTTCGCTCTGCGCCACCTCGTCGGCGAACTCGTTCCAGAGTACCTCGATGATGGTGTCGTACTTGGAAAAGTGAAGCCCCTCCAGCAACGCGGCCATCGCCAGTTCGTGCGCCCCTTCGGGCAGATACCCTTCGAGGCGGGATTGTTCGTACACGTCGGCGGCATGGTCGGCGCGGCTGTCGATAAAGGCCGCGTTCCCCGCCTTGTCGGGGTGGTTCTCTTTCAGGTAGGATAACAGGTAAAGCCCGTAGTAGGACAACTCCGTAGGCTTATCTTTCTTATTCATAAATTCTGTGGATTTAGTGGATTGTAAAAACGGATAGACGAAAAAAGGCACTCAACGTCCCCGTCGAGTGCCACCACTAAATCCACAGAGAATAAATCGGTATCGACGCAGAATCCGCGAGAACAATCTACTTCTGTGAACTTAGTGGCGAATATAGGCATTATTTCTTTCTCTTGGCGCGTTTGTTATCGTTTTTCACCTCCGGGAACTCGAAAACGGTGTTGAAATCCCCGTCGAACGCGACAACAGCCGAGAACGCCTTGCCCTGCTTGCTGTTGAAGCCCTTGATTACTCCGGTGCGCCCTTCGGTCAGCAGCTCCGTAATCTCCGCATCGGTGAGCGTCTTTCCGGCTTTCACGCGGAACACGGGCAGAGCGCACGCGGCGTTGTCGCAGCGCACGACCTTTCCGAAGAACTGCATCCGTCCGGTCTTGCACTTGGGGCAGACACACTCCGAAGCGGTGTGCGTAAAGAGTTTTTCGGAGGTCAGCAGCTCCGAGGTAATCTCGGCGGTGTACTCCTCGATCTCCTTGCGGAACGCTTCGGCACGCAGCTCGCCCCGCTCGATTTTGGCGAGCGCCGCTTCCCATGCCCCCGTCATCTCGACGTCGGCGATACGCATCTGCTTGACGACCGAATAGAGCGCCAGCCCTTTTTCCGTGGGCACGAGCGACTTTTTCTGCCGCACCATGTACTCCCGTGAAAAAAGAGTTTCGATGATGGCAGCGCGGGTGGCAGGTGTACCAATACCGCACTCTTTGAGCGACTGCCGCACCTCTTCGTCCTCGACCTCCTTACCTGCGGTTTCCATCGCCGCGAGCAACGAGGCTTCGGTGTGCAGCGGCTTGGGCTTGGTCTTACCTTCGGTCATCGAGCAGCCTGCGACGGTCAGCGTCGTACCCTCCGTCCATTCGGGCAGCAGGGTATCTTCCAACTCCTCGTTGTACACAGCCCGCCATCCCGCCTGACGGACGATAGCGCCTTTCGTGGTGTATTCCACGCCTGCACACTCCGCCGTAACGGTGGTTACGTCCTTGATGCACCGCTCCGAGAACGCCTCCAGCATACGCCCGACAATCATGTCGTAGATGGTCTGCTCGTCGGCGGAGAGCAGCTTCGGTTTCACCTCCGTCGGCAGCAGGGCGTGGTGGTCGGTAATCTTCGTATCGTCCACGCTCCGGCGTGTCGGGGCTTCGCCCAGCAGGGCAAGACGGCTGCCCCACGTCGGGTTGTTTTTCAGCGTCAGCAGCAGGGCGGGGATTTCCGCGAACACGTCTTCGGGAATGTAGCGGCTTCCTGTGCGGGGATAGGTGATAAGTTTCGCTTCGTAGAGCTTCTGCGCGATGGAGAGCGTCTTGTCCGCCGAGAAGCCGTGCTTGGTGTTCGCCTCCTTTTGCAGCGTTGTCAGGTCGTACAGCAGGGGCGTATCCTGCACCGTTTCCTTGCGTTCGACTTTCGTTACCGTCGCCGCGCCCTGCGCTTTGAGCGACTGATAGGCGGCCTCGGCAGCGGCTTTCTCTTTCCATTTTTCGGCGGAGGAGAATTTCACGACCGCATCGGCCTCGATGCCCGGCGTGGCGAAATGTACCTGAAAGACATCCTCCGGTGTGAAGCGCTTGTTCTCCCAATAACGGGAGCAGACCATCGCCAGCGCGGGTGTCTGCACACGCCCCAGCGAGTACGTGCCGCGTCCGGCGGCCAGCGTGATGGCTTGCGTGGCGTTGATGCCCACCAGCCAATCGGCCTCGCTGCGGGCTTTGGCCGCGTAGTAGAGGTTGTCGTATCGGTTGCCGCTTTCGAGCCGCTCCAGCCCCTCGCGGATGGCCTTGTCCGTGAGCGAGCTGATCCAGAGGCGGTCGAACGGCGTGGCGCAGCCGATGTATTCGTACAGGTAGCGGAAGATCAACTCGCCCTCGCGTCCCGCATCCGTTGCCACGATGATACGCTCGCTCTGGCGGAACAACTGCCCGATAATCTTGATTTGTGCCGCCACGTCGCTGTCCGGCTTGTAGCCCTTTTCGGTCTTGACCTGACGCGGCACGAGCTGGAACACGGGCGGGATAATCGGCAGGTTGTCGCGGTGGAATCCCTTGATGCCGTAGCCCTCCGGCATGGCGGGCTGTACCAGATGCCCGAAAGCCCATGTTACGTTATAGCCGTTTCCCGTGTAGTAGCCGGCCTCTCTTTTCGTCGCTTTCACGATACGGGCGATTTCACGCGCCACGCTCGGTTTTTCTGCAAGAATTGTTTTCATACTGAATGGATTTATTTAATGTGGATTTAGTGGTAGGGGTAAGAACCCCGTTTTTTTATATTTCGCGTTCGTTTTCCCGCTCTATGGCCTGCCAATCGACGCGCCGCCGGATGCAGCCGCCCACGACGGAAATAAGGCAGAAGAGCACAAGGAGGATAAATGCTGCCATAGCTACATGTGCATCCGGGGTTTGTTCGCATTCTGCTGCCTGCGCTGCTGCTCCTCGTTGGCGGGTGCTGCCTGCCCCCGTTGCAGCGGCTCGCCGATATGCTTGGTCGCCTCGTCGGTTTTGCCTTCGGAATTGACGGCAACCTGCGTTCGGGAGGCATTGTCGGGCTTCACCTCGTAGATTTGCGACTGCTCCGGCCTTTTGCGGCTGAAATCGTACTTTGCCTTTTCGTGGTTCGGACGCACGTAGGCGTTGAACTTTTGGCCTTTCTTGTCGGTCATGCCCTCTATGTACACCCATTTGTTCTGCTCCCAGCCTGCTTTATACTCCGGTTTGACCTCCACGCCGAGCAGGGTTTTACCGATCCGCAGACGACGCTGCTGCGGCGCACCGTCAGGCGCTTGCGTCTGCTCCTGTCGCTGCGCTTTCTTCTGACCGCCGAAATGAAAGTCCAGCCCCCGTTTGTCGGCATTGATTTGAAGCGTGGCGTTGAACTTCTTGCCGCTCTTGGCCGTCATGCCCTCCACATAGACGCCTTTTCCTTCGGCCAGCGCCTCTTTCTGTTCTTTGGTAAGCAGCACGCCTTTCACCTCGTCGGGGATGCGGATGGCCTTGACGGGAACGGATACCGTCTCGTTGGTAATCCGGTCGATGCTGATAAAGGAGGGAATAAGCTCACCCGTGGCAGGATCGACGACCTCGGCTATTCGTCCGAGGTTGCCCGTCTTTTTCAGATTTTCCTGATCCTCCGGCGTGAACTTCACATTCCGGTATTCGTCGAGGTTCGGCTCGCGGCGGATCGGGTGCGGAACAATCGACACCGTGCCGTCGGGATTCTCACGCAGCGACAACCGCGCCTGCATCGGCACGCGCACGCCGCCGAAATCGGGGTTGCACTCCACAAGCTGCGACTTGCCGTAATGACGCATACGCTCCAGATCACCCGACTGCTCCAATGCTGCGAGGTCGATGCCCCAGCGTTCGGCAACCTCCGCCCGGTCGAGGCGGCTGTCGTCGATGGGTTTGTAGCCTTTGTCGTTGGCCTGCTCCTCGGCAGGCGACTGTTCGGCCTGCTGCGTCGTTTCGTCGGCCTGTTGTTCCGTTTCTTCGGCGGGGGCAGGTTGCGCCTCGCCCTCCTGCGGCGTCTGTTGCTGCTCGGCGGCCTGCTCGTACTTGGTCGTATCGACCTTGTGCGGGGCGAGCAGCTCTTTGTTCTGCTCCGGGTTCTTCAGCAGCTCTTTCAGCACCTCGATGACCTTGTCCGCTCCCTCCGCCGCGACGCGGTAAAAGCCGAAGCGCTTCGGCTCCTTGCATTGGCGGTAGAAGTTTGCGAAAAAGTTATCCAGCACGTCGCCGTGGCGGTCGAAACGCAGAAAATCCTGCGCGTTCTCCGCTTTGGCGGCTTTCATGTTCGGCGTGCCGTCGCGTTTCAATCCCGCGACAACGCCGATCTCGCCTGTCTTCTCGTCCCTGACGATCAGAACATCCTGTTCTTTCTTTTTTTGTTCCATAATCTGTTGTAATTATATGATTGCATCTATCTGATGCCCTGCGAATTTAAGGATAGGATACGCCGCTGCACCTGTTTCCGCCCTGTGTGGCAGCTTGTGGCGTCCGTTTGGCAGCCTTTGGCGTTCAACCTCCTCTCTTCTCGACCTTGCGGCAGCCCGCGAACTCGTCGAAATGATTTTTCAGGAACTCCTGCACGTCCGATTCCTTGTAATAGATTTTATGCCATAGCATCTGGTAGCGCAGCGTGCCTGAACTCCGGTAGCGTTGCAGCGAGCGTTTGCTCGCCTGCAAGAGCTGGCACAAGTCCTGATTATCCAACAGCCGCTCGCCGTCCAAATATTTCACCTCCTTGACTTCCTTGCCCGTAAGCGAGGCGAGCAGCCGTTCGTGGCGGTCGAAGCGTTCCATGATCCGCTCCATCCACATCTCGAAAATTTCCGTTTCCAGCAATCCCATACGCTTACCCTTTCTTCTTTTGACCGCCCGTGCGCAGCAGGTAGTTTCGTTTGAAGTCCTCGATCCGTTGCGGGTTGCCGTCGATAACCGATTCCTCGACCAGCCGTTCCACTTCCGAGAGGCGGTAGCGGCACGCACCCCGGAAAATCGCGTATTCGATACGCTTGCTGTCCCGAAGCCGTTGCAGCGTGCGGCGGCTGATGCCCAGCAGCGACATGACCTGCTCGCGGTTCAACCACATCTCCGGCATATCCTTCTTTTTCGTGCGCTCACTCTCGCGGACATACCCCGCGATACGGTCTATCTTTTCTACCAGCTCTTTATAAGCGGTGCTTTCCATCGTGATGATTTCCATAACCTTTGCTTTTTGTTACACGGGCAAAGGTGGCGTATTGCGGCGGGGTGCTTTCCATTGTCGTTACCGACACGGGAAAGATTTTCAGCGGATTGAAGAAAGGCGGGGAAGCCAGATTGTGCCAAACGGACGCCACAAGCTGCCACAAAACCGGAAAGGGAAGCACGGGGCACGGCTTTGCTTACATTTGCCCCAAAACCTCAAAAAAGCAAGAATATGGAAATAGTAATTATCGAGAAGAAAACCTTTGAAGCGCTCCTTTCCGGTGTGGAAACACTTACCGGAAAAGTCGGCGCTTTATGCCGCCGATGCAGCGACAAACGGATGCAAAAGTGGCTCGACGGCGAGGACGTATGCCGCCTGCTGCGCATAAGCCCCCGCACCCTGCAAACGCTGCGCGATAACCGGATAATCGGGTGTACGCAGGTAAACCGCAAGTTCTATTACAAGCCGGAGGAGGTCGAACGGGTTTTACCCGTTATCGGTCGTTTCCGCACCGAGAGGGATAACATCCCCTGATTAAAGAAGCAAACCACTAAATCCACAGAAAGATGAATGACAATAATGTAATTACGGCGGATGACGAACGCATCGCAGCGGCGCTGTATGCCTTACAGAAAGGTGCAAAGAATGTGAGTAAACTCATGGAGAACTTTCATCCGCCGCTTGACGGCGAAAGGTATTTAACCGACAAGGAAGTGTCGGAAAGGCTTAAAGTAAGCCGCCGCACCTTGCAGGAGTATCGCAACGAGAGGAAAATACCCTTTATCCTCTTTGGCGGAAAAGTCCTGTACCGTGAAACGGACATCGAAAAAATGCTTGCGGAAAATTACCGCGACGCTATCCGCTAAAAACGACAACGGGCAAGCTCCAAAAGCCTGCCCGTTGTTTATTCGGTTTAGTTGAGAAATCCCTCCTTATATTGAATGATAATCGGAGCGGCTGTCCGAGTGGGGGCGACAGCTTTCCGTGTCAGCCATTTGCGGAAGATAGAAGTATTGCGCGTATCCAACCGGAACGCGAGGGCGGTGATAACCTCCATGTTATAAACGTCTGCACCGTTGCCGTTTTCCAGAGTGATATATTTGCAGACCTCATAATCATTCAAAACATCTATTTTTAGAACCCCTTTTATTCCCGCCATTACCGCTCCGGCGGTCGCTCCGAACAATTCGCTAATTTCCGTTACCGTCATCCAGACCTCGCTGCCCGTTACCGTAACACAATTCTCACTGATTGATATATAATCTCTTTTCATAGCCTTTCCGATTAGATAACTGCGTTTGCATATTCATTTATATTCTCCAGACAAAGCGACAGATTTTCCATATCATGCTTCATCTTTTCTTTGGTTACTTTGGCGTAAATTTGTGTCGTTTTGATGCTCTTGTGCCCCAATATCGAACTGACCGTTTCGATAGGCACATGATTGGAAAGGCAGATTTCCGTTGCCATCGTGTGGCGTGATACGTGCCACGTAAGATGTTTGGTAATGCCGCACCGTTTGGCTATCGGATTTTGGATATTATAAAGGCACACGCTATAACTCGGTACGGGGAAAAGTTTCCCTTCCGGTGCGAGGTCTTTATATTTCTCGATAAGTTTCAACGGAATATCCAGCAAACGGATGTTGGAAACTACTCCTGTTTTTTGTCGGGCGAGGTTTATCCATAAATGCCCGTCGGAAGAGCGGTACAAGTCGTCTTCTGAAAGATTGAATAAATCTATGTAAGCAAGCCCCGTGAATATACAGAACAGGTACAAATCGCGGATTAGCTCTTGGTTGGCGTTTCTCATCGGCGTAGTCAGCAGCAGATGAATTTCATCCTTGTCCAGACACAACGGAAGGGTTTCCTCTTTCTTTACTTCGTAATCGTGAAACGGATCGCGCGTGAGCCAACCGTTATTGATTGCAATAGATACCATTGTACGGAGCGGACATGTATAAATCCATACGGTATTGTTGCAGCAATGCTTATCTACACGCAGGAACATATCGAAGTCCTTAATAAAAGCGGGGGTTAATTCTTTCAGAGCTATATCGCTCAAATGATAACGCTGGTGCAAAAATTCTTTCAGGTGTTTATAAACCGTTTGATACTTTTGGTAACTCGATTTCGATTTCATCCCGGCATTAAAGTATTTCTCATAATCTTCGTTATGCTTCTCGAAGATTTTAAGCAGGGTGTTTTGGCGGTGTTCAAGACCTGAAAACGCATTCTTTACCTTTTCAGCCGTGACGAAATTATCACGATCCATAATTTCCTGATAATGCGCATTGATTTTTACCCGTATCTTATCCAACATACGGTTTGTCTCCAGCGCAGCCGTGCTGCGACCTGTTGCACGTCCGGTCTTCGTGTCCCATAACTTGGCGTCAATGGAAAGTTTACAACTGAATTGGGTTTGCGTACCGTCCACTGTGATGCGTCCCATGATAGGGGTTGTACCGTCTTGCTTTACTGCCTGTCTTTTCAGATAGAAAATCGTTGAAAATGTACTCTTCATAACTCTACTTTTTTTAGGTTTCAAAATAAGTTTATGTAGAGTTATCAGCCGTTACGCAAAATATTGAGAATCACAGAATAAAAATCGGATTTGTAACTTTTTTCAGGCTATTCGCCCAAAATCATTACTTTTGCACCGACTTGGAGCCGCTCCGCTTTGTGAAAACCGCTCATTTTTAACCGCTTCCCTTTGCCTCTTTCACAACCCTGTAACCAGCCATAGGTTACAAATTGGTTACGCAGCTTCGGTTTTACTTGGCTTTTTTGCGGCTTCACTTGGCTTTGCATCCCCTTCACCTAAATCCCTAAACTCGCTGTTATTCAGTTCTATTACTCTAAATTTCTCAATCCCACTTTTTTTATGTACTTTTGTATCCGAAATAAACGTCTTTCATGGAAACATCTCCCTGTACCTGCTGTAAAGCGATGGCTTCGGGGGAGTCCGGTGTTTCCGGTGCTTCGTCGATCACTTCGAAGATACGTTCGGCTCCGGCAATGGCTGCCTGGATACTGTTGTAAAGGCTGGCCAATTCATTGATCGGACGTCCGAACTGGCGGGAATATTGTAGGAAGGCTGCAAGACCGCCGACATCAAAACCACGAAAGATGGCGAGTAGGGCACCTACAATCGTGATAAAGACGTAATTCAATGTGTTCAGGTTTTGCATGACGGGCATCATCATACCGGAATAGAACTGAGCTTTCTCCGATTTGCCTTTCAGGTCGTCATTGAGCGTATCGAAGTCGGACTGTACTTTCTTTTCGTGTCCGAATACTTTGATCACCTTCTGGCCGCTTATCATTTCTTCGATATAACCGTTCAGGGTACCGATAGACTCCTGCTGGGCTTTGAAGTATTTGCGGCTTCGCTGAACGATCCCTTTGGCAAAGAGAAACATAAGTGGAACGGTGATCAGAGTTACCAGAGTAAGTATCGGACTGATATATAACATCAGGCAGAAGATACCGATCAGGGTGAGAGCGCTCGACAACATATCCGACAGGCTGTCGGTCAGTGCATCACTGATCTTGTCTATGTCATTCGTGTAACGGCTCATCAAGTCGCCGTGCTGGTGTGTGTCGAAATATTTGACCGGCAGATGTTCCATCTTTTGGAAAAGGTCGGCACGCATACGGGTAACGGTGCGCTGACCTATTTTATTCAGCAGGATATATTGGATATAGACGGCGGCGACTCCTGTCAGGTAAATGGCGGCAAGGATAGCTAATACCCTGATCAATCCGTGAAAGTCTCCGGGAAGGATATAATCATTGATAATCGGACGCAACATGTATGACCCCAATAGATTAGCCACGATACTGACAATGATCAGAAAGCCGATCACGAACAACAGCCGCTTGTCGCAGGACAGGTACGAAATCAGCCGGAAGAAAGTTTTCTTTCCTTCCCGGGGCTTTGCATTCTCTTTTAAATGATCTCCGTGTGCCATATCCTATAATAATACTTGTTGTGAATGATAGATTTCCTGATAAACGGTAGATGTTTCGATCAATTCATCCGGAGTTCCTATGGCGTTGATCTCGCCGTCTTCGAGTACGATCACCCGGTCGGCCGATTGCATCGTATTGATCCGCTGGGTGATGATAAATACAGTCGTGTCGTGTAACAACGCATTCAGGTTATTCCGTATTTTCAGTTCTGTTTCCGTATCGACAGCACTCGTACTGTCATCCAGGATCAGTATCTTAGGTTTACGGAGCAACGCACGGGCGATGCAGATACGCTGTTTCTGTCCGCCGGAAAGATTGATGCCTCCGCGCCCCAGCAACGTATTGTAACCGTCCGTGAAGGACTGGATAAAATCGTGTGCTTCGGCGGCACGGGTGGCTTCTTCTATCTCTTCCATCGATGCGTCGGGTTTTCCCCATTTGAGGTTCTCGACGATCGTTCCGGTGAATAGTTCGTTTTTTTGAAGGACCATGCCGATCCCCTGGTGAAGTTCATCCAGGTTATAGTCTTTTATCGGGATATTGTCAATCCGGATTTCTCCGGCGGTAACATCGTATAACCGTGGTATCAGTTGTACCAGGGAGCTTTTGGCAGAGCCGGTAGCACCGACCAGCGCAATCGTTTCGCCGGGTTCGGCCCGGAAGCTGATATGCTGTAGAATGTCATTTTCTCCACCGATGTAACGGAAACTGACATCATTAAATGTCACTTCTCCTTTCTCTACCCGGTGTTTGTTTTGAAGTCCTTCCCGGGTGTTTGTCAGGGAGGGTTCCGTATCGAGCACTTCCATGATCCGTTTAGAGGAAGCGGAAGCGCGGGAGTACGACATAATGACCATTGAGAGCATCATCAATGACATCAGTACCTGGAAAACGTAATTGACGAATGAGATCAGTTCGCCTACCTTCAGTTCGCCGTCCATCACCTTTTGTCCGCCCAGCCAGAGGATGGACAGTATGGATAAATTCATGACTAACTGCATGACCGGAAAGATGGAAACGACGATGTTGGAGGCACGGATCACCATATCGCGCAGTTCTTCGCTGCTTTTGACGAATTTATCCGTCTCAAAATCTTCCCTGACAAAAGATTTGACGACACGGATATTGATGAGGTTTTCCCTGACCACGCCATTCAGTTGGTCTACTTTCTGCTGGACTTTCAGGAAATAAGGAAATCCTTTACTCAGGATCAGGTATACACTTCCTCCGAGGATCGGGATAGCTGCTATCAGGACCAATGCCAGTTGTTTATTGATGCTGACGACAAAGAAAACGGCCATAACAAGCATCAGTGGAGAGCGTAATAAAAGTCTCATCGACATCAGTACGATCTGTTGTATGCGGGATATATCGCTAGTAAGCCTTGTGACAAGCGAAGCTGAACTGAATTTGTCGATATCGAAAAAGGATAGTTGTTGTATTTTATTGAAGAGTGTTCCCCGTAGATCTGTACCGAAGCCGATTCCGATGCGGGAGGAAATGTAAGTATTCACAATACTGACTAATAATCCCCCGACGGATACTAACACCATATAGGTCCCGATCCGGGTAATAACCGACAGGTCACGCGGCATGACCCCGTTGTCAATGATTTCAGCCATGAACATCGGCTGAACCGTTTCACACAGCACAGTGATCAGTACAAGAAGCGGGCTGATCAACAATCCCACTTTATATCGTTTAAGAATTTGCCAGTATTTTCCCATATCGTCGTTACAAAGATAGAACATAATTGGGAAATGATATGTTCAACGTGTTAAATACACTTTTATCCACCACAAAAAGCAATATATCCACCTCTTCGTAAAGTGTTCGTTCTACATTTGCTCTCGTTAAACACGATACCAATAATTTAATAGACATGAATACACAACGAAGTTTGTTAGCCGGGTTATTGCTTTTTGCGGCAATCCCATTTATCTCCGCGCAGGAGAAAGCTCAGATGGTTGTTAATGCCGATCTGGGAACTGAAACGATCAGCCGACATATCTACGGACAGTTTTCCGAACATTTGGGAAGATGTATCTATGATGGCCTTTGGGTAGGGGAAGACTCTAAGATTCCTAATACGAACGGAGTGAGGAACGATATTATCGCCGCCCTTAAACATATTAATATACCTAATCTGCGCTGGCCGGGCGGTTGTTTTGCCGACGAATACCACTGGCGTGACGGTATCGGTCCACGTAGCCAGCGTCCGAAAATGGTCAATACCCATTGGGGAGGCGTTACAGAAGATAACAGTTTCGGAACACACGAATTCCTGAATCTTTGTGAGGAACTGGGAACAGAACCTTATATCTGTGGAAACATGGGTAGCGGTTCCGTAGAGGAAATGTCGAAGTGGGTAGAATATATCACTTTCGACGGAGAAAGCCCGATGGCTAAACTACGCAAACAAAACGGACGTGAGAAACCGTGGAAGGTACAGTTCTGGGGTGTAGGAAACGAAAACTGGGGTTGTGGTGGAAATATGTCCCCCGAAGGATATGCTGAAAACTACCGTCGCTATGCCACCTATTGCCGTAATTACGGAACCAATCATCTGTTTAAGATTGCCGGTGGTCCGAATGTGGACGACTATAACTGGACAAGTACTTTAATGAAGAATATCCCCGGTCATATGATGAACGGTATCTCATTACATTATTATACGTTTGCCGATAGCTGGACCAACAAAGGGAATGCCACCGGATTTGATGATAACGAATATTTCCGTACAATCGAAAATGCTGCACATATCGAAGAATTGATCGAACGACATACCGCGATTATGGACCAGTACGATCCGGAAAAACGTTTAGGTCTAGTCATCGACGAATGGGGGGCCTGGTATAATGTAGAACCGGGAACAAACCCGGGCTTCCTTTATCAGCAAAACACATTGCGTGATGCTTTATTGGCTGGTGTTTCCCTGAATATCTTCCATAAACATTGCGACCGGGTGAAGATGGCGAATATCGCCCAGATGGTAAACGTATTGCAGGCAATGATCCTGACAGAAGGCGAAAAGATAGTCTTGACACCGACATACCATGTCTTCGATATGTATAAAGTACATCAGGATGCCACCTTGCTTCCGATCGAAGTAAAATGCAGCGAATATGAACGTCTTGGACGTAGCCTTCCGGCAGTCAGCGCATCCGCTTCAAAAGATAAAAACGGAGCGATCCATATTTCACTCGTTAATATAGACCCGGCAAACGATATCGAACTGTCTTGTGCCGTACGTGGAACGAATGCTGCAAATGTAAGTAATGCACAGATCATTACAGGAGAGAATGTACGTGCGTGCAATACATTCGATAAACCGGAGAATGTGCGTTTGACAAACTTCAAAGGGGCAAAATACAAAAACGGGGAATTGACCGTGAAGATTCCTGCCAAATCGCTGGTAACTATCGAATTGAAATAATTTAAACACGTATAATCTATGTGTAAAACAATTATTAAGGCAGCCATTTTAATGGCTGCTGCAACCCTTGTTGTCTCCGGATGCAACTTCGGCAGGCAGCCGATAACACCGGAAAAGAACCCTAATCCGTGGAAAGACGATTACACATCTGTCTCCGCCATGAAGGATTACCGTTCGTGGGGTACTTATAACGTACACGATCCGGCAGGTCGAAAGATAGGGGATACGTTTTATCTCTATTCGACTGATGCCATTTTCCGGGAGAACAAGGAAGAGGCCAAAGAGGCAGGCGTTCCGCTCGGATACATTCAGGTGCGTAAGTCGACGGACCTGGTGAACTGGGAATTTGCCGGTTGGGCTTTCCCGGAAATTCCGGCAGAGGCGGTAGAACATGTCAGAAGTAACGCCGGGGGAGAAGGGGCAACCAATATCTGGGCACCTTATCTGGTTGAGTATAAAGATAAGTTTCGCCTGTATTACTGTGTCTCGGCTTTTGCCAAATCGGTGTCCTATCTGGGGATGGCTGAGGCATCTTCGCCGGAAGGTCCCTGGGAACTGAAAGGTTGTGTAGTGAAAACAGACTCCACTTCTGTCATGAATGCGATCGACCCAAGCGTCATCATAACTGAGAATGGGGAACATTGGATGGTATACGGCTCCTATTTCGGAGGCCTTTATGAATTGCAACTGGATCCGGAAACCGGACTGGCTATGCGTAGCGGAGATCAGGGACATTGTATCGCCCGCCGGGCAAATGGCAAAAAGGATAATATTGAAGCTCCGGAAATAATCTATAACCCGGAATTGAAAAAGTATTACCTGTTCGTCTCCTACGATCCGTTGATGACAACCTATAATATCCGTGTCGGTCGTTCGGATAAGCCGGAAGGTCCTTTCTTCGACCTGTTTGGCAAAGAGATGAGTGAAGAAACCAATAACTATCCGGTTCTGACGCACCCGTATCGTTTCGACAACCATCCGGGATGGGCAGGTACGGCACATTGTGGTGTCATTAATGATAACGGTCGTTATTTCCTGATGCACCAGGGACGCCTTAGCCCGGCTAACCAGTTGATGGATCTCCACGTTCGTGAAATATTCTGGACCAAAGACGGCTGGCCTGTTGTATCGCCGGAAAGATATGCCGGTATCCCGCAACAGGATTTCATAAAGGACGATTTCGTGGGCGAATGGGAAATGATCCTGATCCGCGACAGCAAATACGAACGTCAGCTCTGGGCCGGGCAGATCCTGTGGGGGGAAGGGGAACTGCACGATAATGAAGTGAATGTCTCTGTCCATTATACTTTTACGCCGGATGGGAAAATTACCGGCGAGCAGGAGGGACGCTGGACATACACGCCGGAAACCGGTCTGAATATCCGCCTGGGAGAAGATGAAATGCAAGGACTTATACCACATATAGGACAAGACTGGGAGAATGAAATGAAAACGATCCTGTTTACGGGATTAGACTCCCACGGCTTCTCTGTCTGGGGGAAACGAGTCGTATCAAATCAGAATGAGTTAAGTATGAAGTAACCTTAAAACAAAAAGTTTTTATGAATTATCAATTTATTAAGAGTAAACAGCTACCCAAGTTACCGGTAGTCCTCTTGTTTTTATTGGCCTTTAGCTTCCGGCTTATGGCGCAGACAAATGTGGTAACAGGAACCGTGACCGATCCGACCGGGGAGCCATTGATCGGTGTGAATGTGGTCGTAAAAGACAATCCGAATGTCGGTACGATTACAGATATGGACGGTGCATTCTCTTTGGAAGTAGGGAATGGTAAAGTCCTTGTATTCTCTTATATCGGTTATGCGCCGCAGGAAGTATCCATTGCAGGAAAGAAAAATATCCAGGTACAATTGAAAGAAGATAGCGAAGCGCTGGAAGAGGTGGTCGTTGTCGGTTACGGTACCCAGAAAAAGGGCTCATTGACCGGGGCTATCAGCAGTGTTAGATCGGAAGAACTGACACGTACTACGACTCCTACGACGGCCGGTGCGCTGGTCGGTAAGACGCCGGGTATTTCCGCCCGCCAGGCCGACGGTCGCCCGGGTGCGAGTGCAGCTATCCAGATCCGTAACATGGGTACACCGTTGTATGTGATCGACGGGATACAATGTGAAGAAGGACAGTTCAACAATATCGACGTAAACGATATCGAAAGCATCACGATCCTGAAGGACGCTTCCGCCGCCATCTACGGTTTGCGTGCAGCCAACGGTGTTGTGTTGGTGACAACCAAATCCGGTAAACGGGGTGAAAAGAACCAGATATCAGCTAATGCCTATTACGGTATCCAGAACTTCATGCGTTATCCGGAAGTGGCCAACGCTTCACAGTTTTACGAAGGACGCATGCAGGCCGACCTGAATACCTATGGATCGACTGCCCGCACTATGGAAGAGCTTAACCTGTGGCGTCAGGGACAGGGCGAATACTCCAGCTTCGACTGGCAGAAATTCATCACCAACAAGAACGCTCCGGTGTGGTATGGTAATGTAAGTGCTACCGGTGGTTCCGAAAGGATCAATTACCATTTTGGTGTATCCCACCTCGACCAGAAAGCTATGATTAACGGGTTTAATTTTGCCCGTACCAACCTTCAGAGCAATATCGAAGCGAACATCACTAAATCATTGAAGATAGGAGCCCGCCTGAGCGGCCGTATCGAAGAACGCCATAACGTAGGTGTGCCGGGGCTGGACGATTACTGGCAGCCATATTACGCCATGTTCCAGAACTGGCCGACACAGCATGCTTATGCCAACGATAATCCGGATTACGTAAACGCCACCCGTAATAATGCTACCGGAGCTGCTATTTTCGACAGAGATATTACCGGTTATACGGATGATATCTGGAAATCGGCCACCGCCAACGTTTATGCGGAATGGCAGAGCCCGATTGAAGGCCTGAAGGCAAAAGTGGCCTATAACTACTGGATTGCCCGCAACGACCAAGAACAGTTCGAGTATACCTATAATGTTTACACCTACGATAAAACGAATGACACGTATAACGAAATCGCCGGTAACCAGAATCCCTGGCGTCGCCGTGTGAAAGACGAAAAGGTAGAACAAACTTTCCAGGCTCAGATGAACTACGACCATACCTTCGCTGAAAAACACCATGTATCCGGTGTGTTAGGTGTGGAAACATTCGAAAAGACCAGAGACTGGTTGCAATATAACACTTTGCCGACCAATAATTATATTCCCCTGACAAACGGTATCGCCGATATGCAGTCGATGGAAACCAAGATGACGACCGCCCGCCGTGCCGGTATGGTGTTCCGTGCCGCTTACGACTATTCCAGCACTTACTTTGCAGAGTTCAGCGGACGTTATGACGGTTCTTATCTCTTCCAGAAAGGCAACCGCTGGGGCTTTTTCCCTGCTGTTTCGGCCGGTTGGAGACTGTCGGAAGAATCTTTTATGGAAGGCGTAAAGGCCGCTACCAAACTGTCAAACCTGAAGATACGTGCTTCCTGGGGACAGATGGGTGATGATAAGTTGGATGTAGATGACGACGGCGACGGATACCTCGACGACATCGTCTCTCCCTATTCTTTCCTGAACGGATACACTTACGGATCGGGCAACGCCGTGTTGAACGGGAACGCCATGACCGGTGTCGTTTACCGCGGTATTCCTATTACTACTTTGTCGTGGATCAAATCGACCTTGATTAATATCGGTGTGGATTACGGATTTCTGAATGACCGCCTGAGCGGTACGTTCGAAGTCTTCCAGCGTAAACGTACGGGATTGCCGGCCTTGCGTTATGATGTACTGGTTCCTACCGAAGTCGGTTTCTCACTGGCTAAGGAGAATTTGAATTCGGATTACCATAAAGGATTGGAGCTGGGTATTACCTGGCGCGACAGAGTGCGCGACCTGAATTATTCTATCGGTGGTAACTTCACCTTGGCTCGTAAAATGACGGGTGAATCTTACAAACCACGTTTCGGTTCAAGTTGGGACGAATACCGTAACTCTACCGAAAACCGTTGGGCAAACACCAACTGGGGATTCGAAGTAGAAGGACGTTTCCAGAGCTACGAACAGATACAAAATTATACAGTCGACAACGACGGACAAGGAAACTCGACCATGCTTCCGGGTGACCTGATCTTTAAAGACCAGAACGGTGACGGTGTGATCAACGACCTCGACCAGCGTCCGATCGGCTACGGTTTGTCGCAGTTGCCTTACATCAACTTCGGTTTGAATACCTCTTTCGAATGGAAAGGTATCGACCTCAAAGCCGACTTTGCCGGGGCTGCCGGACAATCTTATCACATGTGCTGGGAAGTCGCTTACCCGTTCCAGGGGGATGGAAACTCGACTGCTTATCTATTGACAGACTCCTGGCACCGTGCTGATCCGACAGATGCGAACAGCGAATGGATCGCCGGAAAATTCCCGGCTACACGCTATGCCGGAAACAATGTAAGTTTCAACAAATACTCCAGTTTCTGGATGCACAATACCTATTACATCAAATTGCGTACGTTGGAGTTGGGTTATACCTTGCCGAAGTCTATCAGCAACAAGTTCTTTGTTGATCGTCTGCGTATCTATGCAAACGCTTACAACCTGTTCAGCATCGACAACCTGAGTCAGTATCAGTTGGACCCCGAAATCCAGTCTAACAGCGCATTGGTTACACCTAACCTGCGTACGTTCTCATTTGGTTTTAATCTTAACTTCTAATTAATTGAATAGTATGAAAAAGAATTTATTATATCTCTTCGGTTCCGCCCTGTTGGCTTGTTCGATGGCAAGCTGCGACGAATGGCTGGGCAATACGGAACCTTCCGACTTCCTGACCGACGAACAGGTTTGGAATGACAACACAATGGTAAAAGGCGTTCTGGCCAATCTTTATAACGACGTTTATATGAACGGTTCGATGGACAACGATGTGAATTATTCTTTGTTCGACGACATGATGTGGTGCGGCCTGATGAACCAGGACGTGGAAACGGCCCGCAACCAGATGGTGGCCTATCCCTACGACTCCCTGCGTTATTACAATTACGAATATATTTATAAGATCAACCAGGGTATCGAGAAGTTGAAGGCTTCGACTTTGGACGAAAATACGGTAAAGGTCTTCGACGGGGAATTTCGTTTTATCCGTGCCTATACTTATTTCGATATGAACCGCCGTATGGGTGGTGTTCCTCTGGTAACGGAAACGATGGAATATACGCCGGGTATGGATGTTACCGAATTGCAGATCCCGCGTTCTTCGGAAGCTGAGGTCTACAACTATGTCTACGATGAATGTATGGATATTAAGGAAGCGTTGGCAGCCAACAATACCAGTGTACATGTGGCTCAGGCGAACAAGTATGCCGCCCTGGCTTTGGCCAGCCGTTCGATGTTGTACGCCGGTTCCATCGCAAAGTATAATGCATCCATGACGAATCCGATATCTTCTTCTTTACAAAGTGGGGTGGTCGGTATGACAGGGGAGGACCCAACCTCTTATTACCAGAAGGCGTTGGCTACTGCCGAAGAGATCATCAACGACGGAGTATTCCGCCTGCAAAGCGCTTCTTCTGCCGACGATTTTTATAAAGCGGTCTGCAATAAAGACAATAATACGGAAGTGATCTGGAGTAAAGATTATTCGGCCAGCAAATTCCATTCCTTTTCTTTTGCCAATATCGCCCAGTCGATGAATGAGGATAACGATAACGGTTCGGACCTCTGTCCGACGTTGGGACTGGTTGAGACCTACGGGCTCCTCGACGGAACGGAAGCCAAACTGGCCGACAAGGATGCTAACGGAAGATATATTGCTTATGATAAAGTCGGCGATATATTTAAAGGACGCGACTACCGTTTGCAGGGAACTTGCCTGCTGCCGGGTCAGTCTTTCAAAGGGGCTGTTCTGGACGTGCAGGCCGGAGTTGCCATCTATCAGAACGACGGTTCGTATCTCCTGGTTGAAGGTTCGGAGCCTAACAGTACGTATGACGCTGCCGACAACCATCCGAATGCCGACGGAGGTAAATTTGTGGGTAAAGACGGTCCTTTGAACCGTGCCACTTATACGAATACGGGGTTCAACCTGCGTAAGTTTGTAGACGAAACAGTCGGTTCGTCTGCCCGTGGACAGGGGTCGTATATCTGGTATGTTTATTTCCGTATGGGTGAGGTCTATTTGAATGCTGCTGAAGCTGCCATGGAACTGGGACAGACGGATAAGGCTTTGAGATATGCGAATGCCGTTCGCGAACGTGCCGGCCTCGGTAGCAATTCCTGGAAGGCGGAAGACCTGACCATCGACAATATCCTGAAAGAACGCCGGCGTGAAATGGCGATGGAAGATCATCGTGTATGGGATTTGAAGCGTTTGCGTAAGGCACATACCTTATGGAATGGCGTGCAGTCGACGAATACGATGTTGTATGCTTTATATCCTTACCGCGTGATCGGAGGTCCTGATAACGGCAAGTATATTTTCGATCGCCACGTAGCCAACCGTTTCAAGGCCCCGCGTAACTTTCGGGTAGGTAACTATTACTCTTCTTTCTCGCAGGATGCTTTGAACAAAAATCCGAAACTGGTACAAAATCCGAACTACAATTAATTAAAGATGACAATATATATGAAAAAGATAGCTTTATTCCTATTCGCGGCCCTGGCTGCCGTATTCACCTCCTGCGAATACGACAACTTCGATGCCCCAAACACAACGCTGACCGGACGGATGGTTTACGACGGACAGCCTGTCAACGTAAAGAACAACCAGGTGAGTTTCCGCCTTTACGAACCGGGTTGGGAATTGTCGGCCAGCACTTATCTGACGGTGCAGGTGGCACAGGACGGTACGTTTAGTGCCAGTGTTTACACCGGCAAGACGTATAAGTTGATCCGTGTCGAGAATGTCGGCCCGTGGACGAACCCGACGGCTTCCGACACCATCACGGTGGAGAATTGCCGTAGCGGGGAGACGGTAGATATTCCGGTCACACCTTATTATCTGTTGGAGAATGCCGCTATAACCTGCAATAACAAGGTGGTTTCGGCTACTTGCAACGTACGTGAAATCACCGGGGGCAAGGCGATCGAGTTTGTTGGCCTTTACGCCGGCCGCAATGTGATTGTGGACGATACCTACAATTTCGGATCGGGTACCGGCTCGGTTACTACACCGGCCCAGGCTGGTAATCCGGTTTCACTGAGTCTCGACTTAAGTAGTTTGTCTGTCAACTCTACGTCCGGCTCTTTGCCTTCAAGCGGATTTATCTATGCCCGTATGGGGTTGAAGATAGAGGGGATCGATGCGATGGTTTATACGGAACCGTTTAAGGTTGGGATTTAGAAAAAATAGAACCTAAATAACAGACCTCGTAGGGGCGGGTTCTAAACCCGCCCAATATCGACAGGATGTAATCATTGTCACAACGGGCAGGTTTGGAACCTGCCCCTACAAGGACGGTCATACTGGTTCACATCTGAAAGGAACTGAACCCTTCAAAAACAAAAATCCCGGAACAGCCGCAAAAGGCGTTCCGGGATTTTTCATTTATTCAATTACCGGGCGATCATCGTCATCCCCTTTCTTTTTCTTCTCGTTCCGCGTCTGGCGGGCTGCAAGCGTGGAGAGTTGATAGTCGATCAATTTATTCATTTTGCTGATCATGTCTGCATAATCTTCTTCACCGTTCACTTCGACCAGTGCGTTGACGCGGCGTACGAAGTCGCGATATGCCTTGTCGGTAGCATCCCGCGTTGCTTTCGAGGCGCCCGTCTGTATGGCGGCCTGCGCAGCGTTACGGTCGGAGAAAGCGGTGATGAATTGTTTGTTGAGGTTCTCCAGATGGTCGACCCACTCTTTGATACCGATAGCCGACAGGCGGTCGTGAACGATTTCCGCCGACTCGATCACCGGACGGTCGTCGTCGTCCGACGGATTATCGTATGCCTTTAGTTCCTGGACGAGGTTTTCGATCACACCGTTTTCTTCCAGATACCCTAGTGCCGTAGGGTTACCGTATTTTTTGATGATGTCGTACACGGCCTTTGCGATGGCTGCTTTGTCCGGGTCGAAATGGTTCAACATGGCGCGGACGGCAGCAGACATACCGGAGTAGGCCTGGTCACGCAGGGCGTCGAGGTTGGTCAGTCCGGCTGTTGCTGGATCTTTACCGCCGGGTTTGAGGGCTTCGTCAAATTGGGCGAAGGTACTCGTGTAGGCCGTGTTCACCGGGATTACTTTGGCGTCGGTACATTTGCTTGTTTCAATGATCATCAGTTTGTGAAAACCGTAGTCTTCTTCCTGACGGAGGCGGTTAACGTCTAAATACTTAATTGTGCTCATGATATTTTGTTTTATATAAGATTTATAATCTATAGAGAACATCCGAAAGCTTGTCTTTTTTAAAAGTAACGCTCTCGGTGGTAGCCGAAAGCTTGTCTTTTTTAAAAGTAACGCTCTCGGTGGTAGCCGAAAGCTTGTCTTTTTCAAAAGTAACGCTCTCGGTGGTAGCCGGAAGCCTGCTTTTTTCAAAAGTAATGCTCTCGGTGGTAGCCGGAAGCATTAATTATCTTGCTGTCACCGTCAAATGTAGCTATTTTATCAAGAAATAAACCATATTCCTTAATAAATAATCTCCCGACAACGGAAAATAATCATTATTTCCCCTCCAACCGATAGGAATAATCCTCTATATGTGTATATTTGTCATTTAAATAGAATACTGTTAATCAAGAACTACTATATGTATAAACAAAAAACCATCAGCTGCCTGTTATTTCTCCTGTCGTTATTGGCAGTGGAAGGGCATGCCGAGTTAAATCCCGAAGCCTATAATTTCTCCTACCTGACGTCCGACAACGGCCTGGCCCAGAACACGGTCGATTACATCTATAAAGACACCCGCGGCTTCATGTGGTTCGCCACTTGGAACGGGCTGAACCGTTTCGACGGTTACGAATTTGTCCGCTACGATACCCGTTCGGGGAAAAATTCCCTCAACAGCCTTTTCGTCCGCACCCTTATCGAGGACGACCGCCATAACCTTTGGGTCGGCACCGAAGAGGGTGTCAATGTGATCGACCTTAATACCGGCGAAGTCCGCAATTACGATTACTCCCGTTTCGCCTCCAACCCCCTGTTTTCGTCCACTATCAATGCTTTTGTGAAGGATAATGACGGCCGGATATGGGTCGGTTTCGATAAAGGTCTGGCCATCGTCACGCTGAATGAACTGGGTGATCCGGAGGCCATCGAAATGATCCGCGAAGGGCAAGATGAAAACGTAAAAGCCCTCTGCCGCGATGATGAAGGCACCGTCTGGGTCGGCTACGGGAACGGCACAGTCGGCACGGTAAAGAAACTGTCGGAAAACTCTTTCCAACTGGCCCCCGTCTCTTTCCGGCAACCCGCGTCGCCCATCGAGGAGATCCTGTCCCTCTGTCCCGACGGCGACACGATATGGGTGGGGACTGCAACCGGCCTGCTTTGCTACAATAAAAAAACAGCCCGGAGCCGCTTCTACACCAACGACCCTTCCGACCCTCGCTCGCTTATCCAGGATTATGTCATGGATATCATCCCGGACAACGACAACAATATCATCATAGCTACCTACAAAGGCCTCTGCATCTATCAAAAGTCGACCGACGACTTCCTGCAAATTGCCAGCGACCCGGAGAGAAGCAACGGCCTGAACAATAATTTCATCAACTCGCTTTTCCTCGACCCCGGTGGAATCCTCTGGATCGGAACCGAAAAAGGGGGAGTGAATAAGATGATCCGTAAAGAAGTCATGTTCGAACTCTACCGCCACGACCGCAAGCAGCCTGCCTCGCTCTCCGCCAACCCCGTCAATGCCATCTACGAGGACAGTCGTCGTACCCTCTGGGTCGGCACTGTCGAAGGCGGATTGAACAAACGGAACCCGGATAAAAAGACCTTCACCCATTTCCGGCACGAACGCGGCCGGGCGTCTTCGTTGTCGCACGATGCCGTCTGCTTCATCACCGAGGGTGACGGATACCTCTGGATCGCCACCTGGGGAGGAGGTATCAACCGGATGAAGCTGACCGACGAAGGACGTTTCGAACCGGCCGCTTCCTTTGTCAACGAGGGCACGTTCGCCAGCGCCTTTATCTCCTGGATGGAGTACGACGATGTCCTGAACGGCCTGTGGGTAGCCACGCCGAAAGGCCTCGACTATTACGACATGGCCGACCGTAAGGTGATAAACGTATTAAGCTCCTTCGAACCCGACGGCCGGCCGACTCCCGTGTCGGGCATTTGCCTCGACAGTTCCCGCCGCCTGTGGATCGGGACCGAACGCGGCCTCCACTGTTTCGACCTCAACCGCTCGGACGTCAAACTGGGGCGCATCGTCTCGGAACGTTGCCGCGTGATGTCCTCCGAACGCAAACTTCCCCGCAACGAAAAGGTGAACTGCATCTTCGAAGCCGCCGATCAAACCATCTGGATCGGAACCTACGGCAACGGCCTTTTCCGTCTGACCGGCCGCGAAGACAATCGTTACGTCTTCCGCAATTACGGCACCGATACGGGCTTGTCGGACAACGTGATTTACGGTATAGAAGAAGACCGGCTGGGGACGCTTTGGCTGAGTACCAACCGCGGCCTGTCGAGTTTCAGCCCGGAGAAGGAGCGTGCCACGGCCTATTACGTCACCGATGGCCTGCCGAATAACCAGTTCTATTGGGTCGCTTCGGAGCATACCTCGGAGGGGAAGATAATGTTCGGCAATGTAGGTGGTGTCGTGGCATTCGACCCGGTGGTCAGCCAGCCCGATACCTCCAGCCTGGCTGTCACGATCGTGGGCGGACGTCTTTACAACGAGCCGGTCAACCCGCGTGCCTTGTCAGATGTCTGGCGACTGCGCGAACAGGACAAGTCCATCTCCGTTGAGTTCGCCTCCTTATATTATATCTCGTCCGAAAAGATACGTTACGCCTACCGCCTGGAAGGTTTCGATACGGACTGGACCGAGGTGGAGGCAAACCGGCGCTTTGCCAGCTACACGAATCTTCCCGCCGGGAAATATGTCTTTCAGGTGAAATGTACGAATCCCGCCGGCGAATGGTCCGATAAAATAACGGAAATGAAAATCCAGGTCGTCCCGCCTTTCTATAAAGAGAAGTGGTTCCTGGCCGCCATGCTGGTCATCGTGATCCTACTGGTCTACTATTTCAACGAAATGCGTATCAACAACCTTCGCCGCCAGAAAGATGAACTCGAACAGAAGGTGGAAGAAAGAACCCGGCAGATCGCCGCCCAGAAAGATGAGATCCTCGCCCGCACAAAAGACCTGGAAGAGTCGGATCGCCAGCTCCAGCAGGCCACTCAGGACAAGATCAACTTCTTTACCAACATCACCCACGAATTCCGTACCCCGCTGACCCTGATACTCGGCCCCATCGAACAGGCCCTGACCCTGAGCCGGAATCCGAAGGTGATCGACCAGCTGACCCTGGTACGGAAGAACTCGAAATACCTGCTCTCCCTCGTCAACCAACTGATGGATTTCCGTAAAGCAGACGCCGGAAGCATGAAGGTGAACAAGACGCCGGGTAACTTCACGGACTTTATCGAGTCGATCGTCCTGCCTTTCAAGCCTCTCGCTCAATCGCGCAACATACGGATCGATGAGGGATACCGGATCACGCAGCCCTGTTTCAGTTTCGATCCCGACCTGATACAAAAGATCCTGGTCAATCTTCTGTCGAACGCCGTCAAGTTCACTCCTGACAACGGATATATCCGTTTATCGGCTGCTTTACTGTCGAGTAAAGCAGCCGATAAACGGCAAACAATCTGCAAATATCTTTATATCTCGGTAGGGGATACCGGAGCCGGCATTCCGGATGATGTAAAGGAACTGGTTTTTGAACGTTTCTATCAGGCGGACAACCAGAATACATACCCGGTCTACGGGCAAAGCGGTACGGGTATCGGCCTCTTCCTCTGTAAGCAGATCGTGGAGCTACTGAACGGTTCCATCCGGATAAAGGACAACCCGTTGGGTGGAACGACCTTCCGCATCTTATTGCCTCTCTCGGCCGAAGAGATGGATGTCGAGATCAACAGTGAATATTACGTATCCCCGGAAGTCTACGACCGCTCCGTCGAAGCCGAAGACGACTCCGATCCTGTAGACCAGGACAAACCTCTGCTTTTGATTGCCGAGGACAATCCCGATATGCGTGCTTTCATTAAGTCGATCCTGGACGACCGGTTTGCCGTCATCGAAGCCTCTAACGGCGAATCGGCTCTGAAAAAGACACTCAAATATCTGCCCAATTTCATCCTGTCCGATATAATGATGCCTGTCATGGACGGCCTTGAATTCTGTAAAAAGGTGAAGAACAACTTTACCACTTCCCATATCCCGGTCTTGCTGCTTACGGCCAAAACTTCGACGGATGTCCGTATCGAAGGATACAAAGTGGGAGCGGACGGCTATATCGCCAAGCCTTTTGATGCGGAGTTGCTCGTCGCCCGTATCAACAACATGCTCGAAAGTAAGAACCGCCTGCATAAGGCTTTTGGAAGCAGCCTCGATGTAAAGACGCTCGATATCCAGGAAGAGTCGCAAGACCGTAAATTCCTCGACAAGCTGATGGAAGTGATACAGGAAAACTACCAGGATGCCACCTTCGATGTGGCGGAACTGATAGAGAAGATGCACGTAAGTAAAAGCCTGCTTCATAAAAAACTGCAGTCGCTGGTCGGGCAGTCTGCCGTAAAAGTCATTCGTTCCTACCGTCTCACGAAAGCGAAAGAACTGATGGAGTCGAAAGAGAGAGTGCAGGTTTCTATCTCTGAAGTGGCTTACGAGGTTGGCTTCAATGATCCGAAATATTTTACCCGTTGCTTTACCAAGCATTACGGTATGAGCCCAAGTGAGTTTTTGAGTAACTGATCGTTTCGAGTAGCTTTTGTATGGTGATAAAGAAAATATCATTACATTTGTCTTCTAAAATATTATGAACGTTAATTAAAATAACATGCAAAACACAAACTCTTCTTCTAAGGGGTATCTATTTCCCCTGGTGGTAATCGGCATCCTGTTCTTTATGATCGGATTCGCCCTCGGTATTAACGGATTGATCATTCCGTTCCTGCGTACAGCCTTGGATCTGACAACAGCTGAATCTTATCTGGTATTGGCTGCAACCTTCTCTACCTTTATTATATTCGGATATCCAAGTGGTTTGGTGATCAAAGCGATCGGATATAAAAAGACGATGATTCTTTCTTTCCTGTTCTTTGCTGTGGGATTGTATTTGTTTATTCCTTCGGCAGAAAACCAGAGCTTCGCCATGTTCCTGTTGGCTTCTTTCATCAGTGGTATCGGTAATACCATGTTGCAGGCGGCCGTAAATCCTTACATCACGATCTTAGGCCCGTTGGATAGCGCGGCTACCCGTATGAGTATGATGGGTATCGCTAATAAGGCTGCCTGGGCGATCGCTCCGATTTTCCTGGGTATCTTCCTGAACCTGGGTGATGTGAAATTGGAAGATATCAAACTTCCGTTCTACTTCATTTCCGGTATCTTTGTATTGCTGGGTATTCTGGTCGCTTTTGTTCCGCTGCCTGAAGTAAAAGCCGAAGGTGAAGACGAAAACGACGAGGCCGCAGCTTCCTCATATGCCGCTAATAAGACAAGCATCTGGCAGTTCCCGCACTTGCTTCTTGGCTTGGTATCACTACTGTTCTACGTGGGTGTCGAAACCTTGGCGATGGCTAGTATCGTGGACTATGCTACTTCTTTAAACTTGCCCGATCCGCAGGTGTATACATCTTACACAGTGATTGGCATGGTGATCGGTTATCTGGTCGGCGTATTCTTTATCCCTAAATATATTTCACAGGAACGGGCGATGTTTATTTGCGCGATTATCGGTCTGGTCAGTTCTTTACTGATCGTTCTGACTCCGATGAATATATCGATCTGGTTCGTGGCTGTCTTAGGTTTGGCCAACTCGTTGATGTGGCCGGCTTTGTGGCCGATGGCAATGAAAGACCTGGGTAAATTCACCAAGACGGGTTCTTCCCTGTTGGTTATGGCAATCGTGGGTGGAGCCGTATTCCCTCTGTTGTTCGGTTGGTTAGCTGACGAATTTGGAAATATGCAGCAGGCTTACTGGATCTGCTTCCCGGCTTATCTGATGATTTTCTATTATGCTTTGAGTGGACATAAGATTCGCGTTTAAGTCGAATAAGATATAAAGAAGAAGGCCGTTTCGGGATCGTCCGACTACGGCCTTTTCATTATTATATATGGTTCTCCGCCAATACTTCCGCAAATGGCTTGTTTGTCAGCTTGCTTTCTATCCAGGAAAGTATATCGAATGTTTTGAGTAATTGTTTCTCGTATTTATCTTGCTTGATCTTTGTGATTTCTTTCTGGAACTGCATCCATAATTTGCTTTGTGATTTTTGGTAGGCCGGCAACGGATAAGCCATGACAAAGCGAAACAGCAACTTCTCCGTTTGATAGCTTTGCCGTTCATAGCGTATATTCCGTTTGATAGAATTGATTTCGTTCTCAAAGAAGTTATAGTCACCCAACTCTGCCTGTATAAGCAAGTTTATCAATCGGGCTGTCTTATAGGATGGCAATGCATAAAACAATTTCCCGGAACTGAATATTTTCTTCATACTTTTACGTGCCCTGTCGGTATTTCCCAGGCACAGGTGAAGGATGGCTATATTCAGGTACACTTTGAGTTGTGTCTCCAATCTGAGCAGACCGATCTTCTTGACCAGACTGTCTTCATATTTACCGAATAATATCAGGGCAGCTTCAAACTTACCCGTATTTATCAGGCTGGCCTGCTCATATAAATAAATGTAAGCACTTATTTCTAAAAGAAACTCTGTCGCATAGTCGCCTTGCCGTATTTTTTCCAGCCGTTCGATGAAGAAAGGCATCTCTTTATACAGGCCGGCCATGTGAAGGCTGTCCAAGACGCCTAGTATCGCACTGAGGTAGTAAATAGGCGGATTTAAAATCAGGTGCTGGTTGGACTCGAAGAGGGTGATAAGCTCCTGGTAGAAGCGGATCGCAGATTTGTAATTACCGATATTCAGATAGTAGGTGGCCTGAAACAAAAGATGTAGTTTCTTGGCTTCAAAGCCTTTGTAGGAGCTGTTCGCTATTAAATTCAGCTCACTTAATATCAGGTCGTTCAGATTGTCCTTTTGTTTATCGGAGCGGATGTATCCTTTATAAGTGATCCGGTACTTTAGAATATCATACAATTGCAGGTGAAGATTGGTATTTCTTGAATACTTCATTGTATCGTTGATCTTCATCTGTTTGTTAACCAGTTCACGTTCGGACAATCCTTTAAAACCGAGTGTACTGAGATATTTGAGTTCGGTCCGGCGGATCAGGAGCAGGAGAGGGTCATTCTCATAAGTTGTCGCCAGGTTCTTGGCTTTATCCAACTGATTGAAGGCAGCCTCGAAAAGTTCTCTTTCAAAGAGAATCTCCGCCTTGGTGATATGGTTGAAGATGGCTGCCTGTACATTCTCCTTTTTCCGTAAATGAACCAGGCAATCCATGATTACCCGCGAAAGATGCTTGGCTGCCATTTCGAAACTGTTCTTGCCTTGTTGCTGGCAGAAGAGGGGATAGATTTCTTCTGTGGGAGTGCCTTTATTTATCAGGTCAAACAGGAAAAGATAGTTCTTTTCTCCATTCTGTAAATTAGCATATAAGCGGAAATATCGTTTTTCCGCTTTCGTGAGTGATTGGATAAGTAGGATCAGGTGATCCGGATTTGTGTATTTCATATCTGTATCGGATTATCCTTGGTAGAATTCAGTGTTATATCGTACAACGAAATTAAACAAAGTTTTCAAAATGTATGGGAAGATACCTCTTTTTCTGTTATAGTTACTATAATTATAAACATAACATTTGTTAATGATGTTGTTGGTTGTATAGTGCTACTTTATAGCTGTTTATACATTATTGACGGCTAAGAATAATCGATTTGGGTTTATCTGTAGAAAGAAATTATTCATGGTACAATAGAGATTATAAAGTTATATTTGTATCGCTTCATTGCAGACTTTAAATTTTATAGATATGAACACAGAACAGTTAGACCGTCATAATATCCTGGTAGTGGGTAGTAGCAATACGGATATGGTTATTAAAGCCGGACATCTTCCCCGCCCGGGAGAAACCATTCTGGGTGGAACTTTCTTTATGAATCCCGGAGGAAAGGGTGCAAACCAGGCCGTTTCCATTGCCCGTCTGGGAGCTTCCGTTACTTTCATTTGTAAGACGGGCAGTGATATTTTCGGGCATCAGTCCCAGATGCTTTTTGAAGAGGAAGGCATCAATACTTCTTATATCTTTTCTGACTCCGAACATCCTTCCGGAGTCGCTTTAATTACAGTAGACGATCATGCCGAAAACTGTATTGTGGTTGCTTCCGGAGCAAATGCCAATTTGTTGCCTTCCGATCTGGCAAAAGCAGAAGAGGCGATCGACCAGGCCGATATCGTCTTGATGCAACTGGAGATCCCGATGGAAACCGTGGAATATGTGGCGGAAATAGCTTATCGAAAGAATAAAAAAGTAATCCTGAATCCGGCACCTGCACATCCGTTATCTCCCTCGTTGTTGAAGCATCTATATATGATTACCCCGAACGAAACAGAAGCTGAAATGATTTCCGGAGTCAGGATAACCGACCAGGAATCGGCTATTGAGGCAGCCCGTGTACTTTCGGGGATGGGTGTCCAGAATGTTATAATCACCCTGGGTTCAAAAGGAGCTTTAGTGTATTGTAACGAAGGGGTTGAACTTGTGCCGGCCTTGAATGTAGAAGCAGTAGACACCACTGCAGCGGGTGATGTTTTTAACGGGGCTTTGACCGTTGCTTTGTCAGAAGGACGAAACCAGATGGAAGCTGTCCGTTTTGCTTGTAAAGCTTCAGCAATCTCTGTAACCCGGGTTGGGGCACAGTCTTCTGTCCCTTACCGGAGTGAAGTCGATATATTTGAGTAAAATAATAATCTGCTTATTATGAAAAATCTGATTGTACCTATTTTATCCGGCTGTTTGTTCCTGCTAGGGACTGTAGCCTGTTCGGAACGGCCGTCTGCAGGAAAACAAGTCGTTTTACCATCGGAAATATCCATTACGAAAGAGAAATTGATGGATAAGATCAAAGGAGGATGGGCCGGACAAACGATCGGTTGTACGTATGGAGGGCCGACGGAGTTCCGCTATAACGGGACGATGATACAGGATTATGTCCCTATTGTCTGGCCGGACGGTTATATCAAATGGTGGTATGAAAACAGTCCCGGTCTGTATGATGATGTCTATATGGATCTGACCTTTGTAGATGTCTTCGACCGCTTAGGGTTGGATGCACCGGTCGACTCTTTTGCAATGGCATTTGCAAAAGCCGGATATATGTTGTGGCATGCCAACCAGGCTGCACGTTATAACATATTGCATGGAATTATGCCGCCGGCTTCCGGGCATTGGCTGAATAACCCGCATGCAGACGATCTGGATTATCAGATCGAAGCCGATTATGCCGGCCTGATGTCACCGGGAATGCCGAATACCGCATCTGAAATTTCGGATAAGATCGGCCATATTATGAATTATGGCGACGGCTGGTATGGCGGTGTCTATGTGGGTGCCATGTATTCACTTGCATTTATTTCGGATGATATCGGATTTATTGTTACCGAAGCCCTTAAAACGATACCTAAGGAGAGCCGTTACTATCAATGTATGAACGATGTGATCCGTTGGCATAAGGAATTTCCGGATGATTGGAAACGGACTTGGTTCGAATGCGAAAAGAAATGGAGTGAAGATATAGGTTGTCCGGACGGCGTTTTTGTTCCGTTCAATATTGATGCGGTGATCAACAGTGCCTATATTGTGATCGGCCTGTTGTATGGCGAAGGTGACTTCTATAAAACAATGGATATTGCTACCCGTTGCGGGCAGGATTCCGATTGTAATCCGGCTTCTGCCGCAGGTATTTTGGGTACGGTATTGGGATACAGTAAAATTCCTGACTATTGGCTGAAGAATCTGAAAGAAGTAGAAGATATGGATTTCGCCTATACAACGATTTCACTAAATAAAGCTTACCGGATGAGTTTCGATCAGGCTTTGCAGGTAGTTGAACGGAATGGAGGAAAGGTAGAAGGAGACCAGGTTCTCATTTCCTGCCAGCAACCTGTCCCTGTAAAATTAGAGAAAGCTTTTGACGGCATGTATCCCGTAGATCGCATTGGCGTCAATAAGCGTGTTGTTGATGTCGGAAATGTCGCATTTGAAGGAACCGGCATTGTCTTTAAAGGGCATGTGCAGTCGAACAACGATGAATATGTGGCCCGTGTGGAAATGTATATAGATGGAGAGTTGGTAGAAACAGCCAACCTACCAGCCTCGTATATTACCCGCCGTCATGAATTGTTCTGGAAATATCAGTTACCGAAGGAACAACATACTGTTTCTTTTAAGTGGCTGAATCCACAGTCGGATGCATCCGTTAACTTCGGAGAAGCGATCGTTTATTCCGACACCCCATTAAGTATTAACCATCAATAAATCATATCATGAAACAATCTTTTTTGTTAATCTGTTTATTATCCCTGCTGGTTGCCTGTAACGGGACAGCAAAGAAAACAGCGCAAGAAGCCGCTGTGCAACCCGTGAATTTGATCCTGGATACCGATCTGGGACCTGATTATGACGATGTGGGAGCAATGGCTGTTATGCATGCACTGGCCGACAGTGGTTATGTGAACATACTCGCAACCTTATCATCTAATCATGATGAATCGGTTATTCCTTGTATAGATGTATTGAATACGTATTTCAACCGTCCGGATATTATACTCGGGGCACCTAAAAGCGAGGGAGGCGTTACAATGACTTCCGGCCATAAAATAAAATGGACGGAGGTTTTGCCAACCAAGTATCCTCATAAAACAAAGAAAACATCAGACGCTCCGGATGCTGTTCAGGTATACCGGAAGATACTGAGTTCGCAACCGGATAATAGTGTGGTGATTTGTACGGTTGGTTTCTTTACCAACCTGAAAGACCTGTTACTCTCTGCTGGTGACGAGTATAGTCCGTTATCGGGAAAAGAACTGGTGGAGAAAAAGGTAAAACGCCTGGTGTCGATGGCTGGCTTTTTTCCTCAGGGGCGGGAGTTTAACGTGTATTGTGATACACCGGCCTCTAAAGTTGTAGCCGAACAGTGGCCTACGGAAATTGTTTTTAGCGGTTTTGAGATCGGTGATGTTATATTAACCGGGAAGAAGTTGGTGGCTTCCGATATTGATAATAGCCCGGTGAAGGATACTTATGCCCAATGTTTTGCAGAAGGAGATCCGGATGGACGACAGAGTTGGGATCATACTGCTGTGTTAGTGGCAGTGAAAGGTTACGAGCCTTATTTTGATGTGGAAAGAGGTACTTTCAGTATTATCGATAATGAAGGTACTAACTCCTGGACACCGGATGCCGCAGGTAAGCATCTTCGCCTGATTGAAAAGCTGCCTCCTGCACAGATGGTTGGGATAATTGAAAATTATATGATGCATCAACCGTCCTCTAAATAAAATTGTGTTATGTTTATAGTTAATAGTTATTCATTAGCGATCGTCTTCTGTGTGATCACCATGCTTTGCTGGGGTTCATGGGGTAATACGCAGAAGCTCGCATCCCGGACGTGGAGATATGAGTTCTTTTACTGGGATTATGTATTAGGCGTTCTTTTGTTTTCTATCCTTTCTGCTTTTACTTTAGGCAGTTTTGGAGCAGAAGGACGAAGTTTCTTACCGGATCTGGCACAAGCGGATGTTCTCAATATCGGTAGTGCATTTCTTGGTGGTATCATCTTTAACGCGTCCAATATTTTACTGTCTGCCGCTATTGCTATTTGTGGCATGTCGGTAGCGTTTCCTGTCGGGGTCGGTTTGGCACTGGTCCTGGGAGTCTTGATCAATTATTTTGGAGCGGCTAAAGGGGAACCTATGTACATCTTTGCCGGAGTCGCTTTGATAACGGTTGCTATTATACTGAATGGGCTTGCCTATAAAAAGGCATTGGTGGGTTCGAAGAAAGTGTCGGGGAAAGGCTTGTTTATCTCTGTTGCCGCCGGAGTGATTATGGCATTCTTCTATCGTTTTGTAGCCGCTTCAATGGATCTGGATAATTTTGCCAATCCGGCAGCGGGAAAATTAACACCTTATACGGCCGTCTTTATCTTTGCCTTAGGTGTTTTTGCAAGCAACTTCCTGTTCAATACAATTGCAATGAAGAAACCTGTCGAAGGGGATCCCGTTTCTATTTCCGGTTACTTCAAAGGAGATATGAAGACTCACCTGGTAGGTGTTTTAGGCGGTGTTATCTGGTGTATTGGGCAATCATTTAGCCTGATTGCTTCAGGAAAAGCCGGGGCTGCCATATCTTATGGATTAGGGCAAGGAGCTACTTTAGTTTCTGCTTTATGGGGAATTCTGATCTGGCATGAGTTTAAGGGTGCTCCCAAATCTTCGAATTATCTGAATTTGGGTATGTTCATTTTATTTGTCATGGGGTTGGGTTTCCTTATTTACGCGGGAGCTTGATTTATATTCTATCTGTGAATACAGAGGGGATAAAGGGTGTTTTTACAGCCCCTTTATCCCCTTTTTATTAGGGAATACAGAAAATTTCAGGAAAAAGCCGTACATTTGTCTTAGTTTCTTGTTTATTGGGTATAGTATATAACTAAAAAAACAGGTCTATGAAAGAAGAAGGTGATGTATTTAAGAAATTCCGGGACTCTTTTAGTAAGATGGACGGACATTTCCATATATTAGAACAGCGTGTACCGGTCGAACTTCAGATGGAGTATTTCAAATATTCCGAACAGGTTCGAAAAGGCAAAGTGAAGCAGGATTTGGATGATATGGATTATACAGCCTTCCGTGAAAGTCTGTCTGATCCTGAGTCGACAACCGATCATAAGAGATATGTATTATCCATGTTGGCAACTTCCCGCCAGGTAAAAGCATACCGGATGCTGGAAGATTATGTGCAACATCCGGATGAAGATGTAAGTAACTGGGCTTATATGGCTTTAATGGAAAGTCGTATTTCGTTGGAGTCGGAGTTATCGGACGAGAAACAAATATATATTTCTACCGGTTTGGGTGGAAGAGGTGAGAAACTTCGTTTTTATGTTTTGATACTATCGAAGGACAGGACTTCTTTCCTCGATTATCAGCGTAAGGTGATAGAGCGTGAATTTGCCTATTTCTTACCAAAAGAAGATTGTGAGATCGAACGTCTGACAATCGGCGAACAGTATGTTGAACTGGTATTTTTAATACCGGTACGTGCAGACATCAAGTTAACTCTCGACAGGGTTATCAATGAATGTAATCAGTACGGTGATTTCCTTTCGGATATATTTACGATCACAAACGTAAAAGAACTGACGCATCAGGAAATTACTGATATTATAAATAAGAATGGAAACAGTAAAACAAGCCATTAAGTATGGTGTGGTAGGAGTGAGCAACACCTTGATAACAATGGCCGTTATCTGGGTGATGATGAAACTCTTCGGATGTCGGGAAGGTTTATCTAATTTAACGGGATATGTAGCGGGATTGCTGAATAGTTTCATCTGGAACAAGCAATGGACTTTCAAGGGAAGTTCTACCGGATGGACGAAAGGTGCAATCCGCTTTGGTATTGCGTTTGCGGTATGTTATGTCCTGCAATACGGGCTGGTGCTTCTATTAAATTCCCAGTTAACGATCGACCATTACTACAACCATTTAATAGGAATGGTTTTCTATACAGCGATCAATTTTTTAATAAACAAGTTTTATACCTTTAAGGCTTAACGGAAATGAAGAAGCTCGCAGTCATAGTTCCCTGCTACAACGAGGAGTTGGTTATCGGCGAATCATATCGTCGTACGAGAGAGGCTTTACAGTCGCTCCCTATCGCAACAGAGATTATATATATAAATGATGGAAGCCGGGATAGAACCCGTGAGTTGCTGGATGAGATAGCAGCTTCCGATCCTCAGGTAAAAGTGATCCATTTTTCCCGTAATTTCGGTCATCAGCCGGCAGTGACGGCTGGTATAAACCATTGTGATGCAGATCTTGCAGTTATTTTGGATGCCGATATGCAGGACCCTCCCGAGTTGATTGCCGGGATATTAGAGTTGCAGGAAAAGGAGAATGCGAACGTAGTCTATTGTGTCCGTAAGTCACGCGAAGGCGAAAGCTTTTTCAAGAAAGTTACCTCAAAGGCTTTCTACCGTTTGCTGAATTACATGAGCGACGTTAGTTTCCCCTTGGATACTGGTGACTTCCGTATGATCGACCGTAAGATCATGGACCAGTTCGACCGTTTTCAGGAAAGAGGTAAATATATCCGCGGATTGATTAGCTGGCTGGGTTATAAGCAAGTTCCGTTCTATTATGAACGAGAAGCCCGTATAGCCGGTGAAACCAAATATCCTTTCAGCAAAATGTGGAAGTTTGCATCGACCGCCATGCTCTATTTCTCTAAAAAGCCACTTCGACTGGCAACCAGCCTTGGGTTTATAGCAGTGGTAGTCGGAATAGTCCTGGCAGCGTGGTTCACCTTAGGTAAAATATATGGCTTTAGCAATGCTGAAAGCGGTTGGACCTCTATTATGACCTCTGTTATTTTCTTTGGAGGAGTGCAGTTGCTGACAGTAGGCGTATTGGGACAATATGTAGGTATCTTGTTCGATGAGATCAAGGCGCGTCCTGAGTATATTATTGACGAAAAGAAAAACTTCAGATAGATGCTTTTTAGATTTCCTTCGGATGTAATTCTATTTTCATCCGAAGGAAATTTTATTTTCTCCCGGAAGGGTTGAAATCAGTCCATAAACACTTTCCGGTAAATATGACAATAAGGGGTTTCACCTTTCTTGTCGTAATAATGCTGATGATAATCTTCCCCGACCCAGAACCTCTCGGCAGGTTCCAATGCTGTCGCAACCTTGTAACCCATGCCGGATAATTTCCCAATGTATTTATCGGCCATCTCTTTTTGTTCATCGCTGCAATAGAAGATAACAGAACGATACTGGCTTCCTATGTCCGGGCCCTGGCCACCGACCTGCGTGAAATCGTGTGTCTCGAAATAGAGGCGGAGTAGTTGTTCGAAACTGGTCTGTGCAGGATCGAAAATTACTTCAACCGTTTCTACATGTCCGGTAGTTCCGGTTTTCACTTCCGGGTAGGAAGGGTTATTCAGCGTCCCGCCCATATAACCCACGTGGGTGCTTTCTACGCCTTTTACTTTTCCTAGATGATATTGTGTTCCCCAGAAACAACCGGAAGCAAAATATGCTGTTTCTTTATGGAATTTATTCTCTAACATAATTCTTACTTTGGGTTTAAATTATTCTGTTTATATTTGTGCAAATATAATCTTTTATTTTGCAATGGATAGCAAGAAATCACTGAGCCCTGCACAAAAAACCGTGGTGGGTGTTCAATTCCTCTTTGTAGCCTTTGGTGCAACAGTTCTGGTTCCTCTACTGGTCGGTATGGATCCTTCTACTGCCCTTTTTACTGCCGGACTGGGTACATTGATCTTTCATTTGGTAACTAAAGGAAAAGTTCCGATCTTCTTAGGAAGTAGCTTTGCATTCGTTGCTCCGATTATTAAAGCGACCGAACTTTACGGATTGCCGGGAACCATGTCCGGCCTGGTGGCTGTCGGTGCTGTTTATGGACTTATGAGCCTGTTGGTTAAATGGAGAGGGATCGGGTTTATAAAGACTCTTTTTCCTCCCGTTGTAATAGGACCTGTTATCATCCTGATAGGTTTGTCACTGGCCGGCTCCGGTGTCGATATGGCGAAAGAGCATTGGCCGTTGGCGTTGATCGCCTTGTTTACGGCTGTCCTGGCATCATTGTTAGGGCGCGGGATGATTAAACTGATACCCATCTTTTGTGGAATTATTGTCGGATATGTTGCCGCCTGCCTTTTCAAGGTGGTCGACTTTGAGCCGATCATCACTGCTCCCTGGTTTGCTTTACCACAATTCGTAAAGCCGGAGCTGTCATGGGAAGCAGTGATTTTTATGATACCGGTAACAATCGCTCCGATCATAGAACATATAGGTGACGTATATGCCATCAACGAAGTAACCGGTAAAGACTTTGTAAAAGATCCCGGCTTACATAAAACAATGCTTGGCGACGGTTTAGCCTGTATTGCTGCCGGTCTGATCGGTGGCCCACCGGTAACTACCTATTCGGAAGTAACCGGTGCTATCTCGCTGACGAAAATAACAGATCCGACCGTTATCCGTATTGCGGCAGTGGCGGGAATTGTGTTTTCTGTATTTGGAAAGGTAAGTGCATTTCTTAAGTCGATCCCGCCTGCTGTATTGGGTGGTATCATGTTGCTTCTATTTGGGACGATTGCGGCTGTCGGTATAAACAGCCTGATACAGAATCGGATCAATCTGGGCGATACACGCAACCTGATACTTGTTTCTCTGATATTGACATTCGGGATAGGAGGTGCGGCATTTGAGTTTGGTGGATTTACAATGGCCGGGATCGGTTTGTCGGCTTTATTGGGTGTAGTACTGAATTTAGTCTTACCCGGCAGGAGTAAATAAAGTAGGTGGACTTCCATATTATATCCATCTCTTAACGCTTCAAACTCTTTGAATCTTCCTTAAAATGTATACCTTTGTGCCGCTTTTTATGTAAGGAAGCGGTTATATGTTTAACTTGTAAGGAATAAGGGAAAAGTCTATGCAAAAGTCCGACTGCATCATCAGTGTGGAACATGTGTCTAAATTCTTCGGAGACAAGGCTGTACTGAATGATGTGAATTTGTTTGTCCGCAAGGGCGAGTTTGTAACTATATTGGGACCTTCCGGATGTGGTAAGACCACTTTATTGCGTCTGATTGCCGGATTTCAGACTGCTTCAGAGGGAGAGATCTCAATAGCAGGAAAAGAGATTACACAAACACCGCCGCATCAACGTCCGGTAAATACCGTGTTTCAGAAATATGCGCTGTTCCCTCACCTGAACGTTTTTAATAATATCGCTTTCGGCTTGAAACTAAAAAAACTGTCTGCCGCAGTGATTGAAAAGAAGGTAAAACAAGCTCTTAAGATGGTAGGCATGACTGATTACGAATATCGCGATGTAGACTCTCTTTCCGGAGGCCAGCAGCAACGTGTTGCCATTGCCCGCGCCATTGTAAACGAGCCTGAAGTATTGCTGCTTGACGAACCCTTGGCTGCCCTCGACCTGAAAATGCGTAAGGACATGCAGATGGAGTTGAAAGAAATGCATAAATCCCTCGGTATAACCTTCGTCTATGTTACCCACGACCAGGAAGAAGCTTTGACGTTGAGTGATACCATTGTTGTTATGAGTGAAGGTCGCATCCAGCAGATCGGAACTCCTATCGATATCTATAACGAACCTATCAATTCGTTCGTAGCCGACTTCATCGGTGAAAGTAATATCCTGAACGGATTGATGATCAAAGATAAACAAGTTTCCTTTGCCGGTCACGATTTTGAATGTGTCGACGAAGGTTTCGGCGAACAAGCTCCGGTCGACGTCGTGATCCGTCCTGAAGATATTTATATTTTCGACCCCTCGGATGCAGCTATGCTGACCGGAACAGTTACTTCCTCTATCTTTAAAGGCGTCCATTATGAAATGATGGTGCAGACTCCCGAAGGGTATGAATTCATGGTGCAGGATTACCACTGCTTCGATGCAGGCCAGGAAGTAGGTCTACTGGTGAAACCTTTCGATATCCACGTCATGAAGAAAGAACGTGTATGCAATACCTTCGAAGGAAAGCTGGTCGACCCGACCCATGTGGAGTTCTTAGGCAGTACTTTCGAATGCAAGGAAGTGGCCGGTATCGATCCTGATACACCGGTAAAGGTGGAAGTCGATTTCTGTCATGTTATACTGGAAGATAATGAGGAAGACGGTAAACTGACCGGTGAAGTGAAATTTATCCTCTATAAAGGCAACCATTATCATCTGACCGTGTTTACAGACTGGGACGAAGATATTTTTGTCGATACGACAGACGTCTGGGATGACGGCGACCGCGTCGGTATCCGGATTGCCCCTGAGAACATTCGTATTATTCACAACTAAAAGGAAGGGAAGTGATAAATAAAATCTCCGTATTCTTTTTGCGTCGCAGGAACTGGACAATTCCTTACGCATTATTTCTGGCAGTATTCGTAGTTATGCCGTTGCTCCTGATCGTCCTGTATGCTTTTACAGATGCCGAAGGAGCGTTTACTTTTGCTAATTTCCGTAAATTCATGATGCATCCCGAAGCATTGAATACCTTCATTTATTCTATTGGGATCGCTATTATTACCACCTTGGTTTGCCTTATACTGGGTTATCCGGCAGCCTATATACTTAGTCAGGCACGTTTTAACACCTCCCGTACGATGGTGGTATTGTTTATCCTGCCGATGTGGGTAAACATCCTGATCCGTACGCTGGCAACAGTCGCCCTGTTCGACTTCCTGAACCTTCCGTTGGGAGAGGGGGCGTTGATCTTCGGTATGGTGTATAACTTCCTGCCTTTTATGATCTATCCGATTTACAATACGTTGCAGAAGATGGATCGCAGCCTGATTGAAGCCGCCCAGGATTTAGGGGCAAATCCATTTCAGGTCTTTATGAAAACAATCTTTCCTTTGTCTATGCCCGGTGTGATGAGCGGTATCGTGATGGTGTTTATGCCGACCGTATCTACTTTCGCTATCGCCGAGTTGCTGACAATGAACAATATCAAACTGTTCGGTTCGACCGTACAGGAAAGTATCAACAACGGAATGTGGAACTATGGAGCCGCTCTGTCTCTTATCATGCTCTTATTGATCGGAGTTACCATCTTGTTTACCAACGAAGAGGATAATGCTTCTAATGAAGGAGGAGGTGTGATATGATGACGAAAATAATGGCTAAAGCCTATCTGTGGTTACTTCTTTTGCTCCTTTATTCCCCGATCCTGATCATTATGATCTTCTCTTTTACCGAGGCAAAAGTATTGGGTAACTGGACGGGATTTTCAACAAAGTTGTATAGTTCGTTGTTTACCGGAGGTGTGCAACGTTCGCTGGTCGGTGCCTTGTGGAATACATTCGCCATTGCCATGCTGGCCGCGTCTATCTCCACTCTGCTAGGGAGCATTGCAGCAATAGGTATCTTTAATTTGAGAAGCCGCCCGCGTCAGGTCATGAACTTCACGAATGCCATACCGATGATGAATGCGGATATTATAACCGGGGTTTCCCTTTTCCTGCTGTTCGTCAGCTTCGGTGTATCGCAGGGATTTACTACGGTGGTACTGGCACATATCACGTTCTGTACTCCTTATGTGGTATTGAGTGTGATGCCCCGTCTCAAAAAAATGAACCAGAATGTATATGAGGCAGCCCTCGATCTGGGAGCAACCCCGTTCCAGGCTTTACGTAAGGTGATCCTGCCGGAGATCCGTCCGGGAATGATCAGCGGATTTATCCTGGCGTTCACGCTTTCGATCGACGATTTTGCCGTTACGATCTTTACCATTGGTAACGAAGGGCTCGAAACGCTGTCTACGTTCATTTATGCGGATGCCCGGAAGGGAGGTCTTACACCGGAGTTACGCCCGCTTTCCACCATTATCTTCATCACCGTACTGGTGCTATTAATTGTGATTAACAAGCGTGCCGATAAAGCCGGTAAGTAACATCAAAGAGGAATAGAAGAATGAAAAGACTAATTAAAATAGTATGTGTGCTGGTTGCTTTTCTGGGTGTCTTATCTTCTTGTGCCCGGACAGATAAGGAACGCAGTAAGATATTAAAGATATACAACTGGGCCGATTATATCGACGAAGAAATACTGGTCGAATTTCCTGAGTGGTATAAGGAGCAGACCGGAGAAGACATCCGGATCATCTACCAGGTATTCGATATCAATGAGATCATGCTCACCAAGATAGAGCGTGGTCACGAAGATTTTGACCTTATATGCCCTTCTGAATACATCATCGAACGTATGTTGAAAAAGAAGTTGTTGCTTCCTATCGACCGGAACTTTGGTAAGACGCCGGATTATCTGGACAACATATCTCCTTATATCCAGGAGCAGCTGAATAAGCTGAGCCAACCGGGTATGGAAACTACCGATTATGTGGTTCCTTATATGTGGGGTACGGCCGGTTTATTGTATAACAAAAAGTTTGTTACCCAGGATGAGGTGATGACCTGGGATTGCCTCTGGAATCCGAAGTATAAGAACAAGATCCTGATGAAAGACAGTTATCGCGATGCCTACGGTACTGCCATCATCTACGCCCATGCCAAGGAACTGGCTGACGGAACTATTACGGTAGAGCAACTGATGAACGATAACTCACCCGAAGCGATCGCTATCGCCGAGGAGTGGCTGAAACGCATGAAACCCAATATCGCCGGATGGGAAGCCGACTTTGGAAAGGAAATGATGACCAAAAACAAAGCGTGGCTTAATCTGACCTGGAGTGGTGATGCCGTATGGGCAATGGAAGAAGCAGAAGCGGTGGGAGTGGAGCTGGGCTATGAAGTTCCGTTGGAAGGTAGCAATATTTGGTACGATGGCTGGGCGATCCCCAAGTATGCACGCAATGTGAAAGCGGCAAGCTATTTCCTCGATTTCCTTTGTCGTCCCGATATAGCCTTGCGTAATATGGATGCAAATGGGTATGTAAGTGCCGTTGCAACCCCTGAAATACTGGAAGCGAAAATAGATACGACGATCGAAGAGTTCTCCGATCTGAGTTATTTCTTCGGTCCCGGCAACGATAGTATTCAGATCAACCAGGTACAATATCCGGACCGTAAAGTGGTGGAACGTTGCGCCATGATCCGTGATTTCGGTGATGAAACCGAACTTGTACTTGAGATGTGGAGTCGTGTGAAAGGCGATAACCTGAATACAGGTATTGTCTTATTGATTTTTGCGGTATTCGGACTCCTGTTTGTTTGGGTGGTCTATCGCAGGATACGTGATTATAAACAAAAACAGCGTTACCGTCGACGTCGCCGGCGCTGGTAATTATTAGTTGAAGCATGGAAGGAATAAAAAACCTGATTATAGACTTTGGAGGGGTGATTATCAATCTGACCCGCAACCGTTGTGTAGAGGCGTTCGAAAACTTTGGTGTGCCCGACGTCCGCGACCGGATATTGAATAGTAAAGACCTCTTTATGCAGATAGAGATGGGTACAATCTCTTCGGCCGAGTTCCGGGATGGTATTCGCCATCTTACCAGTCAGCATCTTACCGACGAACAGATCGATGCCGCCTGGATTGCTATGCTCGACGATGTACCTGCCTATAAGCTGGATCTATTGATGGAACTCCGCGCTAAGTACAACACGATGCTACTCAGCAATACGAACGAGATTCATTGGCTCTGGGCCGAGAAAAATAGTTTTGCCTACAACGGACATCATGCCAAAGACTTTTTCAATAAGATCTATCTTTCATACGAACTGAATATGGTCAAACCCAATGCCGATATTTTCGAATATGTATTAAAGGATGCCAGTCTCGATCCGGCAGAAACCCTGTTCATAGACGATGCTACAGCCAATTGCCGTACAGCCGAGTCATTAGGTATCCGCACTTATGCTCCCCAGCCTCGGGAAGACTGGTCGCATCTTTTTAAGTAAATAATTCCTGTGCAGTTGCTCGAAAGGCTATGAAGCTTTTTTAGACGGTTCTGACATAGTAGTGATAAGCTGCCAGCACTATTGTATCGGTTGGCTACCATAACTAAGGTAGTAAGCTGGCACAATAGTGCTGGTATTTTATATATCCTTTACTTTTAGGATATTGTATGATGTTCCTATATCATACACATCTGTTCCGTCTACTTTCTTGATATATTTTACTACGCGGATAGTGACAGGCAGGATCAATACTTCATAGAGTGATTTCAGTACGGCTTGTGTCCCTATCATAATAAGTAATTCTGTCGGGGGGATCAGTCCGAGGAAAGCTATCGGGAAGAAAATCAGCGAGTCGGCACTCTCTCCGGCCAGTGTCGATGCGATAGCACGTAGTGAGAAATTTTTTCCTTTTGAAGCGATCTTCATCTTGCTCATCACATACGCGTTCAGGAATGAACCGACCAGGAAAGCGATCAGGCTTGCTATGGCGATACGCGGCGCCATCCCGAAAACGAAGTTGAAGCCTTCTTCTCCTTCCCAGAATGGGGCGGCAGGCAACATTACAGCCAGTTGTGCAAATCCAATAACGAGGAAGTTGGACGCAAAACCACTCCAGATAATCAGACGTGCTTTCTTAAAGCCCCAGACTTCGGCAATACAGTCGTTAATGATGTAGGAAATCGGGAATACTATTAGTCCGGCTGTGGCGGTGATACCAAATACCTGAACAACTTTGGTCTCCAAAAGGTTGGAAGCAACCAGGCATATATTAAACAGGATGCCCAGTAGCATGAAGGGGATTGAAACAGTCGTCTTCTGCATAATTCTTGTTTTTTACGAGGTTTATCAAGCACTCGGGAAAGCATAAACTTTCCTTATCATGTCTCTTTATTATTTCGGCCGCAAAGATAAAGAGAATATTTGAAAGACCGAGGGAAAGATTCTTTTTTTAAAACCGATGGGCATAAGTCAGGCCTATTGCATGCTTGTAGTTTACCGGATCGTACACATTAAATATATGATAACGGTAGTATAATTGCAGCGAATTCTGTTTATCTATCTTGTAATCGCTTCCGGCAGAAAAACGGATACGATCGGTATGCATTTGTCCCTGATAGCCTGTGTCGTTGAATATTTCGGCATAGGCGAAGGGAGATAAACCTGTTTTCCGGATCTTATAAGAGAGTGTAAGCATGGTCCGGAGATAGTTCTTGGGATGCTGTGAACCCGTTTTGTACGTACTTTGAAACCGTTCACGAAGCGACAGGGAGAAGTTGCCGATAGGATAATTGCCCGAAACATAAATGTAATAGCGGTTGCGTAGTTCTTCAGATGCCTTATACTGGCAGAGCAACATATAAGCGATACCGGTTTTCAGATAGCGGTTGAACGTGTAGTTCACTTCTCCGGTGGTCAGGAACCATTCGGCTTGCCGGAAATTACTCTTCGGACGTATATCTTCTTCAAATAAGAAAGAAAAGTGACGGTATATTTTCCCGGACAGGCTGACCTTGAATGCCATCCCTGCTCCGTCCATTGCAGCTAGGGGAGAATATCCTGTCGATATCAATAGAAAGCATAGTATAAAGCAACAATTTCGTTTGAAATAGTTTTTCATGGAACTTAGAATGTGTTTTTAGTTTAGTATCTCTGCAAAGATAATGATAAAACCACTATTTTTGTTGTCATTGTAACTTAATAAAAGAAATTCATAGTATGAAAGACATGAAGAAATGGCTTGTAATAGCCATGTGTACATTGGCGACATCCCCACTTTTTAGCCAGCAGAACGACTGGGCGCAGTTCGGGCGTTATGCAGAAGCGAATAAATCGGTGCAGACACCTACGCGGGTCGTCTTTATGGGAAACTCTATCACGGACGGTTGGTGGAATACCGACTCCTTATTTTTCAAAAACAACCGTTACATAGGCCGGGGAATAGGAGGGCAGACTACTGCACAAATGCTGGTCCGGTTCCGTGCCGATGTAATAAACCTGCAACCTAAAGCAGTGGTAATCCTGGCGGGTACTAATGATATCGCCCAGAATAACGGGTATATCTCACCCGAAAATATCCTGGGTAATATTATCTCGATGGCGGAACTGGCTAAAGCCAATAATATAGATGTAGTTCTCTGTTCCATCTTACCTGCTTACGAATATGGCTGGCGTAAAGGACTTGAACCTGCCGACAAGATCATTGCCCTGAATAAGATGATCAAAGAATATGCCGATAAGAACAATCTGACTTATGTGGATTATCATTCAGCCCTGAAAGATGAGCGTAACGGTCTTCCGGAAAAGTATTCGAAAGATGGCGTGCATCCCACAATGGATGGGTATGTGATTATGGAAAAACTGATCTCGGCCGCTCTTGAAAAGTATTAAAAGTAGTTGGTTACTCTGCCTTTCTTCGGGCAGAGTAACTTGCAAATATACACAGTCGTTTACGATTGCCTGTCGGGGTAATCAAAAACAATCAATCAATGAATAAAAATGATGTTCAGGTCAGGAGAACTACTTCTGACGATTTTAATGATGTAATGCAGGTAGAAACGCTCGCTTTCGGTAGTGCGAAAGAAGCGGAATGGGTTGCGGAAGTCCTGGCTGATGCGAATGAACCTTATCTCTCCTTATTAGCTCTTTATGAGGGAGAAGCAGTCGGTCATATCCTGTTTACACGGGGAATACCGGATGAGGACAAAGAGGCTTCATCGGTATATATACTCGCTCCGCTGGCTATAAAACCGGCATACCAGAAACAAGGAATTGGCGGCCTGCTTATCGAAACGGGACTTCAGTATCTGAGGGAGTCAGGTGTTCGACTTGTCCTGGTTTTGGGACATAAAGAGTATTACCCTCGTCATGGATTTAAAGGAGACGCAGAAGGAGCCGGTTACTTTCCGCCTTATCCGCTTCCCCGTGAGTATGCTGACTATTGGATGTACCAATACCTGACACCCGATGTGGAGAGTATTCCCAAAGGTCGTATCGGGTGTACTGCCGCCCTGGACAAACCGCAACATTGGCGGGAGTAGGAAGAAAGTCGATACCGCCTGCTGGAAAAAGAATATGTATATTTGCCATCCTAATCGGAAATAAATGTATAAGATAGAAAAAGGAACAGCGGCGGATATCGACGAACTGGAGCAGTTGTATAATGAGTTGAACGACCATTTGGAAGCAACAATCAATTATCCCGGCTGGATAAAAGGTATTTATCCGGTCCGGGAGGATGCGGTGAAAGGTATAGGATGCGGGGCACTGTTCGTTCTGCGGATAGAAGGACGGATAGCGGGGAGTATTATTTTAAGTCATGAACCCGAAGAAGCATACACCCAGATCCGTTGGGAGATAGAAGCGGATTATGCAGATATCCTGGTCATCCATACCTTCGTCGTACATCCTTTATTTATGAAACAAGGCGTTGGTTCCGCTTTGCTCCGTTTTGCGGAGCAATACGGAAGACAGGAAGGAATGAAAGCAATCCGTCTGGATGTCTCCATACATAACGCACCCGCTATTGCCGCATATGAAAAGCACGGGTATCGTTATGTGGGAACTGTCGACCTGGGATTGAATTATCCGCACCTGGTATGGTTCAGGCTGTATGAACAGCTTTTATAGTTCAATCTCCAACACCGCCGGACAATGATCCGAGTGCACTGCATCATTCAGGATATAGGCATCCTTCAATAGCGGTTTGACCGGCTCGCTGACCATACAGTAGTCGATGCGCCATCCTTTATTGTTCTTGCGGGCACTGAAGCGGTAGCTCCACCAGGTATATTGCTGCTTATCCGGGTTCAGAAAACGGAATGTGTCGATAAAACCGGCATCCAGAAAACGGGTCATCCATTCACGTTCTTCGGGAAGGAAGCCGCTATTGGTTGCATTACGTACCGGATCGTGAATGTCTATCGGTTCGTGGCAAATATTATAGTCGCCGCAAAGGATCAGTTTCTTTCGTGTTTTTTGCAGTTCGACCACATAGTTCTGAAAATCTTCCAGCCACTCCATCTTGAAAGCCTGGCGTTCATCACCGCTTGTACCCGAAGGATGATAGACACTTACGACAGAGGTGTCGCCATAGTCTGCCCGTATAAAGCGACCTTCATTGTCATACTTTTCGATACCCATACCGATTTCTACATGATCGGGTTCCCGGCGGGTAAGGATGGCAACACCGCTATACCCCTTCTTTTGTGCACTGAACAGATAAGGTGTGTAACCCAGTCCTTCAAATGCTTCGGTAGGAAATTGCTCGGGTTGAAGTTTGGTTTCCTGAATACAGAGCACATCCGGTTGTTCCTGCATTAACCATTCGGGCAGTCCCTTGGTTACGGCTGCGCGAAGTCCGTTTACGTTATATGTGATGATCTTCATATAATCTGTTTTATGATTGTTTATATGAATTCAAAGATACAATTTAACAAGCTGATGTACTAATTTTACCAAATAAATCTCTTGCCGGGTCTATCCTTTTCCCAGAAAATGGGTATCCAGATACTGTGTGAATTTGTCCTTATACTGATTACCGATAGGAATATATACGTCTTTTCCAAAGATAATACGGTTGTTTGCCACAGCTGTGATCTTGGAGAGGTTGACCATATAAGAACGGTGTACCCGCATGAACTTTTCGGGCGGTAGTTTATCCTCCAGTACCTTCATACTAAGGAGAGACATCACCGGTTTCTGGTCTTCTGAGAATATCCGCACATATTCATTCTGGCTTTCTATATACAGGATCTTACTCATATCGATACGTATCATCTTGTAATCCGCTTTGATATACAGATCGTTGTTTACAGAAACAGTCTCTTCGCCCGATGTGGAAACGACCGGAGCCGATTGAACGGGAGCGTTCAGCAATTCCATTTGCCGGAGGGCTTTGTTGGCAGATTTCAGAAAATCGTTGTATCCGAAAGGTTTCAATAGATAGTCGAGCGCATCTACCCGGAAACTTTCAACAGCATATTCCGAATAAGCGGTAGTGAAAATAATAAGCGGCTTTTTGACCAGTGACTTGACAAAGTCCATCCCGTTCAGATCCGGCATATTTATATCTGCAAAGATCAGGTCGACGGGGTGGGTGGCTATCACATCTAATGCTTCAAGTGCACTTGGACAAGCCTTTACAAGTTGCAGGAAAGGTACTTTCCCGATATAACCGGTTATCTGTGCCAGTGCCAGCGGTTCATCGTCGATAGCAATACATCTTATTATCATAATTGTATGGGTATTATCAGTAAGACACGATATTCATTCTCTTCACTTTTGATATCCAGCGTATAGTTATTATCATAAAGCAGGCGAAGGCGTTTTTTGACGTTTTCGAGTCCGATGCCTTTATGTTGTTCGCCGGCATTGTTGAAACTGCTGTTTACTACCAGGCATTCCAGTTCATTCTCTTTTATCTCCATATATAGACGGATAAACGATTTCTGTTGGTAGCTGATGCCATGCTTGAATGCATTTTCAAGGAACGAGATAAATAACAACGGCGGGATCTGTATGTTCGGAACCTCTTCAGGCAGGGATATCCGGATATCGACCTGATCGGTATACCGTAGTTTCATCAGTCCGACATAGTTATTCAGAAAACGGATCTCCTTTTCTAGTGGTAATGTAGGCAAGGCAGCGTCATACAAGACGTAGCGCATCATCTTGGAAAGTTCGAGAACGGTCTCTTTGGCTTTCTCTGTATCCAGGTCGATCAGGGCATGAATATTATTCAACGTATTCATGAAGAAATGCGGGTTGATCTGATGTTTCAGATATTCCAGTTCTGTTTGAAGCGTATGCTTTTCGAGTTCCTTCATCCGGTGTTCGTCACGTATGGATTTAAAGAGGAATTTGATTGCCACATTCAGCCCCAACACCAGGATGGCGATCAGGATGTGGTTGACCATCGGTGAGATCATGCCCGGCATCCGCCACATAGGAGGATGTTCCGGTTGACGGGGCGGTTCTTTCCTGTCGGGGAACTGATGTATCCTTTCGTTCATCGGCGGACGTTCCATCCTGAATTCACGGGGTGGCCATTTATCCGGGTTATCCGGTCGTTTTAACTTCATAAACGGATTCAGGGCAAAGATCAGGCAGACCGTTAATGCAGTAAATAACAGATACAACCACGATTTTTTCCGTATCAATAGGAGAGGGATAAGCACATAGTTGTTGATAATAAAAAGAATGAAGAAAGGAGCGATGATCTTCCAGGCACGAAAAATATCGTTCCAGTTGATCGTCTCTCCGTTATATTTATGTTCCAGTACAGGCGAGCTCCATATCACTACCCATATAATCAGGTAGATCAGGTTCTCCAGGAGCCTTTGCCGTTGTTCTTGTTTTTCCATTCCGGTCAGAATTTATATGAATATCCCAGGCCTATCATGTGTTTACCATTCCCTTCGTCGTCATCTTTAAAGTTAATATACCGGTAATACAGTTGCAGGGAGTTTCGTTTATTCAGTTTATACTTGCTGCCAGCCGTATATCTCAGTTTATTCATTTTATTCCCTTGCGGATCGTTCAGCGTATTATATAATTCGACAGATGCGTAAGGTTCAAATTTGCAATTCCGGATATCGTATTCCACTTCGAGCCGGCTGCGGAGATATAATTTCGGATTGGCCCGCTTATTTGTCTCTTTGATCCCGACACGATATGTACTTTGAAATCGCTCCCGTAAAGATACGGTAAAGCGGTCAAAACGATACGAACCGGTGGCATAAAAATAATAACGGTGACGCACTTCCCAACCTTTCGTCTCATGATTATAATTGATCAGATTATAGGCGCCTCCCAGTTTGAGAAACTTCCAGGGCTTGTAACTTAAGTCGAGTGTGGTAGAGAAGCGGTCTGTTTCGCTCAGGTTGTCACGCAGGCGGAACTCTTCTTCCAGCGACAGATTCAGACCCGGGACAATCTTCTTCGTTACATCGACACTCAGTGACGAACCGAAGTCATTCTGGGCCCGGAGAGAAGAGCCGGCCAGCAGGCATAAAGCGAATAGTTTTACTTTCAGATATTTCATAAGGCAGTAGTTTTAACAGGTTTTATTCCCCTTCCCGCGGGAAACGGGTTAATGTATCGACTGTATTGATCTCCTGTGAATCGGATTCATAATAGACTTTGATAAAAGCGGCATCACGCAGGAAATCGATATGCCCGATCTCTATCTTTTGTATATCCAATCCGGTACGACTGCGGAGGTCGGAGAGGAGTTCATCCCTTTTTTCCGGTACGATCAACTGTATCTTATCGTATAAGATCAGTTTGCAGGAAACATGCTTCAACCAGCGTTCGCTTTCCAGTAGCCAGGTGACGAGAAGAAAGATACAGTTTGTCGCAATAAGCTCTGCGAAACTGATCTGTACAGCCAATGCATTGATAACGGAAAGGGCGATGATGATGAACAGGTAAGTCATCTCCCGGATAGGCACCGACTCTGTGCGGTAGCGTATAATCCCGAAGATGGCAAATATACCCAGTGCAAAACCAATCTTTAGCTTCACACTTCCCATCAGGATAATAAGGAAAAACACACTGACATTGATCAGCGAGAAAGTGAAATAATAATCCCTCCGTCTGCTTTTGGGATAATAAAAGAAATGGATGATCAGACCGACCACCACGAAGTTAAAGAGGAAGCGGAGTATCAGTTGTGTAAATGCATCCGTATCCATGACGGGGCTTCCCATCAACTGTGCTTCTTCTGCAATATCAAAGAATGTATCCATATGAATAATTGGCTAGTTTATTTATTTGAGTTAGTTTCTTCTTGAAGCGGTTCCGCTTAACAGCCGGGTTAGTCAGTAATATACCTAAACAGTATTTGCTGATGCTGACCGGATGAATACGCAACCGGGAAAGATATTCTTTTGCACGGGAGGGTATATTACCATCCTGCTTAAGTTCGATGATGACCAATCCCGGTAGCGATTGTTCTATACCGGTGGCGAGGTTACGGAAACAAAGTCCGGTATCGATCGTAAGCCGTTCTGTCTTCTCCCGGTTTACAAGGGTGATACGGTCGAACTGGTTTTCCACCTGTAATACCAGTTCCTGTAGTTTGAAACAAGCATGTTTGCAAAGGAATTTTTCTGCATCTGCCGTCTGGTAAGGGTTCATCCGGGGAAGAGGCATCCGTACTTTCCGGGTTCTACCTTTGTTGTTCTTATCTTTTATTTCGAGAAAGGTCAGGCTGGAGTCCGTGTAAGACCGCATGCGTATTTTCTCACGGGTACGGCGTCCGTTCTGGTGAGCCAGGTACATGGCCAGTCCGGGAGTATCCAGATAGATCGTTTGGTACGGGCTGATCCGTTTACCATTTATTTCCTGTATATAATAGTCTTTCTGCAACTGTTCCAGAAATAAAACCAACTGTTCGGTGGTAGTTGTGTATTTTGTATCTGTCCGGTTCATCAGCCGGACACCTTCCATCTCGGCCAGCGAGATGGAAGGGAAACCGTTCAGGATGGAGTTGATAACCTTTTCTTTCATTTTGCTTTTCAGACTAATAGATATACTTATTACATTTTGGTTTCAAAAATAGAAAGGCTTTTATTGGATAAGAAAAATAATCAGTGAAATGGGGTTTTTATCCCATGAAGGAGGAGAGTGACATTACTGTATGGGTATGGTGACACTACTATGTAGATGCGATGATACAACTATACGGATGTGGTGACACTACTGTGTGGATATAGTAGCATAAAACAGGGTATCTCTCTTTTCACTGATAAAAACCTCTTGTTTACAGATACTTTTTGGTGAGGCTGGGAAGGGAGGTTATTTTTGGAGATAAAAACGAAAGGATTATGATAAAGTATAATATTGTAAGTAGCTACTTGTTTTTATTTTCCCTGATCATATCGATATTGTCATTACCGTCTTGCAGTACGGATGATATCTCTTCCGGTGAAGAAACAAAGACAGTACCCGATGATGAGAAAGACTCGGTCGATAACTCTTCTTTTTCTACTACGGTCACTATTTCTTTTGACAATATCGTGACGGTTTCCAATCCGATGGCAGATAATGGTGTATCTGTCCAGGTCGACAACGGACAGGTAACAGTCGTTTCGACAGCAGAAGAGATAGAATATATCCTCTCCGGAACAACTGCCAACGGCATGGTAAAGATATATAGTGATTATAAATTCAAGCTGACATTCAACGGTGTCTCCATTACGAATCCTTCCGGCCCGGCTGTCAATATCCAATCACACAAACGTGTATTCGTTCAGTTGAATGATAATACTCAGAATATATTGACCGACGGCTCTTCTTATGATACGAACGGAAGCGAGGACCAAAAAGCTGCCTTCTTCAGTGAAGGGCAACTGATCTTCAACGGCAATGGTTCCCTGACTGTCAACGGTAATAATAAACATGCCATTTGCAGCGACGATTATGTACGGATCTATGAAGGAAACTTCCTGCTGACCAGCAAGGTATCTGATGGCATTCATACAAACGATGCTGTCATAATCGATGGCGGAACACTGGTTATCAATGCAACAAAAGACGCCATAGAATGTGAAGAGGGTTATATCCTTATCCAGGACGGTAATATTACGATTGTCAGCGGCGACGAAGGAATCACCACCTCTTACGAAGGCTCCGACTCTTCCATTAATCCTTATATGGATATCAATGGAGGAACGATCGATATAACCACCACAGGAACTTCCGCGAAAGGAATAAAGAGCCTCGGCAACCTGACTATCAACGGAGGTAACATAAAGGTTAAGACCTCCCTCCGTGAAGCGGAAGGTATCGAAAGCAAACGCGAACTGGTCATTAACGACGGTTATATCATTGTCGAAGCCTACGACGACTGTATCAATGCTGCTACCTCTATCATTATCAATGGCGGAGAAATCTACTGTTATAGTGCTGCAAACGACGGTATAGATTCGAACGGTACATTGACGATTACCGGAGGTACTGTTATCGCCATCGGAACTTCTTCGCCGGAAGATGGATTCGACTGCGACCAGAATACCTTTAAAATTACCGGAGGAACCATTATCGGCGTAGGTGGAGGAACCAGTACACCGACATCCAAGGAATGTACGCAATCTTCTTTAGTCTATGGTGGAAGTGGAACACAGAACACATTGTTACATATCAGCGCAGCCGACGGAACAGACGTCCTGACCTTCCGCATACCACGTACACTTCAGCAAATGACCCTTTTGTTCAGTAGCCCATCACTGGCAAGCGGAGCAAGCTATACTCTGCAAACCGGAGGAACAGCGACAGGTGGAACCGACTTCTACGGACTTTACACCGGTGCCACCTATTCCGGAGGTACCCAGGCCGCTACCTTTACAACGAGTTCGATGATGACAACCGTTGGTTCTGTCTCCGGTGGAATAGGTGGAGGCGGAATGGGTGGTGGAGGAGGCAGACCCGGCGGCTGGTAAAAAAACTTCCGTTTTGTATACTATGAAAGCAAATGAATGATACTTTTGTAGCGGCAAAAAGAAAATAACACTAGAATAGTTCAGAATGGAAGATATCAGTTTTGAAGCCCGCGTGCTTCATACGCCTTACGAAAAGCCGAATGCTTACAACGCTTTATCCATGCCGGTATATAACACAGCCTCTTACGAATTCGATACGGCCTCCCGCGAAGCCTGCTTTGCATTTATGAACCGTCTGCGACTGATCCGCCGTGCAACCAACCTGTTCGATAATAAGACACTGGCTATCCATCCGGCAAGTACCATCTATGGCAGTTTTTCGGAAGAACAGCGTCAGAGCATGGATATCAGCCAGCAGACCATCCGTTTGTCGGTTGGTTTGGAGTCGGTGAACGATCTGTGTAAAGATATCGAACAAGCTTTAGCTACTGGCAAATGAGAACCTTTATTATAGCCGATAACCAGGATATTACTAAAGCCGGCATCTTATACCTGACAGATAAGATGCCGGAGATTGGTCTTGCGACTGAAGCGGCCGATAAGAAAGAACTGCTTCAGCTACTGATCCGGTATCCCGAAGCAATCGTTCTACTCGATTATACCTTATTCGACTTGAACGGGGCAGAAGAGTTGATCATCCTGCAAGCCAGATTCAGGAAAGTCTCCTGGATTCTATTCAGTGATGAATTAAGCGAAGATTTCATCCGCCGGATTGTCTTCAGTAGCGAAGCATTCAATATTTTGTTGAAAGATTCTTCTTTGGAAGAAATCTCCGGGGGTATTCTTTCTGCCTTTCATTCGCAGCAATTTCTTTGTAGCCGGATCAGGAGTTTACTTTCCGATAAACAAGTCGTATATGAACAAAAAGTACATCCGATACTAACCTCCACCGAAAGAGAAGTGCTGAAAGCCATTGCTTTAGGTAAGACAACCAAAGAGATTGCAGCCGAACGTTTTTCAAGTATCCACACCATTACCACCCATCGAAAAAACATTTTTCGCAAGCTGGAAGTCAACAATATACATGAAGCCACACGATATGCTCTCCGCGCCGGAATTATAGATTCTGCCGAATATTATATATAGAGTAATTTATTTCACTATCTTTACACCGTCATTAGTTGTCATACTATGGTTTATAAGTCCTGATGAACATTTTCCTAAATATGGCTGTTAATTTCATATATTATCAATTTTAAATAAGTACTCATGAATAGAGCAGAACTCATTACAGCCCTGGCTGAAAGAAGCGGGTTGCAAAAACAGAAAGCAAGCAAGGTGTTAGAAGCCTACATGGAGATCGTAACAGAAGTATTAACAGAGAATGAAGAACTGACCCTGATTGGTTTTGGAACCTTATCCCCAAGACCACAAACCAGCCGCATGGCTCGTAATCCAAAAACAGGTGAACCTGTTATGATCGAAGCTAGAAGAACCGTTAAGTTCAAACCTGGCAAGTTCTTATTGGAAGCTATGAACGGAAAGAAATGAAATAGCTGAATTAACAGAAAGAGGCTATCTCGGAAGTAAGACATAACGTTTAGCGTGTCAATTTCATCAGGACAATGACACTACAAGCTTACTTTGGGGACAGTCTCTTTTTGTTGACTATCCGTTATCCTGAAATTATACCATATCCTCCCCGGTCTTGACAATCTCTACCTTCAACGTCTTGTGGAAAGGAGTAAAGCGGGCGACCACCATAACGACAATAGCAAAAATCAATACATATCCGATAATCGTTTTCAATGCAAGCAGCAGACTCTGCGATTGCAGGATCGTGTAAAGGCTATTACTTGCCAGTTGGGTTGCATCCGTCATATTATGTCCCTGAGCCAATGCACTGTTCAATGACTGGTTATATTGCTGTGCCGCTAACGGATTCTGCATACTCATATTTTCCGAGAGGATAGCCATCCCTTGCAACTGTACGCGATAAAGCATATTATTAAAGAAAGAAGATGCCAACGCCGGAGCCAGTACAGACCGGCAGGCTATCAGAAAAAAGGCATTATATATCATCAGTTTGGGATTCATATCTTCCACCGCGTAGACACCGAAAGCGATAAACAGAATCATCATACCCATTCCACGGAGGAACATGGGAAGGTACAGCATCTCGTATGTTCCGTTAGGCATGATCCCGAAATAAAGAATACCTAGATAAATTACATAGCATAACATACCTCCGGATATCAGTATCCTGAAACGCCACCGTTGCCAGTGGAACCACCAGAAACAGATCACTGCCCCACATATAAATCCCGGCAACATCCATAGGTTGAGGAAGTTGGCATGTACACTATCCACCCGGATAATACTATTCATATAACTGGTGACCAGCGAACTGGTAGAAGAAAAGAACATGACCAGCATCATATAGAAATACCCGATCAAAGCCTTGCTGCTATTCAGTACTTCCAACCGGATATAAGGATTTTTCTTTGTCTTTTGCCGGAACAGGAATAGCCAGATCAATACCGGAATGGCAATCGCATACACCGTGATTTTTATCGATGAAAACCAGTCGAGCGTTTTGCCGTAAGTAGCAGAGTAAATGGTGAAAAGCAGGATAGAAGCCATCAGTAGGATACTTTTCCAATCGATTTCCCTGAACGGAAAGTTGATAGGACGCCGTGCATACCGGAAAAACATCAAGACAAAAGAGATAGCAACCAGCAACAGTAAAATAACGAAATAGTACATATATTGCCACTGATAATAATAGGCCAGTTGTGCCGTCACCGCCATCGAAACCTGTCCGGCAGAGAATACGATCGGATAGAAGTAAGCATAAAACTCACTACGGACATTCTTCGGACTGAACAGCGGGCGGATCATCAGAATAATTTCCAACATGGCAAAAGCTTTCAGGAAACCGATAAAGAAACTGCATACAATAATAATATCCATCTGGTTGACCTGTGCGCAAATAAAACTGAGTATCACCTGCAATAAGAGGTCGATCAATAGGATCGTCTTGGTCGTCACCACCGGTCGCACCTTCGGTATAAGCGGATAAGCTACCGCCATCCCTGCCGAGGTGGCATAGTATGCCATACTGATATCTTCACTCAACACCCCCAGTGTACCGGATACCTCGGTGATTGTTCCGGTATAGGCACCATTGATAAGGATGATCGGAAGCATCACGACAAAAGCCGTGACAATACCCAACCACCGGGGAACCCAGGGACAGATCGGAACACTGAGAAGGGATTGAGAGGACATATAGTAATTAATAATGAATAATTAATAATTGATGGTGGGGGGCATGGGAGTTTTTAATCCCTTTTCAACGCTTCCGTTTCCACCATCATCCCGGCACGAAGCAAGTTCATATCTTCGGAAGATATATCCATTAGGTCGATCCGTACGGGAATACGCTGCTGTATCTTTACAAAATTACCGGCGGAATTATCTGTCGGCACCAGCGAATATTTCGATCCGGTAGCTTCGGAGATTGCCGTTACTTTCCCGTGAAAGATGCGGTTGTCGACAGCGTCTACCTTGATGCGTACTTCCTGCCCGATATAAATATGGCTGATCTGCGTTTCTTTATAGTTTGCCGTTATCCATTTGTCGTCGCCACGCACCAGGTTACTCAATGTCTGTCCGGCCTGCACCAGTTGACCGGTTTCCAGTGTGCGACGGCCCATATATCCGGTTGCAGGAGCAACGTTTCATCCAGTCCAAGGATGACATCCATTTGCTGGGAGACGATGGCTATATTGTCGTCTGCCTCTCGGTAGGCCAGTTGATCGTTGGTCAGTTGCAGTTCGCTGCGCAACTCGTCATTACGGGTGACGATCCCTTCCTTCTTCAAGCGGCGGATATCCTCCAGGCGGCGTGTCGACTCTTCCACATTCCGGGCAAATACATCCTTTTGTTTATACAAGCTGAAAAGATCCATATACCGGCTGAGCAGAAGCAGCTTAATCTCGGCTTCATTATTGGTCGAGTTCAGGGCGGCGATCTGTTTTTCCAATGAGGAACGTTCGATCGTATAATGTATTTTTCCTCCCCGGTAGATCGGTTGCGTAACTTCTACATTATAATTATGCGACCAATCCGGCATATCCGGATGTACGGGTTGCGAAAGTCCTTTCCGGAAGACGGTCGGCTGTCCGATATATCCTGTAGTTGCCCCGATATGGATGTCCGGTAAGCTCGATGTTTGTGCCGTCTTTTCCTTGTCGGCAGCGATCACCTCCTGCATGCGGGTGGCTTTCAGTTGCAAACTATTCTCTGTGCCCAGCCGGAATAATTCATCGAGGGTAAGAGAATAAGCCTGTTGGGAACGGGTCGCAACAGGCTTCAGAATAAACAGTAACAATAATAAACTATATCTTATCGAATATCTCATTCAGCTTAGTCAATTGCTTCATACACGATTCCATGTGACGGGGATTCATTCGTTCGCCTATCTGGTCATACATATCTTTCAACATCGATTTTATGCGTCTGGCCATTTCTTCTCCTTCGGGAGTGAGGAAGATCAGTTTATTCCTCCGGTCGTTGGAGTCTTCCTGCCGGATCACCCAGTTTTTCTTTTCCAGGTTATTGATCAGGTTGGTCAGGCAGGCTTTATCTTTAGCTGTCTTTTCAGCCAGTGTTTGTTGGCTGACTCCTTGTTCTTTCCACAGGCAGTGCATGATTTGCAGCATTTCGAAAGTCATATCGATATTATTCTGCTTGAGCAACCGTTGGATCGTTTGCCGGAAAGTCATTCGTGTTTTTAGAACCAAAAGGTTGAGTTCGTGGGCTAATTCGCCATTTGCTGTCATACTTGTTCTCTTTGTTGGCGCAAAGGTATGTATTTCTTTTGAAATTGGTTTAATGTTTGACTATTTATTTTTATATGAAGGCCGGAAAACAAAGACTATTTGATGACGTTTCCGAATCAGACCGCAGATAGTCGTCACTACTCGCGCAGGGAATAAAAAATAGCCGCGCAGGGAATTACAACTACCTGCGCGGCTAATGACGACTACTATAAACCGATGATTTACTATTCTTTATTATAAGGGATATTCCTCAAATGCATACAACACCGTCGACAGATACCGTTCCCCTGTGTCTGGCAATAAGGCCACGATTGTCTTGCCTGCATTCTCCGGTAGTTCGGCCAGCTTCAACGCTGCATATACTGCTGCGCCGGAAGAGATTCCGACGAGTAAACCTTCCGTCTGTGCCAACTCACGGCTGGTGCGGATTGCATCGTCATTCTCTACCTGTATGATTTCATCTACAAACTTGCCGTTATAAGTTTTAGGGATGAAGCCGGCACCGATACCCTGTATCTTGTGCGGACCGGGCTTGCCTCCCGAAAGAACCGGTGAGTCGCTGGGTTCTACGGCAACGATCTTTACATTCGGGTTATGTGCTTTCAACCCTTCTCCAACACCACTGACTGTACCGCCTGTGCCTACACCGGCAACGAAGATGTCGACTTTACCATCCGTATCCCGCCAGATCTCCTGTGCAGTTGTCTTTATATGTACAGCAGGGTTTGCCGGATTTTCGAATTGTTGAAGGATAACAGATCCCGGTGTTTCGTCACGCAAGGCTTCCGCTTTGGCAATAGCACCTTTCATGCCTTCTGCTCCGGAGGTGAGGACGAGGTGTGCACCGAGTGCTTTCAGCAGGTTACGTCGTTCCAGGCTCATCGTCTCCGGCATGGTAAGTACCAGTTTGTATCCTTTAGCAGCTGAAACAAAAGCCAGGCCGACACCCGTATTGCCACTGGTCGGTTCGATAATGGTGGCTCCCGGCGTGAGGATGCCTTTTTCTTCGGCATCTTCAATCATTGCCAGGGCGATGCGGTCTTTCACACTGCCTGCCGGGTTGAAGTATTCTAGCTTTCCGATCAGTTTAGCATTTAAACCTTTATTTGCATTGAAATTGGAGAACTCTAACAAGGGAGTATTACCCACTAAGTCAGTTAGTTTTTGTGCTACGTTTGCCATATTCTTTCTAATTTTAGTTGTTCTTTATTTATACAACAAAGATAAGCATTGAATTGGTTGCCGGACATACCATAAAGAGGGTATATTTTATTTTTGTTTATTAACGATAAAAATAATTCTCTTATCTTTGTACTATTCTGAATGAAACAGATGGAAGAAAACGAACTTATTTTATTACTAAAACAGAGTAGCAAGGAGGCTTTCACGACTTTATATAAAAAGTACTGGAAGCAGGTGTACAATTTCAGCCGGCTTTACCTGACGAGTCAGAGTGTGGCGGAAGAAGTTGTACAGGAGGTTTTTATAAAGGTATGGGAATCGCGCGACTTCCTGCGTGAGGAAGAAAATTTCAAAGGATTATTATTCATTATCACCCGTAATCTTATCTTTAATATTCATCGAAAGAATGTAAATGAAGATTTCTATAAAATAACTGTCCTTTCCGCTATGGAAAGTTCGTATGATATAGAAGAAGAGATAGAAGCAAAGAACCTGAGCGAATATATCGATCTATTGATTGCCGAGTTGCCGCCACGTCGCCGTGAAATCTTTAATCTGAGCAGGAAAGAGAATAAAGCTTATAAGGAAATAGCGCTTTTATTGAATATATCGGAGAAGACCGTTGAGAATCAAATAAGCGAGGCACTCAAATATCTTAGGAAGAATATCGTTTTACTATCTCTGTTCGTATAGGACAAAACCATCCCCCTTTTTATTTTCTGAAAAAAAATTGCGACCGGATAGGGGGAACCTATCTGTTCGGGTGTATTTATTATAAAGCGAGTAATAGAGATGGATCAGAAGGATACAAAATATATATTGAAAAAACTTATGCAGGATGCATTGGCTGAGGAAGAGCAGGCTGCCCTGAACGACCGGAAGACCGTGAAGGGACAAATGTTCAGCCAATGGGAAAATGCTCCTGACGCTGTCAGCTCTGATCGGGCCGACGGGCGACAGATATGGTACCATATCTGTCGGAGGCTTTCGAATAAAGCCTCCGACAGGAGATTTTTATACTATAAATTTTATAGTATAGCAGCTTCTTTGTTATTATTGCTGGCAGTAGGAAGCATGGCTTTCTATATAATCGGCAATAAGAAAGAGGTTGCGATGTATATCGTAACTTCAGGTATTCAGAATATGCAGTCGGTTTCTTTGCCTGATGGTACGTTTGTGCAACTGGGTCCCGGTAGCAGATTAACTTATCCCGCCAACTTTACCGGAGAAACCCGCGAAATACAGTTAAGTGGACAGGCTTTCTTTGATGTCTACAGGAATCCAGCCAAGCCGTTCATCGTACATACTTCCAATATGCAGATAGAGGCATTGGGTACAGCCTTCGAAATCTTCGATTACGAAATAGAGAATAAATCGGAAACGGTTCTACTGAACGGTAGTGTTCGTATCAATCTGAATCGTCCCACAGGAGATATGAAGGAATTTATCCTATCGCCGGATGAAAAGATCGTACATGATAGATGGGCCGATTCGACTTACATCCAGCCTGTAGATGCCGACAAATATACCGCCTGGCGTAAGCAGAAGATACTCAGTTTTGAGAATGAAAAACTATCGATGATCATCCCGCGCCTCGAACAATGGTACGGACGCAAGGTCATGTGCCAGCAGGATTTAGCAGATAAATACCGTTTTACGTTCAAAGTGAGGGACGAATCGTTGGAACGTATTTTATATATAATGGGAGAATCTTCTCCTCTGGGACATCAGAAGACCACTAATGGAAATTTTGTAATAAAGCTTAAATAATTAATAACTTAAATTTATCGCCTATGAACACATGAAGGGGTTAACCTAAAAAAATTGGAAGATACCTGCAAGTACCTTCCAATCCGTGAGTTTTCGAAAAATGCATGTCACAAAGGAGTCGAAGCCAAGGACTTGCATTTAGTATTCATCAAAAACAATACAAAGTTATGAAAAAAAACAATGACAGGGATTGTTGTGTCCCGTTATTTAGAAAAACAATTCGTATTATGAAGATCACAACCTTATTTTCACTTGGTGTGGCCTGTTGTATTTCTGCCTCTACCTACGCGCAGAACTACAAAGTGTCGATCAACAAAAAGAACAGTAGTATCATTGAAATCCTGAAGGATATCGAGAAGAACAGTGAGTTCTCGTTTTTCTTTAACGACAATAATGTAAACGTCAACAGGAAAGCTAGTGTGAAAGCCAAGAACGCCTCTTTGGAAGAGGTGCTTGAGCAAGTATTCGAGAATACCGGATATAATTATCAGATCATAGACCGTCAGGTACTGGTAAAAGCAGACAATTCGGTGAAAGCGATGAATGGTGTTGCCGGTGTGGCACAGCAGAACAAGATGGTAAGCGGTGTCGTTACCGATGCCAGTGGAGACCCTATTATCGGGGCGAACGTCATTATCAAAGGAACTACGACCGGTAGTATCACCGACATCGACGGCAAATTTATGCTTGAAGCCAAAAACGGTGATGTGATCCAGGTTTCTTTTATCGGTTATCTGACGCAGGAAGTTCCTTACAGCGGACAGGCTACATTATCGGTTAATTTGGTGGAAGATACACAGAAGCTGGAAGAAATTGTCGTTGTAGGTTACGGTGTACAGAAGAAAGTGAATATGTCGGGAGCCGTTGCGACAGTCGACAGTAAGGTACTGGAAAGCCGTCCCGTGCAGAACGTATCGTCAGCCCTTCAGGGTATCATGCCCGGTGTGATGGTAACCTCCGGACAAGGGCGTCCGGGACAGGACCAGGCAACGATCCGTGTGCGTGGTGTCGGTACATTGAATACCGCCGACCCGTATATCCTGGTGGACGGTGTCGAAACCGGTACGATGAACTCGGTCGATCCGAACGATATCGAAAGTATCTCCGTATTGAAGGATGCTGCTTCGGCTGCCATCTACGGATCGAAAGCCTCTAACGGGGTTATCCTGATCACGACAAAACGGGGTAAGACCGGTAAGCCGCGTATCTCTTATAACGGTTATGTAGGTGTTCAGAAAGCGACTGAAACGATCGACCGCATGAGCTCTTACGATTATGCCCGTCTTTACAATCAATCCTTGATTAACGAAGGCCTGAACCCGCGTTTCACAGATGCAGAGATCAATTTGTTCCAAAGCGGAACAGATCCTAATTATCCGAATACGGACTGGTATGACGAAGCATATCAGACAGGTGTTCAGCACTCTCATAATGTGAGCATAACAGGTGGTACGGAAACAGCCAAGTACATGGGTTCTGTCGGTTACCTGCATCAGACGGGTATCCTGCCGCATGCCGAACGGCAGCAGTTCAACGGTCGTACCAATATGGATATGAAGCTCAATTCGCGCCTGAATGTACGCCTCAATCTGGCTTATATCAAGAATGACTATACCGACCCGAACTCGTCTTATGCGAGCGGTAGCTCCGACCAGATCATCCGTCAGTTGAATCGTATCGCTCCGTGGATCGTGAATCGTTACGATGACGGTACATACGGTACAATCTCCGATGGTAACCCGATTGCCTGGCTGGATGCAGATCAGACGGTCGACCGTAAGAACCAGAACTTCTCCGGAACGTTGGCTGCCGATTATAAGATTATCGACGGACTGGTTGCCACGGTGACAGGTTCGTATGTAAATAACCAGCAGCATTATAAGGCTTTCCAGAAGTTTATTCAATATAACCCGAACAAAGCGACCGAGCCGAACAAGCTGAACGAAGAGTTCCGCGGCTGGCATCGTGCCTCTTTCGACGCTTTATTGAATTACGACAAACAATTCGGTAAACATGGATTGAAAGCTATGGCCGGATGGCACACTGAAAAGTATGACTATACGGAACATAAGATGGAACGTAAGAACTTCCCGACTAACGACCTGAACGACATGAATGCCGGTGATGCGGCTACTCAGAAGAATGAAGGTTTCTCACGCGAACTGGCTATGATCTCCTGGTTTGGACGTATCAACTACGACTTTATGGGTAAATATATCCTGGAAGCCAATATCCGTGCGGATGCTTCTTCTCGTTTTGCCGACGGTAATCGTTGGGGGTATTTCCCTTCTTTCTCCGGTGCATGGCGTATCAGTGAAGAAGGTTTTATGGAGAATACAAAAGACTGGTTGAACAACCTGAAAGTGCGTGCTTCTTGGGGTAAACTGGGTAACCAGGATGCTTTGACCGATTATTATCCATGGATGAATACCTATAATCTGGATGCAAAGTATCCGTTGGGCGGCTCTTTGCAGTCGGGTTATTATCAGAAGTCTTACAAATTGTCTACCATTTCATGGGAAAAGGCTCGTACATGGGGACTCGGTTTAGACGCAACGATCAATAACAAGATCAATTTTACAATCGATTATTACGACAGAAAGACGACCGGTATCATTATGGATGTTCCGGTTCCGCAGGAATTCGGTCTGGAAGCTTATAAAGATAACGTAGGCGAAATGGTCAACAAAGGTATCGAAATCGTGTTGAGCTACAATAATAAATGGGGTGACTGGTCATTCGGTGCAACCGGTAACTTTGCCTACAATAAGAACGAAGTACTGAACCTGGGTGGTGTGACCGATATGGTCGATCCGAATAATGGTAACAAACTCCGTCGTGTAGGTGAGCGTCTGAACTCGTACCGTGTCTATAAAGCTGACGGATTCTTCAACTCTGACGAGGCTGCTCAGGCTTGGATGGATAAGTACTCAAAACAGGAAGGCTATCCGTTCGGTACCCGCAAGTTTAAAGCTGGTGATTTGATTTACCACGATACGAATAATGATGGTAAAATAACTGCCGACGACCGTATCTTAGGCGGATCGACAGATCCTTCTGTTACATTCGGTTTGAGTTTGAACGCTGGTTTTAAAGGTTTCGACCTTTCCATGATGCTTTCAGGTGCTGCCGGTGTACACCGTTTGATTAATCAGGAAGTGACCGGTTATTTCAATGGTGACGATTCTCACCCTGCAACTGTATGGCTGGATGCCTGGACGCCTGATAATATGGATGCGAAAATGCCTCGTATCGCATATTCCACTACCTCTCCCAGCTTATCGTCAAATGTAATGTCGACTTTCTGGTTACAGAACTCTAGTTACCTGCGTATGAAGAACCTGCAGTTTGGGTATACGATTCCGAAGAATATCCTGAAGTCGGCCGGTATCGAGAACCTGCGCGTGTATTATTCTGTGGAAAATCTGTTTACGATCCATAACATGCTTGTCAGCGTCGATCCGGAAATCTCCAGCGAACGTGCTTCCAGCTTCCCGCTGACTCAGACACATGCTTTCGGTGTGAATATAACATTCTAATAGGAACGATTAGTTATGAATAAAATAAAAGAATATAATATGAAACGCTTATTTATATATATGCTGGCCGGTATGACATTGGCCGGGACGTCCTGTTCAGACTTTTTGGACACAGTACCTAAGGATGCACTCTCACCCGCAACTACCTGGAAGACGGAAGCCGATGCTGAAAAGTTCCTGATCGGCTGTTACGACGGCTGGGGTGATGAAACTGGTATCATGTATTGGGATTGCGGTTCCGATTTCGGTTTCAACTACCATATCCATGAAAATTGGAAGAACATCGGTAACGGCAGTATGACAGCCAGCAACCAGGTGGCAGATTATTATAGTTTCTCATTGATCCGCCGCTGCAACGACTTCCTGATCAATATCGAGCCATTAGAATTTGCAGATGCTGCGAAGAAAAACAATATGATCGGCCAGGTGAAAACGATTCGCGCCTTCCAGTATTTCATAAAGAACTGGTGGTATGGTGGTGTGCCTATCATCGAATCTTATGAGACGGCAGAGGAAGCTAAAGTAGCCCGCAATACGGAAGAAGAAGTAAAGAAATTTATTTACGACGAAATCGATGCAGCCATTCCTCTGTTAAACGATGCACCTGCGGCAAGAGGCTATATCGCCAAAGGAACAGCTATGGCTCTCAAAATGCGGTCGGCCTTGTATTATGGCGACTATCAGCGTGCCAAAGAAGCAGCCAAAGCGATTATGGATCTGGGACAATATGAGTTGGATCCTAGCTTCGACAATCTTTTCACCATAGCAGGACAAGGTTCGAAAGAAATTATCGCAGCCTTCCAGCGTGACGAAAACCTGTATGATAACTGGATGATCGGAACGATGTATAACAATGCAGATGGCGGATGGTCGTCGATGGTTCCGACCCAGAACCTGGTAGATGCCTACGAGATGAGTAATGGTTTGACCAAGGAAGAAGCCGGAAGCGGTTACGACGCTACCCATCCGTATGCCAATCGTGACCCGCGTATGGCCATGACCGTTCTTTTCCCCGGTATGGATTGGGAAGGCGGTATCCTGAATACACTGGACGCCACGATCGACGGAAGTAAGAATCCGAATAACCCGGACGATGCCGATAATGCTTCCAAGACAGGATTGACCTGGGGTAAATATTTGTTGGATAAGTCACAGTATGCCGATATGTGGGCTACGAATGCCTCCGTGATTATCTTCCGGTATGCCGAGGTATTACTGAGTTATGCCGAAGCAGAAAATGAGTTGAATGGCCCGTCTGCTGATGTATATACTATGTTGAATCAGGTTCGTAACCGTGTCGGTATGCCGGATGTAGACCGGAGTAAATATGGCACGCAGGCGAAACTACGTGAATTGATCCGCCGCGAGCGTTCTTCTGAACTGGCAGGTGAAGGTCTTCGCCGTGCCGATATCCTTCGTTGGAAGGACGACAGTGGCAAGATGTTGGCCGAAACACTGATGAACGGTCCGTTGACCCGCGTGTCAGGCACAGTAAATATGAGTGAATCCGATCCTTATAAACGTGCAACAGTCTCCGGCACAAGTCTGATCGAGAACCGTTCGTTTGCTACTCATAACCGTTATCTGCCTATCAAGCAGGATTACTTGGATAAGAATCCGAATCTGAAACAGAATACTGGCTATTAATTAGGTATTAACAACTATATTTGGATTAAGTAAAGGGATATATTGGATTATTTCTGATATATCCCTTCTTTTGTATCGAAAAGACTTGAAGACATGAAAAACATAAACATACTCTATTCTTTTTTCCTGCTTGCCTGCCTGCTTTCGGGATCTGGTTGTAGCGCTGCCTCTTCTGGCCGGCAGGTCTTGGATATGAATACTGACTGGGCTTTCTTCCGGGGTGATGTGAGTGACGGCAGCAGGATCGGTTTGGATGATTCCGGCTGGATGCCTGTCGTACTGCCGCATATCATGCAACTGGAGACGAAGCATTGCGGAGGAAACTCGATATATGACGGGGTCGGTTGGTATCGCCGTTATTTTAAGCTCCCGGAAACAGATAAGGATAAACGGATGGTCGTTTCCTTTGAGGGAGTTATGACAAACTGCGATGTTTATTTGAACGGAAAAAAGATAACGGAACATCATGGTGGTTATATGGGGTTTGTAGCTGATCTGACAGAATATGTCGACTGGAACGGTAATAATGTGCTGGCAGTCCGTGTCTCTGCTGAACATGATCCGCTGACTCCTCCGGGAAAGCCGCAGGATAAGATGGACTTCTATTATTATAGCGGTATATACCGGGATGTCAGAATGGTAATTACTGATAAAATATATATAACCGATCCTTTGCAGGAGGAGATAGTGGCCGGTGGCGGTCAGTTCATTACTTTTCCGGAGGTGACAAAAGAAAGGGCAAGAGTTCACGTCTCCACACATATCCGTAATCAATCGGATAAGAATGAAACGTTGACCTTATTCTCTCAGTTAAAAGATTCTACGGGGTATGTGGTTGCCGCAATGAAGACTCCGGTCGATTTGCAGGGACAGTCGGATGAAACAGTAGCGCAGGATTTGATTGTCGACAATCCCGCCTTATGGCATCCTTACACGCCCCATCTTTATACCTTGCAGACACAAATCCTATCCGGTGAAAAAGTACTGGATGAGACAGAGGAAAAAGTCGGTATCCGTACAATCCGTTACACAGCGGAGGAGGGTTTCTTTATCAACGGAGAAAAACTGTATATGCGCGGAGCCAACCGTCACCAGGCTTTTGCCAATGTCGGTGATGCTGCTTCCAATTCGATGCAGGTACGGGATGCGATCGACCTGAAGCAGGGTGGTTATAATGCCGTCCGTGCCGCCCATTATCCGAGTGATCCGGCTTTTCTGGATGCCTGCGATAAGTATGGCCTGTTGGTTGTCGAATGTATTCCCGGCTGGCAGTTTTATAATCCCGATTCTACGTTTATCAAACGGCTCTATGATGTAGGACGCCGGATGATTCGTCGGGATCGGAATCACCCTTCCGTCGTACTTTGGGAAACGGCGTTGAATGAATCCCGTTATCCGGTTTCATTGGCAAAAGAAATTCAAGAACTGTCCCATGCGGAATATCCGGGTGACCAGATGTACACAGCCGGCGATTACTTCGGGCATGCCGATATGGAACCTTATTACGATGTCTTTTACAAACAGGTATCCAAGTTCCCGAAGGATGGCGATGTGATGAGTAATTATCCCGAAGACTTCATCGTGGTCAAACCCTTGTTTACCCGCGAGTGGGGAGACGGTGTAGGAGAGAAGCCCCGTGTCAGTCTGAAAGAGAATGAAGAAGAACAGATGCGTCAGTGTCGCAGCCGTATCGAACAGTTGAATGGCAAAGGGTATTTCGACTGGTGCATGCTGGATGCCAATCCGCATATGGGTGGGCATTTTGTATGGAGTTACAACGATTATGCACGTGGTAGCCAGGATGAAACGATGTACAGCGGCGTGGTCGACATCAACCGTTATCCGAAGTTCAGTTATTTCATGTTGCAGAGTATGCGCGACAAGTCTGTCTCCCAGCCGGGATTGTATGATGGGCCGATGGTCTTTATCGCGTCCTATAATGCATCAGCCGATTTCACATCTTCTACAACAGATATTACGGTCTTTTCCAATTGCGATGAAGTAAAATTATACCGTAACGATCAATTGATCGGAAAACAGATACGCGAGGAAAGGACACCGCTGTATCGTCCGGTCGTTGAAAAAGGAGGTAGCCCCGTATTCATCTTCAATGCCGGAGAATATGAAGCCGGGACATTGAAAGCCGAAGCCCTTGTGGATGGAAAAGTGGTGGCTACACATCATGTGACGACACCCGAACAGCCGGATCATCTGGTAGTAGATATCAAAACGAATGGAATTATTCCCGTGGCAGACGGTTCGGATATGATCCCTGTCTATTTTAAGGTTTGCGATAAGAATGGCTCTGTGGTATATAATTCGCAACAGGAAATCTGCATTAAGGTATCCGGTGAAGGTGTGTTGATTGGCGATACAATCAGCCGTATCGGTATCAATCCGCAAAAAGTCGAAGGCGGTATCGGTTTTGCCTTTATACGTACGACGAAAAAGGCCGGTAAGATCATTGTGGAAGTTACCGCAGACGGTTTATCAGCCGGTAGGGCGGAGGTTGTGTCGGAACCTTTCCGTAACTCTTATTTGCCGGATGGAGAACATGCGGCATTCAAAGGGCAGGAAGAAGATAATGTAGTCGTGAAACCCTCTTCCTGGCAGAAACGTATATTGGAAAGACCCCGTCTGAAGATCGCTTCCGTTCAGGTAGGCGGCAATCAGAGCGGGTATCCGTCCTCGAATATCATAGATAATGATGATCACACCTGGTGGATCGCAGGCGAAGATAAACTTCCGCAGGTAATCACGCTGACGTTGGATCGTCCGGGCTATGTGGCAGCCAGCCGTATTCTTTTCCAGAAAGACAGTTCTTCCTATAAGCACAAAGTGGAGACGTCACAGGATGGCGAACGCTGGGAACTTTTGTATGAACGGGAATGTACAGGCTGGGAATTCAAACCGATGACTGTCGACCGTGAAATAAAATATCTTCGTCTAACAATTGAAAATGTCTCCGAAGGACGTGCCGGTCTGGGAGAAATCTCTCTTTATTAGTATATAGTCAGCCGGCTGGCACTACTGTATCAGTCGGCTGGTTTAGCCATATCACCTCCATAGCATAGTAGTGTCAGATCACTGCAACTACGCAAACCTTTGCGTAGTTTTTTTTCGTATAAGCGGCTGTACCCAATATATAAAAGTTATACATTTGAAGAATTAAAAGCTTAATTCTTAATACCATGAAACTCTATTCTTTATTTTTATGCGCATCAGCCGCGCTTTTATTAAGCACTCAAAATGCGGATGCCCAGATTACGGAAAGACCACGTCCAGCAGAGTGGGATCACCTGGTTGAGGGTGCACGGTTTATGGATCGTTTTCTTCCTATGCCTGCCGGAAAACTAAGTAGTGACGTATGGGGAGCCCGGAACGTCATTCCCCGGTATGTAGACAACGGGATCGAGGATAATGTCCGTTCCTATTGGGGAGGAAATATCATCAAGGATAATACGGGACAATATCATCTATATGTTTGCGGATGGCCAGAGAACTCTCCCCAGGGACATATGTTCTGGCCTAAATCGACCGTTTATCATGCTGTATGCAATAACTCTATCGGTCCGTTCATAATCAAAGATACCATCGGCCCGGGACATAACCCGGAGGCTTTCCGTTTGAAAGACGGACGCGTGGTAGTCTATGTTATCGACGGCTATTACCTGGCAGACGACCTGAACGGTCCGTGGATCCGCAAGACGTTTGATTTCGACAAACGCGACCGTCCTATTATCGAAGGACTGTCCAATCTTACTTTCTCCCGGCGTGAAGACGGTTCCTTCCTCATGGTCTGCCGTGGGGGCGGTGTATGGATCAGTCAGACCGGGCTTTCCCCTTACAACCAGATTACGGACAAACGGGTATATCCCCCGGTGGAGGGTGCTTTCGAAGACCCTGTCGTTTGGCACGACCATATCCAGTATCACCTGATCGTGAACGACTGGTTGGGACGTATTGCTTTCTATCTGCGTTCGAAGGATGGTGTCAATTGGGTGACTGATCCGGGCGAAGCTTACCTGCCGGGCGTCTCCGTCCATGAGGATGGTAAAGTGGAAGACTGGTTTAAATACGAACGTATCAAAATATTGCAGGATAGCTACGGTCGTGCTATCCAGGCCAACTTTGCCGTGATCGATACCCTGAAACATGAAGACCAGCCGAACGATAACCACAGTTCCAAGAATATCAGTATCCCGTTGACCCCAGGTTTGTTACTGACCGTACTCGATACCAAACCGATCACGGATAAGACGCAAACAATACGTGTAAAGATCGCTGCTGAAGAGGGCTTTGACCCGCAGACGGATATCGATTTCAAATCCTTGCGTTTCGGTGCATCTACAGAAGTGAATTTCGGCAAAGGATGTAAAGTACAAAATACAAAGAAAGAGGGAAAAGACCTGATTGTCACCTTCGATGCCAAAGGTAACGGAATAACAGCCGAAGAGTTCGCCCCTAAGTTACTGGGTAAAACAACTTCTGGTAAACTCCTGTACGGATATGCCCGCCTTCCCTGGGTGAGTTATAATGACCCGATCCTTTCTGCCCGGATGCCCGAATTTATCTCAGACGGACAGGATATAAAAATTGTCGTAGAAAACTTTGGCCAGGTAGCTTCCAAACCGGCTGTCCTGACATTGGAACAATTTCAGGATGGAAACAGGAAGGAGATAGGACAGACAAAGGTCGCCTCTCTTACCCCTTACGGCAAAACGAATGTGACACTTTCCGCTAACACGAAGTTCGAGAAAGGAAAAGCATACGACTTCCTGCTGACCATCCGTACGTCGGATAATGTTGTTTCCACTTACAGCTTTCAAACAACCCCGGTGAAGTAAGCCTATTCCTTCAGTTTCTTCCGTAGGGAACGTGAGTTTCCTGCGGAGGGAATTACAGTTCCCTGCCGAGGAAACTCCAGTTTCCAAGGCATGAAATTATATGGAAACGCCAGTTTCCAAACTGCAAAACTACGAGGAAACTGTAATTGGTTGGTTGTTAGTGTTATATTGTTTAATACCTTTTCTTCAGATATGTATGTATTTTCTTATATGCCGTCGCAATATGAGCTTCCACTGTTTTCTGTGATATTTCCAGTAGTGTTGCGATCTCTTTTTGCTTAAGCCTGTCGGATAGAAACAATCTGAATACCTCCCTGCATTTATCCGGTAATGAATTGATTGCCTTCTGAACAAGTTCCCGTTCCTCCTGATCCAGCAGTTTCGACTCAGGGTTATTATTATCTGAAATTACTTCTACATGATACAGTTCCAGTGGATCTTTATCCGGTTCGTTGGTCCGGCGGATATAATGTAGTGCCTGGTTCTTTACAGAAGTATACAGGTAACTTTCTATATTTTCTATTTGATCTAATGTCTCTCTTTTCTTCCATATAATGAAGAAAACGTCGGAGACAGCCTCCTCTGCCTGCTCTTTCGACGACAGGTAGTAAAATGCATGATGGAACAATTGCTGATAGTACATGTCGAAGAGCAGACGAAAAGCTTTTTCGTCCCCCTTGGCGATATTATCAATCAGGGAAGATTTAGTGTATCCTCTTGTCCTAAAATTCATACGTTTAGAGTTCAGTGGTTTACCTCGATACTAAAGAAAAAAAGTAGTTTTTACAGGAGTAAAGATACGTCTTTTCTTTTAAGTGAAGTTTGTTCTCTCTGTTTTTAATGAAATAATTAACAAGGGTATATTCTTGTATATTAAATGCATATAAGGAGAGTTTTGACGGTAAGCTTCTGTAATTCATAAGGCAGTCTTGTTTGTGTTACCCGGAAATTCCCCGTCCGGATAGAACATAAAGAACATGAGCGTTTGTTGCCTATTGCTTTTTAAGCACGAAACAAATGTATATAAAAAAGCCGAAAAGCCGAAAGGTGTATCTTTAAGCCTGTTATTTTATATCCTATTTCTTTAAATGTTAAAAATGAACTTCCTTATTAGGGTTTTTTCTCAGAGCTGTCATCTATATATGTGAGTGAGATAATTATATAAGTAATAAAGATGTCGAATATAAAAAACAGAAAAGACGAAGAGATAAAAAGACGCATTCAGTTCAAGCCGGTAGAAACAGAACCGGATGTCGTCTACAATAAAATGTGGCAACGGATCATGAACTCTGATACGATTATAATGGGCGTATCATCCGTTTGGAAATATGCATCCATTGCAGTATCCATAGCCTTATTGGTCGTTTCTTCTTTTTTATATAAGATACATACCGAACCCAGACCATTGGCCTATATGGAAGTAGCCTCGATGGTCGGTTCTAAAACCCGGGTTCTTTTGCCGGACAGCACAATCGTCTGGTTGAACGGCAATTCGTATATCCGGTATCCCGAAGTTTTTGATGAGAATACACGGCAAATAGAATTGATAGGGGAAGCGTTTTTTGATGTGACTGAGAATAAGGAAAAACCTTTTATCGTAAACCTGGAAGGCATGCATGTACAGGTGTTGGGTACGGAATTCAATATCCTGGCAGATGCAAACTCAGGTGTGATTGAGACCACGCTGATAGAAGGATCGGTTGCATTATTTAACGAACAAAACAGTAGTCCGACGGCCGACAGGATATTAGTTCCCGGCCAGCAGGCACTGTTTGACAAACAGAGTGGAAGTATCGAAGTTCGTCCCGTCAGGACTTCTTCTTATACTTCGTGGATGACAGGTGACTTCTTTTTTGAAAAAATCACATTCGGAGAGATCCTTAGTGTATTGGAGCGTTCTTTTAGTGTGAAGTTTCATTTGAAAAACGAAGCTATAAAAGAGGTATTCCTAACGGCACAATTTACGCATAAGGAGTCACTGGAGGAAATCTTGTCTATTCTGCAAATCTCAATGCGATATAAGTTTGAGATAAAGGATAGGGATGTGTATATCAGATAAATAATTGTTGAACCTTAAAATCAATTGAAGACCATGAACAGTACGTAAACAACGGTAAAAAAATTGGGAATGCTACCAACATCCCCAATTTATGCTCTAAGCGCAGATCATTTAAGTAAACGGCAACTACCAATTGCCATAAATAATCAACTAGATTTTGCAAATGTATGAATAAACATTTAATTAGAGTGTTTCGTGGGGCAAAAAGCTCTATGAATGAGGGAAATATTTCTCATAAGACACGCGATCAAGTTTTAAGAATTACGAAATTAGCCTTATTGTTCCTCTTTGTTTGTTTATGGGAAACCACAGCAGCATCTTCTTATTCCCAGGTAACAAAATTGAACCTTGAAGTGAACGGAACGATCCTCCAGGTATTGAAATCCATTGAGAACCAGTCGGAATTTACCTTTGTCTATAAGCTGGATGAGGTGAACCTCGATGAGAACGTATCCGTCGATATGAAAAATAAATCTATTAATGAAGTATTGGATGCCCTGTTACGTGACAAATCGTTGGGATACAGGATTACGGACAGGCATATTGTTTTATTTAAAAAAGAAAAGGAAGAAGTAAAACAAGTGTCACAAGACAATTCGATCGTGACTGGAACGATTGTCGATGACTTCGGTGAGCCCATAATCGGTGCCAATGTCCTTGTAAAAGGGGAATCGGGTGTGGGTACGACAACAGATATGAGGGGTAAGTTTTCTTTAGACCTGAAAGATGTCAAATCTCCTGTATTGGTTATTTCTTTTATCGGTTATACTACACTGGAAGTGGTAGTCGGCAGTAAAACGACGCTGAATATAACCTTGAAGGAAGACTCAAAAGCATTGGAAGAAGTAATCGTTATTGGTTATGGTACCAATTCCAAACGTAATCTTACTTCCGCTGTATCTACTGTGGATGCCGAGAAAATCAAGAACGTTCCCGTTCCCAATATCACAGACGCATTGGCCGGACGTGCTGCCGGTTTGATCGTTACCCAGGCGGGGGGTGGTCTTGGTAAAAAGTCTACCATCTCTATTCGTGGTGGTGGAGAACCAATTGTAGTTATCGATGGATTTATTTCTAAATATGAAGATTTTGTCAACTTGAATACAGACGATATCGAGTCGATGTCTGTATTGAAGGATGCCGCTGCTGCCGCTGTATACGGTGCCCGTGCAGGGGATGGTGTATTGGTTGTAAAAACAAAGGGAGGTTTGAAAGGACTTCGCGTTGATTACTCTTTCAACCAAAGCTGGAGTGAGCCTACTTATCTGGAAAAGAAGCTGGGCTCGTATGACAGAGCTCTATTCGATAACACCGTACGTGATTTGTATGGTCTTGAAAGACGTTGGACCGATGAGGAACTGGATAAGTATCGTACCGGTTCTGATCCATACAACTATCCGAACGTAGACTGGCAAAAGTTGATGCTTCGCAATTTTGCACCGGAAAGCAAACACTCTCTGGCAGTGCGTGGTGGTTCCGAGTTTAATAAGTATTACGTCTCCTTTCAGGCTTACGATCAGGGATCGATGTATAAGGGGAGTGCCGAAAGTTACAAGCGTTATAACCTTCGTATGAATGAAACTTCTGAGTTTAAAGACCTGGGATTAACCCTGAACTTCGGTTTAGATGGATATATATCCAATATGAAGACTCCTCGTTCCCAATATTCCAGCGGTTATTGGCATACCTGGGGGCATATTCAGAACAAAAGTCCTATGGAATTGGCACAGAATCAAGATGGACAGATTTATATCGGTTATGACAATCCTTTGGCAGAGATCTCATCCGAGTCGGGATATTTAAAATCAGACTTTAAAATGGTAACCGGACTGTTCAATGCAGACTGGAATGTGAAAGGTGTAGAAGGCTTGAAACTGAAAGTAAGCGGTAATTATCGATTTGGAATGTCCGATTCCAAATCATGGACAAAAACCGCACCGCAGTATGACCTGGAAGGAAATAAAGGGCCTGATTACCCGGTTAGCTTACAGTATAGCACATATAGCTATCGCATGTGGACCATGCAGTATTTTGCAGATTATAGCCGTTCCTTTCTGGATGAAACACATAATGTTTCTGCCACAATCGGTTATGAGCAGAGTTATGCATTTGAACGTGGATTTAACGCTTTGCGTAAGAATTATATATTCATGATCGATCAGATGGGGGCAGGACCCTCCGATACGATGGAAAATGGTGGCAGGGAATTTGAAAGCGGCCGTGCCGGTTTGGTAGCTAGAGCCTCCTACAACTATAAAAAGAAATATTACATTGAAGGTTCTATGCGTCATGACGGTAGCGACTTGTTTCCGAAAGATCGTCGCTGGGGTAACTTTTTCGCTGGTTCACTGGCATGGGCTGTATCCGAAGAGTCTTTCTTTCAACCGTTGAAAGATCGTAATATTCTGAACTTCTTTAAGCTGCGTGCTTCTTACGGACAAACAGGTTTGGACTCCGGAGTTGGTGCTTTTAGTTACTTGACCTCTTACGGACTTAACGAAAGAGGCTATGTATTAGATGGAAAGATCGTTCCGACTTTCAGCGAAGGTGCTTTGATCAGCGATGATATTACCTGGTATACCCGTAATACATTTGATATAGGTTTCGACTTCAATTCACTGGGTGAACGTTTAGCTGGTAGTTTCGACTATTTCTATATGAAAACGACCGGTTACCTGACTTCTCCTTCGAACGTGAGTTATGCCGATCCGCTCGGTCTGGCTCTTCCGAAGGTTAAATCGAATGGGGAGCACCGTCGTGCCGGTTATGAGTTCAACCTTTCCTGGAAAGATCATTTCGGAGATTTCAATTATGAAGTAGGAGCAAACTTTACCTATTTCGACCAGTTGGTATCCAGTGCCTGGGACGAAGATTTGGCAAGCCAGAAAAATCCATATAGACGTTCCGTACAGCAGACTGGAAACTGGGGTAACGGATTTACGAACCTGGGATATTATCAGAGCTCGGATCAGACTTTAAATTTACCTCGTCGCGATGGTTCATCGAACCTGGTTGCCGGTGATATTATCTATAAGGATATGAACGGTGACGGTTTTATCGATGACAACGACCAATGGCGTATCGGTAAAAATAGTTTCCCACGTGGTAACTATGGTATTTATGCCAACCTGTCTTATAAAGGTTTTTCTGCCAATATTCTGTTCCAGGGAGCAACTTCCCGCGATATGTATCTGGATGATGTGGTACGTGGACAGTCGACCGGAGGATATACGATGGTTTATCCTTATCAATTGGATTATTGGATGCCGGATAATACGAGTGCAAAATATCCGAGAATAGCAATGAGCTCCAATGTCAATGGAAGTAACAACTATCAAACCTCTGATTTTTGGTTGGTGAATGGCCGTTATATCCGTTTGAAATCATTACAGTTCGCTTACGACTTCCGTACGAAGCTATTGAAGAATGTGAAGTGGCTTTATAAATGCCAGGTCGTGTTAAGCGGACAGAACCTGTTCACGATTTCTCCTGCAACCAAATATGGCTTCGACCCTGAAAACGGTAGTACCAATAACTACGACTACCCCGTGCAACGTGTGTATGCCGTTAGCGTGAACCTTGGATTTTAATCACTAAATTAAAGAATAGACTTATGAAACTAAAAAATATAGTATCATTAGCATCCTTAGCATTTTTACTTGGAGCAGCTTCCTGTAATGTGTTGGATACTCAGCCCTTTGAAAGTTATGATGAAGCAACCGTATGGGGGGCTAAATCGACGGCTGATGCTTTTGTTACCGGGACGATGAGTGATATAATGTATGGTTATATAAACGGAAACCAGACCAATTGGGAAGAACGAACCAGCAATGCCGTACATTCAAACGGTGGTAACGGAATTGTTCGTGAACAGATCGACCGGTATAATGGTGATGGTGGTTTTGGTGATTTCGGAAGCATTCGCCGTTGTAACCTGATTATTGAAAAAGCAACGGAATATGCAGGACAAGGGCTTTCTGATGCAGAGTCTAAAGATCTGGTTGCAAAAGGTAAGCTGTTGCGTGCATTAACGTATTACCGTCAGGCCCGTACGATGGGACGTTTTGTATGGGTAGACCGTGTATTAGCTCCGGCGGATACCGCCAGTAATGGGCTTATGATGTCTACAACAAAAACAACGACCGAGAGTTATACCTATATCCTGAACGATATAGACGCTGCTATTCCGGATCTTCCAACCTCTGTTAAAGCAGGTGAGTTATCCCGTAATATGGCCTATGCATTCAAGTCGGAGATTGCTTTGCAGGCAGCCGCCTACGAAACCGATGCAACTAAGAAGCGTGAGTGGCTGAAAGCCTCTATTGCGGCTGCTGACGCCGTGGAAGGTGCTTCTCTGGGTACGGATTTCGGTAGTATCTTCAATGAAAAAGACCGTTATTCCAGCGAGATCATTTTTGCAGTTTATCGCGATAAAGCGAATACAAATACGGACGCTATTGCTCCGTTACAGAATGTAATGCCGAATACGAACAACGACAACCTGGTCAAGAACGGTTGCGGTCCGTTGTTCCAGACCAATGGCGGACAACCTTTCATCGGTTGGTTATGGTGGGCACCGACACAGAACCTGGTAGACGGTTACGAAGTGCTAGACGAAGCTACCGGTCAGGGTGTTGCCTGGAACGAATCCACTCAATTCAAGAATAACATTACACTCGTTCAGGGATCGGCTCCGGATTGGGCGATCGACCAGGAAAAAGCGGAAGTGTTGTTCTATGGAAATGCAAAGAGTGACAAGTCGGTCAGTGAGATCATGTACAGCAACCGCGATGCCCGTTTCTACGGAACATTTGCCTATGACGGATGTACCTGGTGGAATGAGGATATTTATACGACGGTAAACGGTAACCTATGGCGTAAATCAAACGGTAATCTGGGTCCTCATATGGGCTTGTCGAATTACTATTGGAAAAAGGGTGTATACAACGTTGAACCCCGTGTGCTGGCCGGTACCCCGACAGACTATCATTATGTAGTAACCCGTTACGGTCGTGTGCTACTGAACAAAGCCGAAGCCATCTTATGGCTGGCGGGAATGGGAGAGGGCAATTATTCGGATGCCGTAGCTCTCTGCAACCAGACTCGTACCGTTCACGCTAAATTACCTGCAAAGCAAATCAATAACCTGCAGGAAGCATGGAACTTCTACAAACAGGAGCGCCGTTGCGAACTGCCGATGGAGAACGATTACTACTGGAGCCTCTTACGTTGGGGTAAGCACGGAGGATATGCCAATAACGGTGTAGCACCGGGTGGAAAGATCGCAGGGTTTACAGAACAACCGACTTACGTAGAGATCACGAAAGACCGTAAATCATTCTATATCGGTAAAGTAACGCATGGCGACCATGATGACCGTCAATTCCGTGAAGACCGTCGTTACTTGTTCCCCATCCCACAAGGACAGATCGACCGTAACGCTAATTTAGGTCCTCAGAATCCGGGTTGGTAATAGATGATTAATCATTAATACAAATGAATTATGAAAAAGAATATGATAAAACTGATGAAGAGTAGCCTGTTGTTAATGCTTGTTCTGGTATGTTCATCTTGCCTGAAAGGAAATATGGACGATCTGCCAGCTTTTGAAGAAGCCAATATCACGGATGTGAAGTTTGACTTTCGTTATAAAGATCCGACAGATGAATGGATCAACGGAGAACCGGTCGTGAAAGTTGTCACTCTGACTGTAGCCGACAAGGTGATCAATGCGGAAGCCGGAACAATCACCTGTACGGTCACTGTACCTCCTGCCGACGGTCCTTTTACGGAAGTGATCCGCAGCACGGTAGCTTTGACCAATCTGGTAGGAAAATTCAACCTTTCCACAGCCGCAATCATTGCCCCGCAGGACGGTGCTCCTACGTTGGGATCACCCGGCGACTTCTCTGCTACACGCAGATATTTGGTAACGGCTGCTAACGGTACGAAGAAAGACTGGACTATCCAGGTCACTGCATTAAATAAGTAAGTATATTTATCCCTTAGATCTGAAATCCTGAGGCTGTCCGCTACCTGTATGGGGACGGACAGCCTTTTCTCTGTAAATAAACGAATGTAAAAATGAAGAAGATGAAAAAGACTCAGATTTGGTTCTTGTGTTTGGTCTGTCTGTTTGTCTGTCCGTCCTTGTTCTCCCAGGGGCTATCCCAGGAGTCGTGGCGGAATATCTCCGGTGAAAAATACGACTGGACAAAGACAATGCGTCCCGAACAACCCTACATGCACCCGTATCATCAGATGCAACTGATGAAGATCATGCTGTCCTATCCCGACGAAAAGGGAGATCCCGTTCTATGTTATACCTTCGAACAAGTCCTGTCGTTGGTCAAACAGATGGATGCTGTTACGCGGGGATTACCGAAGACCCTCTATCTGGTCGGTTGGCAATACAAAGGCCATGACGATAAATACCCAGCCTGGTTTGAAGTGAACAACACCTTGAAAAGAGACTGCGACGCTACCGGACGTGAGTCGTTATTGTGGTTGGTAGAAGAGGCCAGAAAGTACAACACCTACATCAGTGTCCACGTGAATATGACGGATGCCTACGACGACAGCCCCCTTTGGGACGAATACCTGTCGAAAGGTTTCATATCCCGCAATACCGACGGAACCCCGATGCAGATCGGTGTATGGAATGGTCGCAAAGCCTATCAGATTTGTTATAAGAACGAGTGGGAGAGCGGCTATGCCGTCAAACGGATCGACGCTTTACTGGAACTGTTGCCCTTTCTGAAGGATGCCGGATCGGTCATGATCGATGCCTTCTTTGTGCGTGACAATCCCTATGAGAAGATTTCATGGGAAGAGGAAGAAAACTACCAGCGCAGGATATTCCGCTATTTCAGGGGAAAAGGAATCGATGTCACCCACGAAAGCTTTAACCGCCTGCGGGAAGGCAAAGACCTGTTTATCGGTGTGAGTCCCTGGTACCTGTGGTTTGAAGCGACCGAAGCCGATTATATGAAATACCCCGCATACCTGACGACCGGTGGAGCCTCCTACTTATTCGCCAGGCAGTTCCCCGACCTGACTAAAGAACAACTCCAACTGGGCTTCCTTTTCGGTATGAGCGGACGGGGAGAGGATTGTTTCGGTAACCTGGAAAACGGTTCGTTACCCGACGTGAACTGGATCGACAAATACCGTTACCAGTTCTACACCGGAACGCTACCTTATTTCTACCTGAACCGTTACAAGCGGGAGAACCTGACCGGAAAAGGAGAAAACCGTATTGCCCATTACAACGACGATCTGACCGTCTCGCTGAAAGACTCGACCATCACCCACCATAAACGGTTGTTGAGGGATCACGACGATCTCTTTATGCCCGTACTCTGGCGTGCCGGCCGTGAATATATGGCCTATTCCGTCAAGGGGTACGCAGATAAGAGTTGGCAACTACCACCCGACTGGTCGGACGTATACAGCGTGGATATTTATAAAATAACCCCTTCCGGTATCTTCTATAAAACAACGGTTACCTGTGGGGACGGAACCCTTCGCCTTTCCTTAGAACCGGATGAAGCCGTATCCGTATTCCCGTCCACCGGACGTTATAAATCCGATTTGTAATACCTTGTAAAACAAAAACCCATGAAACAATCATTGCTATTTATATTGTTGGCCTGGCTGGGACTGTCGTGCATACAGAACAGTCCGCAAGCCCCATATCCTTACGCCGTAGCCGGTAACCCCTGGAACGAGGCGCTAGGGAATCATCGTGCCGTACTCTCTGTCGATAACCCGGATGAAGCCGTGATGCTTTCCTTCGACTGGCGACGTCCGGACCAGGATGTGGAAAACCGTCGTTTCCTGATCGTTCATGCTGAAACCGGCGATACCATCCCCAACATCCGCCGGATAGCGGTCGACAACGAACAATGCCGACTCGTTTTCGGTCCTGTCAAAGCGAAAGGCACTTACTATTTCTACTATCTGCCTTACCGTGTACAGCCGGGATACGGCAACTATCATCGCGGCTATTATCCGGAGGAAGACGCCCCCGATCCCCAATGGTCGGCAGCTTTCTCGTCTGCTGCGTCACTTCCCCAGGCGACAGTGGTCCGTGTAGAATCGCGTACCGAATTCGATAGTTTCTATCCGATGGAAGTTATTGCCACGGAAAATGAGAAAGCGAGTTACCGTGAACAAAACCCCGGACGCTTCCTCGTCTTTCCCGAAGACCGTACCTTCCCGATACGCATGAAAGCCCATCTCCCTTATAAATGGCTGCAAGATGCAGATCACTCTTCCTTTAAAGGAACGGCCATGCCGAACGAATACTACGCTTTCCAACTTGGTGTATGGGCCGGTAAACAGCCTCTCCAAAGCATCGTCTATGAAACCTCCGGCCTGAAAAGTGGCAATAACATCATCCCCGCAACGGCTATCACCTGTTTTAACACGAGCGGTGTAAACCCGGTAGGAAAGCCCTTCACCAAAGAAGTAAGTGTTGATGCAGATGCCGTTCAGCCTCTCTGGTTTGGTGTAGACCTGCAAGCAGATCAACCCGCAGGCACTTACAAAGGAACAATCGTCCTTATCGACGAAACCGGATATGCCGTCCCTGTCGGTATCGAACTGAAGGTCACCGGCAAACCTTTGGCCGACCGGGGAGACAACGAACCCTGGCGTCATAGCCGTCTACGTTGGCTCAACTCTACCTTGGGCATTACCGATAAACCTACCGTCGGTTATACCGATTTATCGCTCGAGGCGAACAAAGTCTCTTGCCTGGGACGTACCGTCGGCCTAGATATGCAAACCGGTCTGCCGTCTTCTATTGATTCCTGGGGACACGAATTATTGGCTTCTCCCGTACGTTTCATCATCCGGACGGATGCCGGCGATAAGAAACTGAACGGGACCCTTGTGCCGTCCGGACAGTCCGGAGGTAAAATCTCTGCCACCTGGAAGGCTGAAGATGCCGACCTGTTGCTGACATGCCAGGGTACGATGGAGTTCGACGGCTGGATCAACTACGTCTACTCCCTGTCCCCGAAAAAAGATTTACAAATCAAAGATATCCGCCTTGAGATACCTATGCTGACCGATGCAGCTCCTTATTTCATGGGGTTAGGACTACCAGGTCAGGAGACTCCGGTTAACTATGCTGGTGGTTGGGAAACACAAGGTAAGACCGTGCACGACTATGCCGTATCCATCCCTACTTCTAAAAGTACCTCCTGGTTATGGCCTTTCGATAGTTTCTGGTGTGGTTCCGAAAAAGCCGGTATCCATTGCGAATTGCGGGGTGCCACCTACACCGGGCCTTTATTGAACCTATACCGTCCGGCTTATCCCGATAGCTGGTACAACAACGGTAAAGGCGGTTTCCGCATCACCCGTAACGGTAACCAGACCATCGCAACCGCTTATAGCGGCGAACGAACCCTGAAGGCTGGCGAGAACCTCGCGTTCGACTTCGCCCTGCTTATCACCCCGGTAAAAGAGATCAATCCCCGCAGTCAGTTCACCGACCGCTATTACCATAACGGCGGAGCGCCTACACCGGCACAAGAGAATCTCGACGCCGGCATAAAGATCATCAACGTACATCATGCCAACGCGCTGAATCCGTTTATCAACTACCCCTTCATCACAGCCGACAAGATAAAAGATTTCGTTGACGAATGGCACGGCAAGGATTGTAAAGTGAAAATCTATTACACTATCCGCGAACTCACCAATGTTGTCCCTGAGATATGGGCCCTGCGTAGCCTCGGAGACGAGATCCTACAAGGAGGCAACGGTGGAGGTTTCCCCTGGTGCCAGGAACATTATGTGACCGGTTATACTCCCCAGTGGTACCAACACCTCGACGATCAGGATCTGGGTATTGCTGCCGATGCCTCTGTCCTGACCGCTACCGGCGACTCCCGTTGGTACAACTATTATGTCGAAGGACTGGCCTGGCTGGTGAAGCATACCGATATTGACGGCCTTTATCTCGATGATGTCGCTTTCGGTCGCGATATGTTGAAGCGTATGCGTCATGCGATGGACGATGTGAAGCCTGGCTGTATCATCGACCTGCATTCGAATACGGGTTTCTCCCGCGGACCTGCTACCCAGTATGCCGAATATTTCCCGTACGTGGATAAGGTGTGGTTTGGCGAGAGCTTTATGTACGATGAGATGTCGCCTGCCAACTGGCTGGTGGAAGTCTCCGGTATCCCGTTCGGCCTGATGGGAGATATGCTGCACGGCGGTGGAAACAAATGGCTGGGCATGCAGTACGGAATGACCGTTCGCCAACCCTGGGTAACGGAAGGTGTCTCCTGCGATCCCCGTTACATCTGGCAACTATGGGACGACTTCAATATCATGGATGCGCAGATGGTCGGCTTCTGGGAAGACACCCCTGCTGTAACCACTTCCGACAAGGATGTAAAAGTGACGGCTTATGTCAACAAAGGCAAAACGCTCCTTTCGATCGGTAATTACTCCGGTACGAAGAAGCAAGTGAAGCTGGCGATCGATTGGAAACAGCTGGGTCTCGATCCTTCTTCCGTCCGTATGGTCGCTCCGGCTGTTACCGACTTCCAGGAAGCACAGGAGTTTGCACCTGGTGATCCGATCCCTGTCGACCCGAAACGCGGCTGGCTGATCGTTGTATCTGAATAAGGTATTAATAGGAATGCTAATTGGCTCAGATATTGTCAGATATGAACTATCTTTCTTTACAAGGCAACGCCTTGTGCCGCAGGCTTTATTTTGCCGTCGGTTTTAACCGACGGATATAAAAGACAGGAGGCAAAGCCTCTTCCTTTGTGGGCTTAAGCCCCTTTAAAACAGAGACTACTATTATATGTCTAAAGGGGTTAAAACCCACAGAGGAATCCGGCAAAGCCGAGGCATTAATTTATCCGTCTGCTGAAGCAAACGGCAAAAGAGAGCCTGCGGCATGAGGCGGAACCTCATAAAAAGACTCCGTTTTTTCTATTTTATCATATTACTCTATGTAAACAAATTATTTTATGAAAACACTTTTCTATATTCTAACCACCCTGTTCTGTCTATCCTGTAGTACACAGAACAAATTGGATGAAATCACTATCCAACTGGATAAGGAAACCCTGAATCCGGTACGTAATCCCGGTGAAAGGGGGACGCTTCGTATTGCAGGCCATTACACCGACGGTAAAACCAAAGATCTTCCCTTGTCCGATGTCGCCTTGTCCGTCCGTACGGTCAGTGCCAGCGGTAACGTCGAAGTGATTGCTTTATCGGGTGACCAGCTGATCCCTAAAGACGGCGGACTAGCTGAGATCAGCGCTGTCTACCAAAACGACGGAGCAACCTACACAGCCACGAAGCAAGTCGTCGTAGCCCCTTACTACCGTGATTATCACCAGACCCTGGTACTGAAACTCTTTGTCGGCTACGACGGTGAACTGAACGAACCCGATCCAAACAACGTGATCTTCCAGCACGAAGACCCGTCACGCTTGTGCACGTTCGGTAAGGCCCTGGATGTCGTGAAGCGGATAGACAACCTGACACGCGGTATCCCCAAGATCATCTACCTGGTCGGTTGGCAACGGGGTGGTCACGACCACCTGTATCCCGACTGGAGTATCGTCAACCCCAAACTGAAGCGGGAAGAAGATGCCACCGCCCTTGAAAGCCTCCGCTGGCTGATCCGGGAAGCGCGTGCCTACAACACGACCGTCAGCCTGCATATCAATATGGTCGATGCTTTCGAGGAAAGCCCCCTGTGGGATACCTACATCAAAAACGATATCATCGCCCGTGATGTCAACGGCAACCTGAAATCCATCTGGGAATACGTCAAAGGCCATAAAGCCTATCACCTGAGCTATACGAAAGAGTGGGAGAAAGGCTTTGCCAAACCGCGTATCGATCATCTTATCGACATGATCCCCGAACTGAAAGACGGCCACACCATCCATATCGACGCTTTCATGGCCTACTGGCAACCGGAGAACCGTCCGTTAAGCCCCTGGCATGCCAAACCCGAGAACGGAGGCATCGACATACATAAGGAAGTCGAAACCCAACGAAAGATCTTCAAATACTGGCGTGAGAAAGGCTTCGACGTAACAGGCGAAGGTATCTTCTGGGCGCATCCTGCAGGTGAGGGTTTTGTCGGTTTACAACCGATGTCCTGGTGGTTCCCGACGGATATAAACTTCCAGATGCAGATACCCGAAAGGCTGTCTGCCCGCGGACGGACCCACCGTGACGGACAAGGCGATTTCCGTTTCGGTTCGAGCATGCAGGGTGAAGAGATCCTACAAAAAGACCTGGAAAACATGCCGGGTTTCCTGTCGCAGTTCTGCACCATGACATTACCCTGGTATTATCTGAGCCGCCTCGATCGGGTCGCCTTTATCGACGAAGCCCTGTATTACAGCAATGGTGTCGTTGCCCATGTGGAGGATGGAAAGAACGTCATCCGTAAAGGTAATTTCATCCTGCGTGAGAACGATAACCTATTCGTCCCTGCCCTCTGGAACGACAACGAGATCATCGCCTATTCCGGTGACGGATACGAAAGCCGTAACTGGCTGATGCCGGAAGGTTGGGAGATGGTAGGGGCAGTAGATATCTATGCCATCTCCATGAACGGATCGACCTTGAAGCAACCGGCTGTCCCTGTACAGAACGGCCTCTTGATATTGACTCTCGGTAAAGAGGAAGCCGTTTCGATTGTTCCGGCAGGACAGTCACTTACTAGATAAACAGATTAAAATGATATAAAGATGAATAGATTATCAGTAATTCTTATTTGTTTGACAGCCTGTACCTCTTGGGTACAGGCTCAGTTCAACCATGATTACTCCCAGACATGGGTGACGAAAATGGCGTTGGCTTCACTTGACGAGCGTGGAGATTGTATAGTGCGCCTCACTTTTGAGCAAGCACTGGAAATGATCCGCCAGTCGGATAACCTTTCATTGGGTGTGCCGAAGATCGTTTATCTCGTTGGCTGGCAATATAACGGCCATGATGATAAATACCCGGCCTTCTTTGAAGTGAATGAGCACCTGAAACGGGATAGCGATGCCTCCGCCCGTGAGAGCCTGCGCTGGCTGATGCGTGAAGCACGGAAATATAACACCACCGTCAGCCTGCATATCAATATGACCGACGCTTATGACGACAGCCCTTTATGGCCTGAATACGTGGCGAACGACCTGATCTCAAAGAATGCCGACGGCAGCCTGAAAGTGATCGGCGTATATAACGGTCGCAATGCCTACCAGATCAACTACCGCAACGAGTGGGAGTCCGGTTATACCCAGATGCGTATCGACCGCCTGTTGGCTTTGCTGCCCGAGTTGGAAGAAAGTGCGACGATCCATGCCGATGCCTGGATTGCACGTCCGAGTGAAGGACACAACGAAACAGTCATTGTAGAAGCCGAATATCAGAAGAAAGCCGCTGCATACTGGCAGGCCAAAGGAATAGATATCACCAGCGAATGGATGATGGATTACATGATCGGTTGCGTCCCTTACGCCTGGCATTTCAATGCTGCGACCCAGGATGACTATCTGCGTATCCCCGCCAATGTCTATACCGGCACGGGTCTTAACCCGGATATCCGCAGCAACGACCATGACCTCGGATTTCTTTTCGGCACTTCCAGCTATGGCGAGCCCATCTGGAAGATTGCAGAGAATTATTCCTGGCAACCTCCCCTTACGGAAGACTTCATGTTGAAATGTCCGCAATATTTCTACCTGAACAGTCTGAAGCGTCTTTCTGTGGAAGGAGAGGGGAAAAACCGTATCTCCCTGTTCAGCGACCGGGTCAGCGTCTCGCTTTCCGACAGCACGGTCCGGCAAAAAGACCGTCTCCTGCGTAATAAAAACACCCTCTGCATCCCGGCCGTATGGCGTGATGATGAAGGTGTGATCGTCTACAGCCGGGACACGAATGGTAAGACCTCTTTCGATATCCCTTATTTATGGGGCAACCCCAAATCGGCAACCGTCTATAAGGTGACGGCCGAAGGTTTGCAGGAACCCCGGAAGATCCATATAGCTAATGCAAAAATGGTCATCGATATAACTCAGGGGATACCTTATTATGTAATACCTGAGTAAGCGTTTCTATGTTCCGAACCGTGACGTATCCACCGTCTTTACCTTCTTTTCCTTGTAGCCGCCGAAGCTGTAACGGATTGTGAGCAAGATCGAACGGTTGTCCTGGAACAGTTCCATGCGGCTCTTCTGACCCTGCAGATCGATGTGGGTGAGCGGCTTTTGACTGTTCAGCAGGTCGTTGCCTTTGAGGGTCAGGCGGAGCTTCTGTTTGGGAAGCGTCCATACCAGGGCGGCATCCAGGCTGTAGAGCGGATCGATATCGTAAAGGCCCTGTATCACCTTCGTACAGTAATAGCCGGTGAGGTCGAGGGAGAGATTTTTGTCGCGGGTCAGGAAGATCGTGTTGGTCAGCATGGCACGCCCGAAGAGCTTCTTCCGGTCGAAACGGATATCGACCAGCGTCCCTTTGTCGTGGATATTGAAGCCCATCAGCGTCAGCCGCGAACTAAGCACCTCGCCGGCACGGAAAGGAACGACCGCCATCAGTCCGAACATATTGTGCGTATCCAGGTTGATCGTATGGAAGACCGATTGCAGGCGGTCGGGCGACTGGTACGACATCTGTTGTATCTTATCCGGCTGGAAATTGGCGAAGGCTCCAAGCACATACTTGTTTTTGAGGATATAGGTCAGTTGCATCGAATAGTTCAGCTCCGGTTTCAGTTCCGGATTGCCTTTGATCACGCTGTAAACATTCATATAATAAGTATTCGGCGTAGTCGCCCAATAAGAAGGATACTTCCGGTTGCTCGATAGGGCGAACTGCAACATGTTGGAAGGATCGATCCGGTAAACGACCGACAGGGCAGGGAAGAGGTCCGCCTTGTCCCATAACGTACTTTTCTTTCCCGCCGAGTCGATCGAAGCCTTGTAATACCGGACGGTCAGCGAAGCATCCAGTGTCAGCTTCTTTCCGAACGAACGCGAGAAACCGCCGAAAGCGCCGACCGAATGTTCCCTCTGTGTCAGGTCGAATGTCCCTTCGCGCTCTTCCGTGTTGTCGAGCAGCGCTTCCGCCTTGTTGTCCGTCCCCGACAACGAAGCCTCCAGCCCGTAGGACAGTTTCCACTTGTTCGCAGTAACGACGAAATGGTTCAGGTAGATATTGGCCCGTTGCGTCTGCTGGCGGCTTTCGTTGCGCCTGTCCTGGTCGGTGTCGTCTTCAAAATTGTTGACCAGTTCCTGCAACGATTTATCTTTGTAGAAGGTATAGTCGATACCTGCGTTCAGGTTCTTATGGCCGTTGTAGTCGATCCGTGCACTGTGCAGGGAGGTCGGCCCGGTCGTCCGGCTGGCGGTGTTTACCGTTTCGATGCCTGTGAACTCCGTCCGTCCTCCCCGGTGGGAAGCGGGGCCATCCTGTACATACCGTCCCGTGTAGGAGATCGAGAGCTTGTCCTTGTTGTCGAAGTCATATTCGAAAGCACCCCGCAAGTTGTGGGCGATGCTTTTGTTTTCCGACCAGTTCTTTTGCAGGATATCGTACCGCTGTCCGTCGACGGTCGGTTCCGCATGCATATCTTCCGTCGAGCGGCTGTGTCGGTAACCCGTCGAGTAGGAGAAGTCCGTCGTATATTTCTTTCCCGTGTACGACAGGTTCACCCTTCCCGAAGGAGAGAAATAGTACCCCTGTTCCCCCGTCAGCGATACTTCCCCTTTCAGGATATCCTTCAGGCTCTTGTCGTTTTCGATGACCAGGTTGATGGAGGCACCCTGTACACCGTATTGTGGCGGAGTACTGTACATCACCTCCACCTTTTTCACCTTATCGGAAGAGGTCGACTTCAGCATGTCGGCCAGCTGTTCCGGTGTCATGCTGCTTTTGCGGCCGTTGATGATGATCGTCGTGCCCGATGTGCCGAGCAGCGAGATATTGTCGCCTTTCTTTTCTACGCCCGGCAGTTCGCCCAGGACATCGAACGCATTGTCCACCGGTTTACTTTTCATCAGGTTGGGAATGTCGTACTGGAGTTTTCCTTCGGTCATCTTCACCAGCGGGCGTTCGGCTTTGACGAATATCTCCGGCAGTTCCAGTGTGATGCTGTCGTTCACCAGGATCGTACCTTTACCGTCAGTCTGCTTTTGCGCCGATAACCGGGTGGGCAGCGGGAGCAAGTTGGCTATCAATAACAGGTAATAGATTCTTTTCATGTTCTTGTGCTTTTCGTGATTTTTATACGAAAGGTAGAAAGGGCGCTGAACAGTTCCAAAAAACGCCTGCATTTGGTAAGACTAAATAACATTCGTCCGAAACTGTGTTATTTTGGTTTAAAGCGGCAGGCGGCAAGCCGGAGAATCCCTATATTTGTTTGCATGAAATCATCCATGAAATATATCATTGCACTGGTGATCGTGTCGTTATCCGGGATATTCGCCTACCAGTTGTTTTGGATCGACCGGCTGTACCATTCCCGCCAGCAGCAGAACAGGGAATATATCATCGAAGCAATCCGCAATGCCGACCATATCGAGCTGTTCAGCCGTGCCGACACCATCAGCCGGTTGGCGAACAAGCGTCGTGAAACTTTCTCGCAGGCCGACGACCGGGGAGGTATCGCCCTGACTACCCGTTTCCGCGATAAGGACTTGATGCCGGAGACCGTCCGGATTGTCGAGAAAAAAGCCGGACTCCCTTATGTGCCCGAAGTGGATGAAGAATTGAAGAAAGTACTCGAAAGTGCCAAGGTCAGGGTAGGTGATGATTTCAGTTCGCTGGGCCAGCTGGGGTTGCAGATGCAACGCAGCCTCCACGAGGTGATCGATACGATCTTTCCCGTCGACCTGGCGAAGTTCGACAGCCTGCTGACGGCCGGTCTCCGGGAGAAAAACCTGCACCTCCGCCATTTCACGGAGATACGGTCGCTTACCGACAGTACGGTGGTCACCTCTTCCGTCCCCACTGGGGAAGACCCGGCGCATTACGACCGTTATACCTGGGAGTATACCACCTATCATCCGAAAGCCTATTATGTCTATGTGGAACCGACCCGGCTGGCTTCGCTGGCGGGAATGACAGGTATTCTGGTCTCTTCGTTCCTGATCCTATTGATCCTGGTATTGTCGTTCGCCTACATGATCTGGTTCCTGATTCATCAGAAGACAGTGGAGCAACTGAAAGACGACTTCACCCATAACGTGACGCATGAGTTGAAGACACCCATCGCCATATCTTATGCCGCCATCGAGTCGATCATCCATTATAACCTCCTGGGAAATAAGGAGAAGGCCGACAAATACCTCCACCTCTGCCACGAGGAACTGGAACGGCTGGGCGGAATGGTCGAACAGATCCTGACCCTTAGCCTGGAGAAACGGAAAGAGATCCGCCTGGTGATGGAGGATATCTCGTTGAATGCCCTGATCGGCAAGATACTGGAACAGCAGAAGATCAAGTCGTCACGCCCTTACCGCATCCGTGTGGAGTCTGTCCCGGAGGAAATAACCCTGAGAGCCGACCGCGTACATTTGTACAGTATCATCAGCAACCTGGTGGATAATGCCGTCAAATATGCGGACAAGGAACCGGAGATAACGATACGGGTGGAGGCTGCCGGAGGAAAGGTACAGCTGCGTGTGCAGGACAATGGCCCCGGTATTCCTGAAGAGTACCGCCGGCATCTTTTCGATAAGTTCTACCGGTTGCCTTCCAGCCGCCATTCGCAGGTGAAGGGCTACGGTATCGGACTCTTTTATGTGAAGACAATGGTGGAGAAGCATGGCGGGACGGTCACCGTAGAGAGCGTGTCCGGCCAGGGTTCCTGTTTTATAGTTACATTACCGCAATAACCCCAAGCTTATGGATATCTTATTAGTAGAAGACGAAGTCTCCCTGGCCATGATCGTCAAAGACGCATTGGAAGAGGAAGGCTACGAAGTGGCGGTAGCCCGCGACGGACTGGATGGNAGTACCGCCGGCATCTTTTCGATAAGTTCTACCGGTTGCCTTCCAGCCGCCATTCGCAGGTGAAGGGCTACGGTATCGGACTCTTTTATGTGAAGACAATGGTGGAGAAGCATGGCGGGACGGTCACCGTAGAGAGCGTGTCCGGCCAGGGTTCCTGTTTTATAGTTACATTACCGCAATAACCCCAAGCTTATGGATATCTTATTAGTAGAAGACGAAGTCTCCCTGGCCATGATCGTCAAAGACGCATTGGAAGAGGAAGGCTACGAAGTGGCGGTAGCCCGCGACGGACTGGATGGGATAGAGCATTATTTCAAAGAGCATCCGGCACTGATTATTGCCGATGTGATGATGCCGGAGGTGGATGGTTTCGAGATGGTGCACCGCATCCGCCGGATGGATAAGGAGGTGCCTGTCCTGTTCCTTAGTGCCCGTTCGTCGGTAGACGATATCGTGCAAGGGTTCGAATTGGGGGCGAACGACTACCTGCGGAAGCCTTTCAGCCTGCGTGAACTGATTGTCCGGGTGAAGGCATTGATCGTTAAAAGTAAAGCTGAGCCTGTCGCTGTCGCGTATCACGAAATCGGGTTGTACACGTTTTATCCGTCTACGCAGACGTTGGAGGCAGGCGGTGAATCGGTCGAGCTTTCCTTCAAGGAGTCGGAGTTGCTCCGGTTGCTTTGCGAGAGCGGGAATCTTCCGGTCAACACCAAGGATATCCTATTGGAACTCTGGGGAAACGATAGTTTCTACAATGCCCGCAGCATGCATGTGTTCGTCACGAAGCTCCGGCATAAACTGGAAAAAGACCCCCGGATCAAGATACTGAATGTCCGGGGGATCGGGTATAAGCTGATCAGATGACAAGCTCTATGGGGGACAGCTAGGATACGAACATCTTATACAGATAACCGATAATAGCCGTTCCGATCAGTGCCTGCCCCATCAGCTTGTCGGAGCGGATGGAGGGGGACGGCTCTTCTTCTTCGGCTGCGCCATCGACAGGATGGCTCCCACTGCTGCCATCGCTACTTCCGTCTCCTTCAGGATCAGGGCTGTCAGGGCGATGAGTGTCAGGAACGGGGTGGCCCGGATGGCAGTGCCTCCCGTTTTTCTTTCCGGGAAAGATGATCTTGACGACGGAAAGGAGGAAATCGAAGATTACTTTGAGTGTTGACATACGCTTGGTGTATTTATGGGTTGATGAATAAGTTGTTTGCAAGCCTGCCGGCTGACTGTCGTTGGTGCGAACAGGTTGTTGTACCATTTGGCTTCGTTTATTTCGACCAGACGTTGAAGGCTGGCGGCGATGGAGCACAGCATTTTACGGTAGGCAGCCCGGTTGTCACCGTTCACCTCGCTGATATAGCGGCTGTAAGCTATCTCGGAGGCATAGGCGTTGGGCTTTTGGCTGACGTTGGCCGCTGCCGGGTAGGCGGTACGGATCAGGCGGGCGAAGTCGAAGATGCTTTCGCGTGTCGAACGGTATTTGCGGAAACAGAGTCCGCCCTCGCTGAGTTCCACCTTGCCACCATGCCAGTATTCGTTTTTAGGGCCGTAGCCGGTGATGCCGAACAGGTTGTTATGTTCCTTGGCGAGTACGCTTTCGCCCCAGCCCGATTCGATGGCCGCCTGTGCCAGGATAACGATGGGGTTGATCTGGTATTTCCCGCCTGCCTTCGAAGCATCGGACAGATAGAGGTGGATAAATTCTTGTTTTGTCATGATCGGATGAATTTGTATGAAGATATTTCTTTTATCCTTTGATTATTAACTTGTAAATGACTATCTTTATGCATCATTGAACAAGTAAAACGAAGAGTTATGTCTGACGAAAAACAAAAGATCGAACGTGTGTGGGGATATCAGGAACTAGCCCTGTTGTACTTCCCCGACAGCAAGCCCGAATGTGCTTCCGTGCAGCTCCGGCGCTGGATCAAATTGAGTGACGAGTTGACTTCCCGGCTGACGGCTTGTGGCTGGAAACCGGGAAGGAAGGTGTTGACCCCCAAACAGGCGACCTGTATTTTCGATCATTTGGGGGAACCTTGACTGCTCTTGGCTATTCGATCACCGGTATGACTACTCGATCACCGGCCTGTCGTCTTCGTCCTCCTTCGGTGTAGTCGTGCCGGAGGAGTAACGTTCCGTCTTGAAGTTTTCAGACAGCTGCACCAGCTGTTTGCCGGGGCGGAACAGGATACGACGACGTTTGATCAGATTGGCGGAAAATTCTTTCTCCGTCATAGCTCCCTGGCTGCCCAACGAAGCCTGGAAATACCCCAGGTCGCCAACCTGTATGGTCTGCCCGTCCGGTAATTTCTCTCTTAACACATGCAACACCCCGTCGAGCACCAGCTTCACGTCACCCGGCGTAGCCGCCGAACGGTCTGCTATGATTTCACACAATTTGTCGGTGTCACACATCCCTGTCGAGCTGCTTACCGCATAAAATAACTTAGCATCTTCTGCCGCATCCTTACTCATGTCCTTTCTCTGGACTAAACGATATTTTACTGCCATGATTAGAAAGTTTTAATGGTGAATAACTTTGTTGTCTGTTGTAATATTACAATACAAAGCTACGACACGCGGCAAGCGGGCAGTTCGCGATTGTCGGCAGAGGTTTGTGAAGGTATGTGGTTGTTTGGATTCTGTTATTTAATGCGTTTAATCAGCTTTTGGGGTTCCCGACGGGTATCCCAGATATCCGCTATTTGTATGATATTTCTGTCTGTTATATAATATATCAGTTTGAAATGATCTTGTATGAGAAGCCCCCGATATCCTCGTTGCCGGTCCTGAAGCAATGGTTCAGGAGGACCTAGTAATGGATTTTTCAATAATAAGGTTTCATATTCACCTATTTTCCGGTAAAAAAGTATCGCAATACGTTCTCCGAACATATCGACGCATTGAATAATAATCCTATCTAATTCCTTTAAGGCTTTGCGTGACCAGTTTATTTGCATAACCAAGCGTATTTCTTTTCCATTATGTCATGCATCTGCTGACTTGTATAAGTCTGGCCTGTGTCAATATCATTTTCAGCTTCATCAATACGGGCGTTAATCGCTTCCATCGTATAAGGAAGAACATCTTCTGCCACACCAGAAACGACGGGCCTGGCTAATCTCCTCAAATAACCAAGTGCTTCATTAAGCAAAGACTTATCTTCAATATGAAGAATTTCGCGTATGAGCTCGGTGCGTAGATCGTTAACGCTTAATCCATAGCTGGCCTGCGGTTCATAGACTGATGAACGGGGAGTTGTTTCATCCGGTTCGGAGTACTTTTTCTTTGTCATAGATTTGGTTCCTTTCTTTATAACGTTATCTTGTTCTACAAAGAAACAATATCTTTTCCTAAAAAGCAAATTCTGTTAGCTTTTACAAATGCACCTTCAGACTGGCCGGATTTTGCCGTGTATCCCAGACTTCTGCAATATATATACGATCTACGTCTATGTAATAGATAAGCTTAAAATGCTTTTCTACTACCAGAGAACGAAAGCTGACGGGAAATCCTTCCAGTGATGGTTCAATAACACCGGCAGTGGGGAATATAGTTAGAGTGCTGGCTGAATGATATAGCCGGTTTATTATTTTTATTGCAATGTATTCGCTTTTTTCTTTGTAAAACTCGAATATACTATCTAATGTAGCCAGCGCCCTTTCTGTCCATATTATTGAAGTTTCCATTGAGGACGCAGGTTAGGAATATCTTCATGATTGTGTATGCGTCCGGCTTTAATATCTTCCAGGGATATAGCCAGATGAGCCTTCAGTTCATCTAAGGAGTATTGGGCAGGCGATGTTTGTCCTATAATTTCACTTAACCCATAAGACGATATAGGTTCATTGACAGATGAACGGGAAGTCGTTTCATCCGGTTCGGAGTACTTTTTCTTTGTCATAGATTTGGTTCCTTTCTTTATAACGTTACCTTGTCCACAAAGGAACTATATCTTTTCCTGAAAAGCAAATTTATTCTTCCATAACCCATTCCTCTATATTTCTGACCTTACTATTGAAGTTCACGCCTATCTTGAACAGCTGGCGTGAATCACTTTGGAAGGGCTGTTCGTAACGGTTCTCTCTGATTTGCTCCAGGGCCTCTGCTGCCGTACCATCTTGTTTGAATTCCATCAGATAGATATATTTATCGGTGGTCAGCACCAGATCCACACGACCACGGTTCGTATGATATTCCACCCGGACATGGAAGCCCATCATCTTGAACACGATATACAATACATTCTGAAAAAACAGTTCTACATTGCGTTGCGGCTCCTGACCAACAATCACCTCATAGGGAGCATCTGCAAAGAAACTCTGCAGGCGGCGGAAAAAGCCGTCTACATTCGCATGCTCTACTTCGGATACAAACTTACGAATTTCAAACGGAGCTTCAGACTCACTTTTATCTGTATAGAAAGGCATCAGATAATTCAAAAAGCCTTCCTCCACTTCCTGATTGGGATAATCCAAAGTATAAAGTCTAAAACGGCTGTCATAATCCTTTATGGTCAGATACCCGCTCTGATAGATGACGGGAATAGGATGGGTACCTTCCGAATCGATGCTGTCGAGTACATCTGCAGTGACTTCTACGCCTTGAATATCTTCCAACCGATAGTTGTGTTTCTTCAGCAGGTAAACCAGATAAGAGGGAGTGCCCGTAGCAAACCAGTAATTGCCGAACGCCATGGAGTCGAACGTATTGAGCAGACTGAACGGATTGTAGATACCGGAGGTGTTGACATTGAAATGATAGCCGTCGTAGCGCTTCTTCATCTCAAGGCATACGGTGTCATAATCCATGCCCTGCGCTTCGGCAAGAAGATGCAGGTCTTTGTCAAAATACTGATATAGTTCCTCGTCTGTGATGCCGCAGATATCGTTATAGTCGCGGCGCATGGATATATCCTTCAGGTTGTTGAGGTCGCTGAACACGCTCACTTTCCCAAACTTCGTAACGCCGGTCAGGAAACCCAGCTTGATATAGCCGTCCATCGTCTTCAATACGCCGTAGAAAGGCTTCAGGGTGTTGCGGAACTCCTTTTGCAGTTCGCTGTTACCGATGGCCTGCAGCATGGGTTTGTCGTATTCGTCCACCAGGATGGCGACACGATGGCCCGTCTTTTCCACCGCCCGCTCTATGACACCGGCAAAACGCAGGGCGATGCTACGTTCCGATTTGTTGGCACCATACAGTTCTTCCCATTTGGCAACGTTCTTTTCCAGTATGTCGTCCAGGCTTCCGGGGGTATCGTATTTACCGATATTCAGGTCGAGGTGAAAGACCGGACGTACCGTCCAGTTCTGTTCCAACTGCTCTATGGCCAAGCCTTCAAACAGTTCACACTTTCCCAGAAAATAAGCTTCGAGGGTAGATATCAGCAGGCTTTTGCCGAAGCGGCGCGGGCGGCTCAGGAAATAGTAACTGCCGGTGGTCACCAACCGATGCACCCATGCTGTCTTGTCCACATAGACATAACCGTCTTTACGCAGTTTCTCGAAGTTCTGTATGCCGATCGGATAGATTCTATTGTCCATATATTCTTATTTTCTGTAAAGCTATAACAAAGGAACAATATCTTTCTCGTAAAAACAAATTAATGTCCTATTTTAGGCGGTAGGCTATCGGTTAAAACCACCTCTCATCCACTGCCGCCGTCCGTTCCGCCTCGCGGGTGATCTGTGAGAGGTGACGGAGCTGACGATGAAGGTCGCGGAAGAGGGTAGGGCGGTCAGCCGGGTCGACGGACTGTATCTGCCGACGCAAACGGCGGCCTTCACCGATGATCTTTTCTTCGTAATACTCCGTGAGAAGTATCCGGAGCATGACCTCGTGCGATAGTGGGATCTGCTCATCCGTCATCCCCTCCGGTACGCCCGGCAATTCGGGGAGGGCCGGAAACAACTCCGGCAGCAACTCTTCCAGGTAACCGGCGAACACCTGCAACTCCTCCGGACACTCCTCCTGCAACGCCAGGCAATGCAGCAAGTCATTGTAATCGCTGTCGGCAAACCGCATATCGTCCGCTTCGAGCATCCCTTCGAGCAAAGGAGCGAGCGACGGCTGTCGCAGGCAATACCCCAGCAGACGGCGTGCCGAATAACAACCCTGTGCGGTCAGATGATGCAGATAGGTACGAAAACCGGCCTTCCCCAGCCGGCGGAACAACTCGTCGGGATCCTCGCCGCCGAGGATGAAGGAAGTACGTACACTGAACTGACGCTGCCGTTCGGCAGCAATCTTTGCGGCAGCCTTCTGTCCGGGCCCGTCGCCGTCGAGCAGAAGATGCAGGCAGGAGGTGTAGCACGAGAGAATCTCCGCCTGCCCGTCGGTCAGCGCTGTCCCACATAAAGCCACCGTGTGACAGAATCCGGCGGCATGCATGGCGAGGACATCCTTATATCCTTCCACCAGAAAAACGAAGCCCTCCTTGCGAATCGCCTCTGTTGCCCGGTGAATCCCATAGAGCGTGCGGCTCTTGTCGAACAGTCCGTTGTTGGCGGTGTTGATGTATTTGGGGGAACTGTCGGCTGCTGCGTCCAGCAGGCCATTGTCGATACGGCGTGCACCGAAACCCGTCAGCACCTTTTCCGCATCGTAGATCGGGAAGACAATGCGGCTGCGCATCGTGCGGAAAGCATCGGGCACAAAGGCCGGAGCCAATCCGACCCCGAAGTCGAGCCAGGTAGGTGACAGCTCACTGTGGCCGGAGGCGCAGGGCCGGAGGGATTGCAGGAATTGTTGGTTGCCGGAGAGAAGATTACACACCCCCTGCCCCCTCTCCAGAGGGGAGGGAGATACTCTTTGTTGATCCTGACTGATAATATTGGAAGCTTTACTGTTAGCCTCCGTTGTAGTGTCAGGAGTAACTTTTCCCCTCTGGGGAGGGGGCAGGGGGTGTGTCACCGATGTAGATCCTGCTGTCGATCCTGCCGTCAAAATCCCTACCGCTTCGGCAAACGAACATTTCTCCATCCCCATCACCAGCGCGATCACATCGCCTCCCGCCCCGCAGGCATGGCATTTGAAAAACTGTTTACCCACATGCAGCATCAGCGACGGATGATGGTCGTCGTGAAACGGGCATAGCATCTTGTAGTTGGCGCCTGCCCGATGCAGGGTGGCATAACGCGCCGCCACGCGTTCGATGGGGTTGGCGGCTTTCAATTGTTCGATATTCATGGTAAATTGTTTAAATAATAAGATAATTGGCCAATAGCCTAATGAAGACAGTGATAAATTCAGTTATTATCAGTTTTGAATGTAGGGGCGTTGGTAGGGGCGGTTCGCGAACCGCCCTTACAGGTGCCGTTGTCTTCAACAAGGCAACGCCTTGTGCCGCAGGCTCTCTTTTGCCGTCTGCTTCAGCTGACGGACTAATAATCAGGAGGCTAAGCCTCTTCCTCTGTGGGCTTAAGCCCCTTTATTAACCGGGGCTTTCTTCCTAAGATGAAAGGGGGTTAAAACCCACAGAGGATCCGGCAAAGCCGGAGCATTTAGATATCCGTTTGCTGAAGCAAACGGCAAAAGAAAGCCTGCGGCATGAGGCTCCGCCTCATAAAAAAGGCTCAAATATGGCTCCTACTTGAAGCTCACCTTTTTCTAAACTGTCCCCTTTTTGTAAGGATAAATCTGCGTCAGGCTGGCGTTATACCGGAAACGCACTTCGCCCGTCGCCCCGTTGCGGTTCTTGGCGATGAACAACTGGCCCACGCCACGCATATCCTCTTTCGTATGCTTGTCGTAATACTCGCGGTACTGCTCCGGACGGTAGACAAACGCGATGCTGTCCGCTATCTGCTCGATCTCGCCCGAGTTACGCAGGTCGCTCATCACCGGGACATGATCCTGACGCGCCTCACAGTTACGGTTCAATTGCGCCAGTACGATACCCGCCACATCCGCCTCCATGATCAGGTTCTTCAGCTTACGGCACACATCGCCCAACGCCAGATCCATCGTGTCCCTCACCTCGCCACGCCCGGCAGGATTCACCTGTATCAGGTTGAGGTAATCCACGATGATCAGGTCGAGCGGCATCCGACGGTGCAGCGCCATCGTCTTCGCCCGGATCTCCTCGAACGTGCAGCCGCTGCAATAGTTCAGGAAAAGCGGCAGGCGATCCAGCTCCTCGGCCGCCGCCTCCAGCTTCGCCCGGTCGTCTTCCGCCAGTTGCTTGAAACGCAGCTTGTCGGGCTCCACGCCGCTCAGCATACAAAGCAGGCGGCTCACCAGTTGCCGTTCCGTCATCTCCAGGCTGAAGAAACAAACCCGCTTCCCTTTGCGTGCCACCGCCAACGCCATGTGGAGCGCCAGCGCCGTCTTCCCCATCGAAGGACGACCCGCCAGCACCAGCTGTTCGCCCCGGTAAAGACCGCCCAGATGACGGTCGAACTCCGCGATGCCCGTCGTCAGTTGCAGCATCTCTCCGGCGGCATGCAAGCTCTGTTCGCGGTAAATCGTATCGAGGATGCGGCGGCTCACCTCCCCGGCGGCATGTGTGGTGCTGCTGACGGCAAAGAAATCCTCCAGCTTCTGAACGCCCTTGTGCACCTGTCCGAGCAGCGACACCACGTCGACCGCCGGTTCGTGCGCCTTGATCGCATGCTCTTTCATATCGGCACATAGCCGGCGCAACACCCAGCAACGCACCACCGCAGCAGCATACGTCCGGATATGCGACGCATTGCGCACCGTCAGCAGATGGTCGGCAATAAATCCCAACCCGTTCAGACGCGCCGCCTGCTCAGGTTCGAGCAGGCGCATTTCGCTTTCGATGCTCAGCATATCGATGTCCGCCTCGCGGTCGTGGAGCGCCGTCATGGCACGGTAGACCAGGCGGTAGTCGGGGTTGGTAAACATATCGGGCAGGAGACGCTCCGCCACGTCGGCAATGGCATTGCTTTGTGCGATAACGGCCAGGATAACGGCACGTTCCATCTCTTCCGTAGCCGGGAGGGGGAGCGGGAACTGTTGTTGTTTGTTTGCTTCTTTTGTCATGATCTGTCTGTTTTTATTTAGGTGAATCGTACGTAAACGGGGCGAAAACTCTCTCTCAGGTAGGCTGGCGGGATGTGCCGGGCCGGTATGGCCGGCGGCAGGTTACCGATGGCAGGTACCTTCATCCAGTCGTCGTAACCCACGATCGTAATGATCGTGAAGCGGGGCAGCCGCTGCACAGCGATCACGCCGTCTGCCACCATATCGTCCAGCAATACACTCAATCGCGACCGCGAGATTTGTGTCTTGTCTTCGATAGTCCGGTAGCTTGTGATCCATTCGCCTCGTTGGCAGTAGACGGTTTGCGAGTGGATGGAGATATCTTCGTCGCGCTTGTTGGCGTGAAACAAGAGGCAGAGGTATAGATTGCCGTACTGGCGGGTGTATGAGTCGTCGGCATACATCTTGCTTAGAATGGTGTTTGGCACTTTGAGGAATCCTCTCAGAAACAGGTCGGTTTTTTTGTTGTTCATGTTTTGCATAACGATATGGTTTTAAAGTTGCTGTTAACAAATATTAGTAGACAATCTTTAAGACAATCTCCGGACGGTCTTTTCTCTTTCTATCGGTTTATATATCAGTCTTTTACAAAGTCGAAAAACGGGCTTCGGAGACAATCGTGAGACGATCTTTGAGACGCTTTTCATTATTATATAAGAATATATATAAGAGAGCAAGATGTTTTTCTAAAATTTTTAACAAATATAACGCCGGTATCCGAAAGCTCGTCTTCCCTGTTTTCAGGAGGTTAAACGCCTTGTTTTCAAAGCGATCCGTAAAAACCGGTCGAAAGGTTTCCTCTCTTCCCGGGATAAATGTTATTTATATTCTTGTTGTTCGTTCTTCTTTTGCTTGATTTCTTTTGTCAGCGCATGGATGGTTCCGTCGACGTATTCCAGTTCCGGCAGGACGGTCTTGAGGCGGCTTCTCATGCCCGAGAGGCTGTATTTCGACAGAAGGATGCAGTTCAGGATTTTTGCCAGTTGTTTGATAGTCATATCTCCCAGCAATCCGCGTCGTCGCAGGGCGCTCATCAGTTCGATCAGTATCTGTGTTTTCTCCGGATTGTCGATGCGTAAATGGGCGGGCAAGACGTCGTGACATCCGCATGGCCCGGCCAGTTCGAGGGCGTAGGTGGCGAAGAAGTTTCTTTTGAAGGCTTCTTCCTGCTCGCTCAACGGTTGGGTTTTGAGCAGGAAGAGGGCGGTTTCGTGCAGCAGTGCGCCGCGGTCGGTGTATGTACTTAAAAAGCGTCGATAGGTTGTGAAGGACTGGATGAGTCTTCGGTTGCAAATACTTTTTTTTCTCATGATTTTTTTATATTGTGGGAAGAGAGGACTACCTATGGTTATTGTGTTTTTTATGAATTATCCCGATGGGTGGTTTCCCTTGCGTGGGCGGGGCTGACATGGTAGTATCACCAGGGTAGCTTGCCTGTGTCGTTACGGTGGGTTAAGCATGCCGTTCGGACGGGATAACCATGCCGGTATCGGGTGGTTGTTTGTTTTGTTAAGTAATAAATCTACGTGTTTGATCAATAAAAACGTGACGACAAATGTATATCGATTTTCCGGAGAGGAAAATCAAGGGGTAGGAGCTGGGGAGGGGGAAGGGGGGAACTAGTCTTTAAAGGACTACGTCATTTTCTTTCTCCTTTAAGCTATGCCTTGAAAAGTAAGCCTGTTTTCTAATATAAAATAAACAATAACAAACAGGTAGATAACAGGTATTTGCTTCACCGGTATTTCCGACCGAAATACGAGTGAGAATCCGTCTGTATGTTACCGAAAAACAACCTTTCAATTCCATATAAAGATAAACGAAAAATGTTTAATTGAAAAATTTTTAAAGCAGAAAATAACTGATGTAGACATTGAATTATGAGACGTTACATCAACAGAAAAAATAATCCGCCATCTCCCTGAAAGGTGAATTAATATTAATATATCAATATATTAGTTTATTAAACCCGATATCTTCTCCATAAAGAAACAGTAATTATCATAGTCCTTTAAAGACTAGGTTCCTGCCCTTTAGAGCATTGAAACTATAAAATGAAACGATAAAACGAATAGCATAAAATGAGAAAACTGATACTTGTATTGAATATATTGGTGATGATGGTTTGCGCCGTTTGGGGGCAAGACGAAGTGTGGAATGGAGAGTCGGCTGATCACCTAAACCCGATCGCGGACAATGAAAATGTCTATCATATTTCTACCGCAGCGCAACTGGCTAAATTGGCGGAGTTGGTGAATGATGGGAACGGTTTTAAAGGCAAGACGGTTATATTGCAAAAGGATATTGTTCTTAATGTGGGCGTGTTGGATAAAGATGGGAATTTGCAAGGCGATGTATCCGAGCTTAATCTTTGGAGGCCGATAGGGAAAAACTATCAAAACTCTTTTAAAGGGACCTTTGATGGGAATAATAAAACGGTGTCGGGGGTTTATATTGATGATGGTGACGATGGAGCTTATCTAGGTTTGTTCGGTTGTCTTGGCGAATACGATGAGCAAGACGGTGAAATAAAGAATGTCGGGGTGGTGGATAGTTATGTGAAGGGGACGGGAAGGTTTCCCTATGTCGGCGGTGTGTGTGGCTATAGCTATGGCTCGATCTCCAATAGCTATAATGCCGGTTCGGTGACGGGAGAGACGGAGAATACGGGGGAGGGGAATACCTCCTCTGCCTATGTCGGCGGTGTGTGTGGCCTTAGCTCTGGTGGCACGATCTCCAATTGTTACAATATCGGTTCGGTGACGGGGGAGGGGAAGGAGGCGAATGGATGGGGCTACGCCTTTGTCGGCGGTGTGTGTGGCTCTAGCTCTGACTATAGTTCAATCTCCAATTGTTATAATGCCGGTTCGGTGACGGGGGAGGCGGAAAGCCTAGTCTCTGTCGGTGGCGTGTGTGGCGATAACAACGGTGAAATCACCGGCTGCTACTATCTTGAGGTGGATGGTGTTCCGGATAAAGGGATTGGGAATGAGGATAATAACGAAGATAAGACTAAGGCAGCTCAACCTCAATCTTTTGCCGAAGCAATGAATGACCTCCTAGTAGGAGATCTAAAGACTCCCTGGATAGGCAAAGCCACAGCAAATGGCGACGATATAACCTTCCCCACCCTTGCACAGGTACCGAAATTAGAGGAAGGCGTTTATCTTATCTCTTCAGCAGAGGAATTGCGCTGGTTTGCAGGGAAAGTGAATGCAAATAATAGCAATCTCGATGGCAAGTTGATACAAGATATTGAGGTGTCGGGGTTGAAGCTAGATGAGGATGGGAAGCCGGATAGTGAGACGATATCTGCTGAGCTGGAGCAGTGGACGCCGATAGGGAAAGACGATGACAAACCTTTTACAGGAACCTTTGATGGGAATGGCTACAAGGTGTTGGGGGTTTATATTAATGATAATACAGATAATGCTTACCTAGGCCTGTTCGGTTATCTTGGCTACGGCGGTAAGATAGAGAATGTCGGGGTGGTGGATAGTTTTGTGAAGGGGACAGGAGCAGAAGCCTCTGTCGGCGGCGTGTGTGGCTTGAACTTTGGCACGATCTCCAATAGCTATAATGCCGGTTCGGTAGAGGGCGGAAATGGTGCCTCTGTGGGCGGTGTGTGTGGCTATAGCGAAGGCTTGATATCAAATAGCTATAATACCGGTTCGATAGAGGGAGGAGAGTCTGCCTCTGTGGGCGGCGTGTGTGGCTATAGCTATGGCTCGATATCAAATAGCTATAATACCGGTTCGATAGAGGGAGGAGAATCTGCCTCTGTCGGCGGCGTGTGTGGCGATAGCGGTGGTTCAGGTAAGATCTCCAATAGCTATAACACCGGTTCAGTAGAGGGTGGAAAGTCTGCCTCTGTCGGCGGTGTGTGTGGCTATGGCGATGACTTTAATTCGATCTCCAATAGCTATAATGTAGGTTCGGTAGAGGGTGGAGAGTCTGCCAAGGTCGGCGGCGTGTGTGGCTATAGCCGTGTCACGATCTCCGATAGCTATAATGTAGGTTCGGTAGAGGGTGGAAAGTCTGCCTTTGTTGGCGGCGTGTGTGGCAGTAGCTTTAGTGGTGCTAACGCTAATGGGAGTGACTGTATCAGCTCGATAACAAATAGCTATAATGCTGGTTCGGTAGAGGGTGGAGACGGTGCCTCTGTCGGCGGCGTGTGTGGCGATAGCGATAGCGGTATATCCTCTTACAACCGCCCCATTATTAGCTTGATAACAAATAGCTATAATGCTGGTTCGGTAACGGGTGGAAGCGAAGCCAAGGTGGGTGGCGTGTGTGGCTATAACGGCGGCGGTATATACGTTGAAGACCTCCCCATTATTAGTTCGATAACAAATAGCTATAATGCTGGTTCGGTAACAGGTGAAGGAGAAGCC